>CAYMLJ010000025.1:0-12329 GCA_964391395.1 uncultured Ruminiclostridium sp. | reverse complement strand
AGGAGGTGCACTAAATGCCCAGTGAAAAAATTCTTAGCCAAAAGAAGGCTGTGGTTGAAGAGCTGATTCAAAAGCTAAAAGATGCAAAGTCAGTTGTTTTAGCCGATTACAGAGGACTTACTGTTGACCAGGACACCAAATTACGCAAAGCATTGCGAGATGAAGGCGTTGAATATAAGGTCATTAAGAACTCTATTATCAGCTTTGCTGTTAAGGACAGTGATTTAGAAGGGCTCAAAGAATATCTTGCAGGCCCGACAGCCATAGCAATCAGTACAACTGATCCTGTCGCTCCATCAAAGGTTATTGCAAAATATGCAAAAGACTATAACAAACTTGAGATAAAGGGCGGTATGGTCGAAGGTAATATTATTGATGTAGCCGGAGTACAGGAACTTGCTTCTACACCATCAAAAGAAGAACTGCTGGGAAGACTTATCGGAAGTCTCCAAGGTTCATTATATGGTCTTGCTGCTGCCCTTAACGCTATTGCAGAAAAGCAGGAACAACCTGCTGAAGCCGAGGCATAATTATTGATAAAAACGAAGTATAATTTTATTGTAATGGAGGATTTTAAAATGAGTGAAAAAATTACAAAGTTTATTGAAGAAATCAAAACTTTAACCATCCTTGAGCTCAAGGATCTTGTAAAAGCTATCGAAGAAGAATTCGGCGTATCAGCAGCACCTGTTGCAGTTGCTGCAGGACCTGCCGCCGGACCTGCTGCCGGGCCTGTTGAGGAACAGACAGAATTTGCTGTTGTTCTTAAGGAAACCGGTGCTGAGAAAATTAAGGTTATTAAGGTAGTACGCGAAGTTACAGCTCTTGGCCTTAAGGAAGCAAAGGAAGTTACAGAAAAAGTTCCTAACACAATCAAGGAAGGTCTTTCCAAAGATGAAGCCAATGCTATTGCTGAAAAGTTTAAAGAAGTTGGCGCAACAGTTGAAGTTAAATAATATTGCAGCGTATAAAAAAAGAGAGCGATTGCTCTCTTTTTTGCATTTAAATTGAAATACTTATGTTAGATAGGCCGACCGTCATAATAATCTCCGGGAAATAAATCAAGATCATCATCTGATATTTCTAAATCATTAAAGCAATGTAGGTCTATACCAAGTTCAAAGTCATCAAGGCCGCTCCAATAGCCTACTTCATCATACTCAGTCTCTTTATAGTGTCTATGCCGCCATACCCGGAATAAAAAACCGGAGATAACAATAGAAATTATAACAGCTCTTGCTAAAAGATTCCCCTTTATCAAAGCAAAGGCAACCGCAAGCAGAATAGGGATAATAATTGCAAATTTTAATAATTTTGTATAAAATCCTCGCTTTATCGCCGGACTCATAATTTTCATCTCCTTAAATTTTATTTATCCTCAAAGATGAAATACACATCTATATACATTATACAATAAAAAAATTAATAATAGAAGAAAATTAAATATTTGGTAATTCAATCATTTACAATTCATACTATTCCAAGGATTTTTTTAATGTCTTCAAAACCATAATGACTGCTTGTAATACCCATTTGATTAAATTCGGATACATCAAAAATTACATAACTAAAATAATTATTTCTCTCGTTATCCAGCAAGAGGTTCATTTCATCCAATACCTTACGAGCTTCATCGGTATCTTTCTTGATCAAGTATCTAACTCCACAATCCGGTAGTATTTTTTTAAGAGCTTCATTCCTCCAGACATTATCAGGAACATAGACAGTAACAACATGTTCCTCTTCAGTTTTCTTCATTCCAAACAAAGTGGAGAAGAAATCTTGCTTTTGAGATTGGCTTTTTTTATAGGAATACTCAAGGTTCAATTTTTTGATTTCAGAAATAAAATCTTCCGGTATAAATTTTTTACTTTTTTTAGACTGTAAAATGAGAGAAGTGTCTATTTCAATTACAATATCATTACCTTCTTTAAGTAACGTTATTATTTCATAGCTAATACTTGATTGTGAATTTCTGTTTTCTGCGTTGTAGGATAATGTAAATTGAGGTACACCACTATTTGCTTTAGCTTTATTGTCAACAAGCTTTATTTTATAATTTGTCATAGAATTTCATACTCCTTTTTAGTATAAAAGATATTTATATTATATCAGTCTTTTAGGATTATGTCCCATGGGCTATAATAGAAATGATAAAATTTTAAATTGGAGGAAATATCTATGAAAGTATATGTTATGCTAGCTGACGGATTCGAAGAGATTGAGGCGTTATCGGTGGTTGACGTTCTGAGACGTGGCGAGGTTGAAACCGTTATGGTTTCTATAAAAAGCGATAAAATTATTCTGAGCTCTCATAATATACCGGTCGTTGCTGATATAACCATAGAAGAGCTAAAAATTATGTCGGAGGATATGATTGTTATTCCCGGAGGAAAAAAGGGAGTACAAAAACTCTCAGAATCCAAAGTTCTGCAGGATCTGTTATTAAAACATCAAGAACAAAAAGGTTTACTTGCGGCTATATGCGCAGGGCCGACCATACCCGGTAAGATGGGATTCTACAAGGGTATTAAGGCTACATGCTATCCCGGATGTGAAGATGATCTGGAGGGGGCTATAATTTCAAAGGACGATGTGGTTATAGACAAGAATTTTATTACTTCACAAGGGCCCGCAACCTCCCTTGCATTTGCCTTTGCATTACTGTCATTGGCTAAGGGAGAAACCGCCTCTAAGGAAATACAAAAGGGAATGCTATATTGCTAATTTTATCATATATGAAAAAATTGTATAATGCCATCTAGGGTATGGCGCTTTTTTTGGTGCGTTTCACTCTTGTTGATAAGAAGCAATTCATATAAAATGTATTTGTTAAAAGAAAACAAAGAAAATTTGAAAGGGAGTTAACACACTGATGTTGAAGCGAATAGCCCAAAGTAATGCTACAAGAATAAAAAATAATTCTTATCCCGGCCGGGGTATTGTACTTGGCTTATCTGATGATGGTACCAAGTTATTCCAAATTTATTGGATTATGGGCCGAAGTGAAAACAGTAGAAACAGGGTGTTTATAGAGGAAAACGGGTTTGTCAGAACCCAGGCATATGATGAAAGCAAACTAATAGATCCATCACTTATTATTTACTATCCTTTAAAAAGTATTGGGAAATATCATATAATATCAAACGGTGACCAAACAGATACGGTTTTCGACTATCTGAGTTCAGGAAAAACCTTCGAGTCAGCTTTGATGACTCGTTCCTTCGAGCCCGATTCTCCTAATTACACACCCAGAATAACAGGTATTATGGAGTTAGGCGGGAAAAATGCATACAGTCTGGCAATCCTTAAAACACAGGATGGACAACCTAATACCTGTATGAGAAATTTCTTTAATTATGAAAAACCTATTAAAGGAATAGGGCATTGTATTCATACTTATGAATGCGATGGAGAAGTTTTGCCTTCATTTATGGGTGAACCTTACCTCATGCCAATACCTAATGGCGCAGAGTTTGCGTTGGCTACCTATTGGGACATTTTGAATCAAGAAAATATTATTTCATTGTTAGTTAAAACTATAGATATTAAGACGGGAAATGTTGAAATTACAATTAGGAATAAACATAATCTTTAATAAGTTTCGGAGGAAGTACCATGAATGAATTGAGTATTAAGTACGGTTGTAATCCACATCAGAAGCCATCAAGAGTATACATCAAAAACGGTGAATTACCATTTTCAATATTAAACGGAAGCCCCAGCTATATAAATTTCGCCGATGCACTTAATGCCTGGCAATTGGTTAAGGAACTAAAAGAGGCAACGGGACTTCCGGCAGCTACATCCTTTAAACATGTAAGCCCCGCCGGTGCCGCTGTGGCTAATCCTCTGAGCGATGTACTCAAGAAAGCTTATCATATTGAAGGCATGGATATTTCTCCTGTAGCGACAGCTTATGCCAGAGCTAGAGGAGCAGATCGAGTTTCTTCTTTCGGAGATTTTATTGCCATCAGCGATAAAGTGGATATAGATACTGCAAAGCTTCTTGCTAAAGAGGTTTCGGATGGGATTATTGCACCTGATTATGATGAGGAAGCCTTGAAAATTCTTAAGGGTAAGAAAAAAGGCGGATATGTCATAATGAAAATGGACCCAGAATATAAAGCAGAAGAAATTGAAAGTCGCGAAATTTTTGGTATTACTCTGGAGCAATTAAGAAACAATGCTGTTATAAGCAAGGATAGCTTTAATCAAATTGTGACTGAAAATAAGGACATCACACCTGAAGGAATAAGGGATCTTCTCATTGCAACTATAACATTAAAATATACCCAATCAAATTCGGTTTGTTTTGCATATGACGGCCAGGTAATCGGATGCGGGGCAGGCCAGCAATCTCGCATACATTGTACCAGACTTGCTGCGGGCAAGGCTGATTTGTGGATGCTTCGACAACATCCAAAGGTGCTTGGAATGCAGTTTAAAGAAGGCTTAAAAAACCCTGCTAAAGATAATGCCATTGATCTTTATCTAAGAGATGATATTACAAAGATGGAGTTAAAGGCGTGGGAGGCATTGTTTGATATTGTTCCCGTTAAACTTACTGCAGAAGAAAAGGCCCAATGGATTAAGAATTTTAACGGAATATCCTATTCTTCCGATGCTTTCTTCCCTTTTAAGGACAATATAGACAGAGCAGCTGCCAGCAGTGTAAAATATATTGCGCAGCCCGGCGGATCAGTACGTGACGATGAAGTTATTAATGCCTGTAATACATACAATATGGTAATGTGCTTTACAGGACTGAGACTCTTTCATCATTAATACCATGTGTTGTTAGAACTGGAAATGAAAGCTGTGCAAGAAGTATGCTAGAAAAAATATTGTGGATGCTGGCACTGATGGCTTTAACAGCCATTATTGGAATGTTGATATTTAAAGATAGACCAAATAAAATCTGGTTTATTGCCTTAGCTGAACTGGCATTGGTAATACGGTTTATCCTTATTTTTGTTATATATTCAAACGGGACAGAATATTCCGGAACCGATGGGCTAATATACCATCAAGTGGCCAAGGATATTGCTGAACAATTAAACTCGGGAGTACCGCTGTGGAAGTTGGATTATGAGTATACTTGGTATACCGTTTTAATGGGAATTCAATATGCTTTATTCGGTGTAAACAGGTATGCGGCATCATTTGTAAACTCATTTATATCTATTCTGTCGGGATATTATATTACTGCTATAGCCCTTGACATTAAGTTTAAAGCCAAAAGATCATTTATAATAGGAATAATCTATGTGTTTATACCGAGTATGATTGTTTGGACCGCTGATACAAGGAAAGAATCAATGATTTTCTTCCTAATTATTGTGATTTGGTATATGGCTTTGAAAGTAATCAGAGACAGGCAATTATCTATAATTAAGCAAGGTCTGCTCATTATAGGGATTTGTATTCTTATCTGGCTAAGCACCCTTCTAAGAATTTATATGCTTTACACTTTAACCGGTGCGTTGTTAATTTATTTGATACTTTACTATATAAAAACAAAGCAAAAACTATCTTTGGTATTTGCCGTTATTATTCTTGCTTGCGGTGTGCTTATAAACTTCACCACAGTAAGAGAAAATATGCGGGATTATCATGCTTTGTCAATGGATAGGAGTAAAAGCGGGGATGAAGATTTAGATGAAGAATTCGGTTCAATCTTCAGAACTATCATGGAAAAGGATGTTGCCGCTTCCATTAATGGTTTTCTTACTAAACCGCATTTTGAGGATGTTCCGTATATAACAGACATTGCCGCAAATACAATAGCAATAATTATAGTTAAAATTGAAATGCTGCTGTGGTATCTTTGTTTGGTGATTTCGGTTTTTGGCATAATGCATACATTTATAAGATGGGACCCATACCTTATAGGGGTATTGGCTTTTATAGTTTCATATGGTCTTATTAATGCTCTGATCAGTGAAAATGTGGCTGATACCTATTATAGGTATAGGGCTGCTATAACGGCTCCGTTGCTGTTGTTTGCCGATTACAGATTGTTTTTTCAAAAAATAAAGGCCTTGATAGTAGAAAAATCATATCATGACGAAATCACTTTTAATTGAAATTTATGAATATATAATAAATTGAACCATAAGAAAGGCACTTAAAAGTGAAAACAAAAATAATAAAGATTCTGTCTCTGATTACTGTCTCTATTACCATAATATTTTCACTGACCGGTTTTTGCTTTGCACAGTCTCAGCATGGATATCGTATCTCTGAACATGGGGTAGTTGTTAGGGTTGCTAAGAACGGTGATCTTGATATAACAGAAAAAGTAAAATTTAGCTCTCTTGGTAATAGTAATAATGCAATAATTCTTATTGATAAGCAGGATGGAGAAGAAATTGAAATAGAAAATGTTTATACACTTATCAAGGATGAATTGGTCGAATGTGAGAGATTATCGGCAGGACAATGGGATGCTAATGTGTTTAACGGTACCTATAGTGTTTTACAAGAGAACAGCCTTGTAAGGCTTAAAGTATATGGTACATTTAAGAAGCAGCAAGGTACAGTTGTGGTACATTATAATGTAAAAAATTCGGTTAAACGTTATGGCGATATTGCACTTTTTAGCAGAAAGTTTATTTTAGAGGATTGGAACGGTTATGCCTACGATATTGATATTGAAATACAGCTTCCGAAATACACTGATATCGCAAGGATAAAACCATTTTTACATGGAGTTTTGGTTGGTCAAAAAAGAGTTTTGGACGGAAGAAGAATCAAATATGACATTCCGAATACCGTGCCGGGCGAATATATAGAAACAAGGGTTGCGTTTCCTGAAAACCTAATAAAAGATGCTCCGGTAACGGATTCAGGAAGCTATTTGGAAACGTTACTTCAGGAAGAAAAGGAATACTCTGAAAGTGATAAAAGTCCTCTGTTAAAAGCACGTGAAAATGCAGCTAAAGAAGCCGGAAAAAAAGCATGGAATGAGAGAATGAAGCATAGGGCAAAAATATTCTCAACTATTTTTTCGTTATTTGCATCGTTTACCGGTCTTTTAACAATATATAGAGCACAAAAAGAGCTACGAAAAAATCAAGTGTCGGAAGCCTTTGAGTTAAAGGACATACCTAAAATGACCCCTCAGGAGGCATATTTGCTTCTGAGCGGCAAAACCGGAGCGAGGGGAATCCTCGCAGGACTTTTCGGTTTGGCTTCTAAGGGCTTTTTTCAGACCGAATTTACTATTGAAAACAAAAACAGAACTGTATGCTTCAAAATTACCGAAGATCAAAATGAAGAGCAATTAGACGCATCAGAGAAGGATTTGCTACAATTAATAAGGGAATCGAGTGATGAGTTGGGGGAATTTGACCTTATAAAAAATAGCACGAAAAACATGAGCGATAGCGAAACAATAAGAATTAATGAAAATTATATTAACTTTGATAAAAACGTAAAGATTAATCATTTAAAAAAGAATAAACTAACAGCAGGTCAGCTATACTATCGTAATTTGGGATTGATTCTGGGCGTGACACTTTTTGCTGCAGGCTGTATTGTATCGGTCGCTTTTTCGGTTTTATCGGCATATTTAATGTTACCGGTGGGATTTCTAGTATTTTGGTATTCATTAAACATTGAACGAAGAACGACCTATAGTATTGATAGAATAAAAGCGCTGAAAAAACTCAGGAAACTTATTATTAATAACGCTAAAGAAGAAATAGTATTTCAGCATTTGTTGTCTGACCCGAATAAAACAATTGGTTTTAGTATTGCCATGGGAATAGAAAATAAGCTACATTTATTAGAGGATGTATTTAAAGATAAAGATATTAATAGTATTGAAGAAACTTTAGAGAAAGCTCTTATAGTATTAGACAATTATTTATTGGTTATTTTAGATAAATAGAATTTAGCAAAACGCCATTTTGCTTGGCGTTTTGGCGCACAATTTGGCAATTGCTTATTGACTATGCATGAAAGGATCTATAACGAGAATAAAGATTTCCCCACTTCTAAGGTGGCGGGTAGGGAGTATTGTTTCCCTCGAGTTTCAATGACTCGGGGCCCGTTCGAAATCTTTGATTTCGCTAACGGGTGATGTTATTATAATGGCCGAAATTATATTAAATGATATACATAAATACTACGGTACTAATCACATTCTAAAAGGTGTGTCTCTTGAGGTATATGAGGATAGTGTTGTTGGACTTATCGGTAAAAACGGGGCAGGCAAAACTACATTATTCAAAATTCTTTCCGGGTCGGAGAGTTACGAAAAAGGCGAATTCATCCTTGCAAAGGGTCGTCGGGTGGGTATACTGGATCAAATTCCCGAATACAACCCCGGTACTACTGTATACCAGGTTCTTGATTCAGCTTTTTCCGAAATATATGAGCTTAGAGACAGACTTCAAGGTATAACAAAACAAATGGTTCAAAGTGATTCCCCGGACTTGATTAAAAGGTACGGCGCGTTACAGCAGGAATATGAAATTAGGGGAGGTTACACTATTGAAACCTCCATTAAAAGGGTTTGCAACGGTATCGGTATAGACGAGAATATGCAAGAGCGCTTGTTTTCTGAACTTAGCGGAGGCGAAAAGACCCGGGTTAACCTAGCCAGAATAATTCTCACAGATGCTAATATTTTGCTTTTGGACGAGCCTACAAATCACTTGGATATTAATGCCGTCGAGTGGCTGGAGGATTATTTAAATACCTTTAAGGGCACTGTGGTGGCTATATCTCATGACCGATATTTTCTTGACAGGATTTCGGAAAACATTGTGGAGATTGAGGACGGAATAGCAATCAGCTATGACGGAAATTACAGTAAATATGCCATGCTAAAAGAGCAAAGACGGATTGAGCAGCTTAGCCATTATGAGCAGGAGCTTAAAAAGATCAAACAGTTGGAAAATGCCGTCAAAAGAATGCATGATTGGGCTAATCGTGCAGATAATCCAAAGCTGCATAAACGAGCATTCGGTATGGAGAAACGCCTGGAGAGAATGCAGGAAAATGCAACACCAAAGCCAAAAACAGAAAGAAAACTATCCAAGTCTTTTAAATCAGGTCTTTTTTCAGGCACAGAAGTTTTGAACTTAAAAGGAATACAAAAAAGCTTTGATGGCAGGATTATTATCGAGGATATAAATCTGCTCCTATCTAAAGGAGACCGCTTGGTACTATTAGGAAACAATGGGACAGGGAAGACTACGTTGCTGAAAATAATACTGGGAGAAATTACTGCGGATGCCGGAAACGTAAAAATCGGACCAAGCGTAAGAGTTGCTTATCTGCCGCAGATTGTAACCTTTGACCAACCGGATTTGACTATACTGGAGACAGTACGCCGAGAGCTTATTATTGATGAGGGAACTGCCCGGAATCTTCTGGCAGGATTTTTATTTACAGGCGAGGATGTCTTTAAAACAGTGGAAAGTCTATCAGGCGGAGAACGCAGCAGATTAAAGCTTTGTCTCTTAATGCAAACCGGTGTAAACTTGCTGATTCTTGATGAACCCACAAATCATCTGGATATAGCTTCGAGAGAATGGATAGAAGAGGTGCTGGAGAGCTTTGAAGGGACTATACTTTTTGTTTCCCATGACCGGTATTTTATTAGAAAATTCGCAAAAAAGGTATGTGAGCTGGAAGACCGAAAGCTTTACAGTTTTGATGGCGATTATGAAGAATATAGAGCTTGGAAACGCTACGATGCTCAAAGGAAGAGAGATTCGGAACAAAATTCAAAACCCGATAAAGTAAAAAAAGATACCCGTATAAAGAAGCCCAGTCCCAAGGCTATTGAGAAAAAACTGCTTATGCTTGAAAAGGATATTGATCTTGCTGAGCAAAGATTAGGCGAGATAGAAAATGAGATGGAAATTCATGCCACCGACTATGAACGTTTGGAAGAGCTTCTTCATGAAAAACATACCTTGGAAGACAAACATGAGGATTTAATCTCTCAATGGATGGAATATCAATAGCCGCTATTTTAGATAATACAACTAATACTTTTGGCTTTTTTTTGGATAAGATTATCTTTATCTGCTAATAATGATAGCACATATATTCATTTTTAGTGATATGGAGAGTGTATCCTTATGTTGAAGGGCCTTAAGAATTTATTTGTATACAAAAAGCCTTCTGAATACGGATTCAGATTTCCCGAAGAGCCTCAGGAAACGGAGCGATGGGATAGTCACAGAGGCAAAACAAATAATTTACGGGATCAAAATGAGTCAAGCAATTCCCAAGAAAACAAAAAAGACAATCAAAACCGGGATAATAATGAAGATTCAGTCGATAAAAAGAATAATAAAAAAGAAGAAAAAATACGAAAAAAAAAGCATGATAAAGGTGATAAAGCGGAACAAGCCCGGATTATCAAGCCAAAACCGGTGAAGGAACTTGTTAAAAATAAAGATAACAAAGAAAAGACCAAAGAGAGTAATGAAGAAGAAGATACTAAGCAGAAAGATGCGAGCAACGGCGAAGGGGACGACGCGAATTCCAATGAAAATCAAAATAAAGAGAAATCTGAAGATAGAAAAAAGGGTGAAGAAAAAGGTAACGATCAAAATAATTCGTCTGAGGAAAAAGAAAATGATGTTAATGTGAGTTGCTCAATAGAGGAAAATATTAATAATCTTAAAAATATCTTTCATCTGCCGGTTAATCAGGATGTCATAATAAGAGAATTTAAAATAGCTAGGAAAATTGAGGCATGTCTCGTTTTTATCGATGGAATGATTGATAAAAACATAGTTGTTCAATTTACCCTTCCCCAGCTTATGGATGCTTGTGCGTTGGACGATTTTGAAGAGGGATGCCCGATAGATTTCCTGGAGAAAAATATTCTTTCCATACATCAGGTGGTAAGAATGGATAATTATAAAGATATTGTTCCACAAATACTAAGCGGATTAACAGTTGTCTTCATTGACGGTTGTGATGAATGCTTAGTTATGGAAAGCCGTGGGTTTGAAAAGCGAGATATAAGTGTTCCATCCACCGAGACGGTGGTAAACGGCGCTCAGGAGGGATTTACCGAAAATTTACGTACGAATATAACTCTAATAAGAAGAATTATAAAAAATGAAGCCTTAGTAACTGAGTTCAAGATAATCAGTAAAACTAATAATATTTTTGCGGCTCTTCTTTATATGAATGATATAACTAATAAAAAGATTGTTGATGAGATTAAACGACGTGTTGACAGCCTTAATATTGATTATATTTCCGGTAGCGGAATGTTGGAGCAGCTCATAGAAGATAGAAGCTTAATGCTCTTCCCACAGGTTATTTCAACAGAACGGCCTGATCGTGTGGCTTCTTTCCTGATGGATGGAAAGGTGGCTTTAGTTTGTGAGGGAACGCCCTTTGCTTTGGCAATGCCAATAACTTTTTTTGATCTTTTTCATACTTCAGAGGATTTAAATCTTCGCTGGCAATATGGAACCTTTCTAAGAATTGTGCGCTTGATAGGAACTCTAATAGCATTACTGCTCCCTGGTTTATGGACAGCTCTTATCCTGTTTCATCAGGAGATGATTCCAACATCACTGCTTTCTTCAATTGTAATTTCTCGCGCTCCGGTGCCGTTTCCGTTTATAGTGGAGTTTCTTCTTATGGAGTTGTCCTTTGAACTTATCCGTGAAGGAGGAATTCGTGTTCCCGGCATAACAGGAAATACGCTGGGTATAATCGGAGCTTTGATTCTGGGCCAATCGGCAGTTTCGGCGGGCTTAGTCAGCCCCAGTCTTATTATTATAGTTGCGGTTACAGGCCTGGGGAATTTTGCTATACCAAATTATTCATTGGCTTTAGCAGTCAGAATAGCTCGCTTCCTTCTTATAGGATTCGGGGCGGTTGGTGGCCTTTATGGGCTTTCAGTAGGGTTTGCGATTCTTTGTGCATTATCTTTAGGCATGAAATCATTTGGAGTACCGTTCTTTACCTCTATTGCACCTGAGACTAAATCAAATCGTGACAAAATCATAAGAGGCCCTCTTCATAAGCAAAATCAAAGGCCAGACTATTTAAACACTCAAAATGAAAAACGAATGGGCGATAATCCCAGAGGATGGGTGGCATCAAAACCGGGAGGTGGCAGGGGCAATGATCAGGGAAGGTAATTTCGGATACCATGAAGCTATAAGCCTATTAGTTATTACTATTATAACAAAAATTTTTTTTACCAGCCCGGCTGTACTGGTAGAAATTGTGGGGACTGCCGGGTGGTATATGACCATTGTTTCGGTACTGACAGCAATATTTGCTTTTATGTTTCTATACCTGTTATTGAAACGCTTTCCAAATAAAAATAT
>CAYMLJ010000024.1:14603-17078 GCA_964391395.1 uncultured Ruminiclostridium sp. | reverse complement strand
GATTGTTTCTGTTACAGCCATGCAGCCATTAATGCTTGTGGGAGTAAATTTTGCATGCCAAGTTTTTAAAACTGTCCTTTTGCCGCTAACAGTAATGGCAGGAATCCTATTTTTGGTGGACAGCATATCTGAACGGTTTAAGCTAAACGCGTTGGCAAAGCTCCTAAAAAGCTGTGCGGTTATGATTACCGGCACCATCACCTTGGTATTTTCAATCTTTATGTCTATTCAAAAGATAGCCGGCTCCTCAATAGATGCGGTAACCATAAAAACAACCAGATTTGCTATCGGCACGTTTATTCCTGTCGCAGGCAAGTATATGACAGACGCTGCAGAGACTATACTTCTTTGCACATCGGCAGTAAGTAATATAGCAGGTATTTTAACGGTTATTGGTTTGGGATTGGTTTTCGTAATACCGTTTATTAAAGTCTTTGTTATTATGATAGCCTTTCGCTTGGCAGCAGCTATCGGAGCACCGATTTGTGACGAAAGCATTTGTGATGCATTAACTGATTCAGCCGGCTGTATTTCAATAATGCTTGGAATTATGGGTGCTTCCTTGTTCGTAATTATACTGTTGACAGGAACCCTTATGAATTCATCCGGAGTAATGGGGTAGGAAATTAAATGGATGTTTTAAGATCTTGGATTATTACTCTTATATCGGTAACCATTGTCTGTTCGATAATCGAGAAATTTGCCCCTCAGGGCAATCTTAATAAGTATGTAAAGCTTATTTGCGGCTTGGTTGTAACAGTAGTAATAATTACGCCAGTTTTAAATCTTCTAAAGGGAGATTTTGATATTGACAGTATTGCTTGGAACCAATATGTAAAGATGTCGGAGGGCGAGCTTAAAAGCAGGGTGACAAGGCTTCAGGAGGAGGACTCAAGTCAAATACTTGAGTTATATAGGACATCGCTTGTAAACGATGTAAAGACACGTTTTAAAGGGCACAGAGAGTTTATAGTTACAAATGTTGACGCAGTAATGTATGAAGATCAGAAAGATGAAAGATTTGGCTTATTAAGGAGCATTTATCTAAATCTTGAACCCACTGATGATAACAGAATGAAAACCGTAAGTTCAGAAACCATTACTAATATAAAAAATCAGCTTATAACTGCCTTTGGGGTTAAAGAAAACCAGATAATCATTGATCTTAGTGCGTTTAATGGAGGATAGGATTATGTTTAAAAAAATAACGGGCTTTTTTGTTAAGAAAAAAGGAAATACCGAGAAAAGAAAGCTTTCTACAATAGAAAACCTGATACTAATAGTGATAATTGGAGTAATCATTATTTTGGCAGGCAGCTATTTAGCTAACTCAAATGATACCGAGGATACAATGAATGAAGCCAGTAGCGTATCAAGCCTTGATAAAAGGACGGTACAATCAGGTCATTCTATAGAGGGGCAGGATGTTGTTGCTGATATAGAACAAAGACTATCAGAGCTTTTGTCAAAGGTGGAGGGAGCCGGACAGGTCAGTGTTATGGTATATGCAGATACCGGAAGCGAGCAGGTACCGGCCTATAATGATGTTCAGGATACCAGAAATGATGAAAGAGCTGACGGAAAATCATTGGAGATCAGTGAGACCAGACAGCTTGCCTTAGCAGGAACAGATGAGCCTGTTATCCTGAAAGTGATTATTCCCCAGATAAAAGGAGTTGTGGTTGTAGCAGAGGGCGCCGATGATATCCTTATTAAATCCCAGCTTAATAATGCGGTTTGCACTCTTTTAGGAATTCCCGAGCACAGAGTTCAGATATTGAAGCATAAATAGGGTAGCATAGTAAATATAATTCTATATAGGAAATTGTTATATACGGAACATGATATTTTAGGAAGCAAATATCTTCCATTAAATATTGGTTGGAGGGAAAGGTATGAAAAGAAAACAAATTGTTGTACTTGGGCTGGTGCTAGTAATTATTTCAGTGGGGATACTACAGTACAACTATAATTCATCAGGAGAGTCAGCCAAATTAGACCTGGCCCTCGATCAAGGCACTGATCTTGAGGATATACCGGGAGCGGCCGTATATGTGGAAAATTCCGATACTGCAGTGATTGACGAAGCAGTAGCTCAGGCCGAGCAGGCAGTAGGATTTTTTGCAGAGGCACGTATGGAAAGAGATAAAGCCAGGAGCAGACAAAAGGACGAACTAAAAGTTTTGGCTCAGGCTGCAGACGGGACTGTTGCAACCTCGGCCGGTATGAACTCCTTAGAAGCACAGGAACAATTGCTTGCCATAATTAGAAGGGCCGAGGCAGAAAGCACAGTAGAGACCTTAGTAAAACAGAAGGGATTCGAAGACGCACTGGCTTATATGAGTGATACCGATAATGTGGATATCATTGTTAAAGCTTCGAGCCTTACCTCTCAGGATGTAGCCCAGATAAGCGATATCGTAGTACGCCATGCCGACGTAACAATGGATAGAATAACAGTAAAAAACGTTGACT
>CAYMLJ010000024.1:7238-14503 GCA_964391395.1 uncultured Ruminiclostridium sp. | reverse complement strand
TATAAATGCAAAAAACGTACCTTTGGTACGTTTTATCTTTATGCGTTAATTAATCGATATTATTCTGCTGACATCACATTATAAGCCTTTTGAAGCTGAGCTTTCTTTCTGGAGGCGGCATTCTTATGAAGAAGATTTTTGGAAGCAGCCTGATCCACCTTTTTTATGGCATCCTTCAGCATATCCTTTGTTTCGGGAGCCTTTGCTTCAACAGCCTCGCGATAATTACGAAGAGTGGTCTTAAGCGCAGACTTTTTTGTACGATTCTGCAAGTTTTTACCTTCGTTAGTCTTTACTCTCTTTATCGCTGATTTAATATTAGCCATTATG
Source organism: uncultured Ruminiclostridium sp. (assembly GCA_964391395.1). GTDB lineage: Bacteria > Bacillota > Clostridia > DSM-8532 > DSM-8532 > DTU059. The sequence continues at coordinate 14,173 of CAYMLJ010000024.1, read as the reverse complement.
TTCACCTCCTACTGATTTGTGCAACACACAATATAATAACACGAAGTATTTACCTTTGCAAGAATTATTATTAAAATTTGACCTGTCTCAGAACTCAAGCGGGACTTGACTATGCACTTAAATATAATATAACATAAGTAGATAGAAATTAAGTTCAACAGGAGAAAAAACCATGGATAAAAAAGGTACAATACTTAGCGGAATGAGGCCTACAGGTGCTCTGCATTTGGGTAATTATTTTGGAGCATTGGAAAACTGGGTGCGGCTTCAGGATGAATATGATTGTTTTTTCTTTGTCGCAGACTATCATGCCCTGACAACAGGCTATGAGAATACAGATGATTACAAAGACAACATTACAAATTTGTTGATTGACTGGCTGGCAGCGGGGCTTGATCCCGAAAAGAGCACATTTTTTATCCAAAGCTGTATAAAAGAGCATGCCGAATTACACCTGTTGTTTTCTATGAATGTTCCTCTTTCATGGCTTTATAGATGTCCAACATATAAGGATCAATTATCACAAATAAAGGAAAAAAATATTGCCACCTATGGTTTTTTGGGATATCCATGTTTGCAGGCGGCTGACATTTTAATGTATAAGGCCGGTTTTGTGCCGGTAGGTGAGGATCAGATTCCCCATATAGAGCTGACTCGCGAAATAGCCAGACGGTTTAATTTTCTATATAATTGCGAAGTTTTTCCTGAGCCCCAGCCGCTTTTAACCAAGGCGAAGGTTCTTCCCGGCCTTGACGGCCGAAAAATGAGTAAAAGCTATAATAACACCATAGCTCTATCAGATAGCCCCGAAACTGTAAAGAAAAAGATTATGAGTATGATAACAGATCCCGCCCGTATTCATAAAACCGATCCGGGCCATCCGGAGGTATGCTCTGTTTTTGCATATCACAAGCTTTTTTCTGAAAGTGATATTAATGAAATCGAACATGATTGCAGAAATGGTGAAATTGGCTGCGTGGCATGTAAGAAAAAGCTTGCCCAAAACGTGGCTGAGCTTATGACACCTTTATACGAAAGACGGCAGGAATGGCTTAAAAGACCTGATGATATTAAGGATATTATCATTGAAGGAAATAAAAAGGCTAGGATAATTGCTGAAAAGACAATGGCTGAGGTCCGTCAGGTTATGAAAATTGATTGGATTTAAGGGGATATCATGAAAAGCGCGCTGACCGATGCTTGCACCTTAAAACTTGAAAATTTTGAAGGCCCTTTTGATTTATTATTCTATCTGATAGAGAAGAACCAGATAGATATTTATGACATTCCTATTTTGGATATTACAGAACAATACCTGGATTATCTTAGTGCTATGCAGGAGTTGGATTTGGATATTGCGTCAGAGTTTTTGGTTATGGCGTCTACCCTGCTCCATATAAAATCAAGGATGCTGCTTCCAAATAGAGAATCTTTAGAAGATGAAGAAACTGTAGATCCGCGAGAAGAGCTTATTATAAAACTTTTAGAATATAAAAAATACAAGGAATATTCAAAAATCATGTCTATCAGGGAAGAAAGGTGGAGCTGCGCTCATTATAAGCTTCCTGAGGCTATACCTGATATAATTGCAGAAGATGAGTTGGAAGTCTCTTCTGAAACTCTTAGAATTTGTATGGAGAATGCCCTGAGAAAATACCGGGATAAGATGGATGATGTTTCTAAAAAAATGAAACGAATTCTAAACCAAGAAAAGGTTTCACTAAGATCAAAGGTGAAAGAGATCTTGGAATTTTTAAAAAGCGGAGTAAAACTGTGCTTCTCAAGAATATATAATCCAAAAGAAAAAAGTCGTCTGGAGGTAGCCACTGGGTTTCTGGCTACTCTGGAAGTTGTTAGAATAGGTCAAGCATTAATACACCAGAATACTGACTTCGGAGAAATATACCTGACACCTAATATGAATAATAATGATAAAGATCCAATGTTATTAATAGAGGATGAGTAATATGGGCTCCATAAACGATACTGAGGTAATAATAGAAGCTTTGCTGTTTGCCTCGGGGGATCCGGTTTCCTTAGAAAAAATAGCTGAGATAATCGGTCACGACAAAAAAACAACGAAAGTAATAATGGCAAATTTAATATATAAATATCAGAATGCATCCCGGGGCATCATGCTAAGGGAGATTAACAACGCATATCAGCTTTGTACTAAACCTGAGCTTGATGAATATGTGCAGCAACTTGGAACGGTAAGAAGAAAACAAGGACTCACACCTCAGGCATATGAAACATTGTCAATTGTCGCATATAACCAGCCTGTAACAAGAGCTTACATAGAGCAAATAAGGGGAGTAAATTGCGACGGTATTCTAATGAAACTTGTGGAGAGAAATCTTATTGAAGAGGCTGGCCGTGATGATACTCCGGGAAAGCCCAAGCTATATGCAACCACCGAGGAGTTTCTTCGTGTTTTTGGTTTTTCAAGCATTAAGGAGCTTCCTCCGTTGGCTATGAATGAGATACCCGAAGTATATGAAGATGTTCCCTTAGATTAAAAATTCTTGGCATAATTTACTATAAGCCGGAAAACATATAGTACGGAGGTACGTATGGTTCTTTCGGCTGTTTTTATAGCTCTCGTTTTATTAATTATAATAACTATATTTTCGAGAATCTCTTTTATGGTTGATATTTCTATTGACAGCGAAGGCTTTAACATGGAGATTAAGGTAATGCTGTACCGAATTCTCAAGCTTTTTTCATGGAATTTTAAAGAGGGTGGACTTGACTTTCTTCTGAAAAAAAAGAAACAAGTGCCCGAAAACAAAAAAAAGAAAAAGGGAAGGATTTCAGCCGTACTGAATCTTATTTTCTCAAAGGATACCTATAACCATCTAAAAAAGAATATGGAGGTGTTCATATTTTCGGTAAAAGGCCGATTGTCCACAAAAAATGCTGCCTTAACAGCTTTGCTCTACGGAAATATTTGGAGCCTTATCGGGGTATTAATACCTTTTATTCCTCAAAAAAACTTTATTCTGGATTTCTATCCTGATTTTCAAAAAGAAACTCCTGATTTTAATATTTCCTGCATATTAAGGGTGAGAATAATCCATATTATAAAACTGATAGCCAATCATTTTATTGAAAAATTAAGGAAAGGAGAAAATAAAAAGTATGGGACAGCATCCAATTGAAGAACTTATGAAAACAGCCATGGAAAGCATTAAGGACATGGTGGATGTAAATACTATAGTGGGTGATGCGGTTCAAACTACCGACGGGACTGTCATTATACCTGTTTCCAAAGTAGCCTTTGGGTTTGCCGCAGGCGGTGGAGAATATAATAATAAAAGAGCAGAAGGCAATAATGCTTTCCCCTTTGCAGGAGGCAGCGGTGCAGGTGTCAGTATCAGCCCGGTTGCTTTTATGATAGTAGGCAGGAATAACACCATAAAAATGATACCCGCCTCACCACATGCTGCGCTTGACAGAGCTTTGGATAATATACCTAATATCATTGAACAAATAAAGAAAGCATTTGAACCCGGCTGCAAACATGAAAAAGAACCAAAACAGCACGTAAAGAAAGAAGAACCAATCACTGAAGCCGCTCATCTTAATGATAATGAGGAAGAAAAAATATAACTAAATTAAGATGCCCTCTGTCTCAAAATACGAAACGTGTCATTCTGAGGCCATATAATGGCCGAAGAATCTTCAAAATCAAACTGTAATGCACAGATTTGATTAAGATCCTTCGCTTCGCTCAGGATGACTGCCTATTTTGAGACATCTCCATTTGACTTTTTCAGTATGTACAATCATACTGAAAAAGTTGAATGATGGGCGAAGCCTTTAGTGAAGCAAACAGTAAAAGGGGCCCCATCGATTTTCTCGATACAGCCCCTTTTATGATACTGGATACTAATTATTTGCTCTGTTTATTGTTTGTATCATACTGAGGATACTGATTGCCGGTATAGGTCTGGAATACCTTTTTGACGATGTTACCGCCGATTGTTCCGGCTTCACGAGAAGTTAAATCACCATTATAACCTTGCTTCAAGTTGATACCAAGCTGGCCGGCAATCTCATACTTCATGTTGTCAAACTGGGTCTTGCTGTTGCTGTTTGAGCTGTTATTTGCCATTAATCTCACCTCCTCAATCCTTATTATTGCTCATGTCGCTTTGTTTATAAGTAGAAAGTTATGGTGGAAACGGAATAAACATTTAAAATTTAAATTTCTCATCTAAAACACATAGTATAATTGTCTTTTGTTATGTCACTTTCCAAAAGTTAATAAATATTTGACAAATTTCATCAAAATATGAGAAAATAAAGGAGATAACTTCACGTATTTGGCAGAACTTCTGTTGTACCTGCCATAATATTGTGGTATATTCTTATTATAGGTACATTTTGTGTGTTTTTGTTGTACCCAATTTTATACTAATGATAAATGGTTGCTATAAGCAATTTAAAGGAGTGATTCTGTGCTATCCAATCTTTTGTTTACAAAGAATAATATCGAACGGGGGCTTGATGCCGCTTGGCTTAGAAACGATGTCATTTCGCAAAACATAGCCAATGTTGATACGCCCGGATATAAAAGAAAAGTAGTAAGATTTGAAGAATTCCTTGAAAATGAGATGAAGACGGGACGGATTTCACAGGGAAAGACCAAGCTATCATCAAATGGCATACAAATTACAGAAGATCCCGCAAATTCATCATACAGAAGTGACGGAAACAACGTAGATATTGAGCATGAAATGGCATTAATGGCTGCGAATAGTATCAGATACAATACATTAATACAAAAGATGAACGGTGATTTTCAGAAGTTGAAAACTGTAATTCGAGGAGGTAGATAATTATGGGACTTTTTAATTCCTTTAATATCAGCGCATCGGCACTTACAGCCCAACGCCTTCGAATGGACGTGATATCACAGAATATCGCTAACGTAAATACTACCCGAACAGAGGACGGAACTCCATATAGACGAAAGACCGTAGTCTTCCAGGAAAAAGAATCAGAAATGTCTTTCTCACAATATCTTTCAGAACAAAGCCGCAGTCGCTTTTTAACAGGAGGCGGAGTTAGAGTTACACAAATTACCGAAGATCTTACACCTTTTAAAGAAGTATATGACCCGAGCCATCCGGATGCCGATGAAAACGGAATAGTCAGGATGCCTAATGTTGAGATAGTAACCGAGATGGTTAATATGATATCCGCAACCCGTGCCTACGAAGCCAATATAACGGCATTGAATGCGTCAAAATCAATGGCAGCAAAGGCACTTGAAATAGGCAGGTAATCTCGGGTATTAAGGAGGGTAAAGTAAATGGCAGTGCAAGGCGTTAACTTAATAAACAACACAATTGCTTCACCGGTAAAGAATGTTAACAATCTTAATGAAAACATCAATTTCAAGGAAGTTCTGTTGGACGCTCTGAATAATGTCAATACTCTCGAGCAGGAGTCTGCAAAGATGACAGAAGATTTTATTGCTGGCAGGACCGATGACATACATTCGGTTTTGATAGCTTCTGAAAAAGCGACAATATCTCTCCAGTTTATTATGGAGGTTCGTAATAAGGTTATGGAAGCATATCAGGAAATCATGAGAATGCAGATATAACTATTGTTTTTTACTATAGATAAAGCGTAAAGTACTATAGAAAAGCCTTGATCGGAGGGTAAATTATGCCGGAAGGAATAAAAAAGCTGTTTGACAAAATAAAGAGCTTCTGGGGTAATCTTGAGAAGAGCCAGAAGGTCAGGATATTTATAATGGTTGGGGTTTTATTATTTGCAGTTGCTGTAACAATGGTACTAACCCTCAAAGTGGAATATGTACCGCTTTTTGATACAGCAGAGGAAGTTAATCTCCAGCCGGTTGTTTCATATCTTACCGAGAATGATATTAGATTTAAAAAGGGCGATAATCAGATTTTTGTTGACAGTAAACGAAAAAAAGATATTGAGTTTGATTTGACTACTCAGGGAGTTGTCTCTCCAGAGACAACTTTTGCAGATACATGGAGTAAATTATCCTTGACGGCAACAGAGGGAGACAAAGATAATCTCTGGAAAAACTACGTTACAAATGATCTTGTATATAAACTAAAAAAATTCGAAAATGTTGAAAATGCTACTGTCCAATATTCAAAACCCGAAAAGACTTATTGGGTAAAATCCGATGTGGAGGATCAGCAGGGTAGTGCATATGTCATGTTAAAGACAAAGGTAGCCCTTACTCCGAATCAGGTGGATGCAGCGGCAAAGGTGGTAGCCGCTTCGCTGGGTATTCCCGCCGAACGGATTACTATTGTTGACCACAACCTCAATCCTTTATCGCGGGATTACAACCAGACTGATATTCTTAAAGCGAGCAGTCAGGATGAATTGCGCCGACAAAGACAGCTTGAGCTTGAAAACAAAGTGTATGACTTCTTTAAAATTGGCATAGCGCAAAATGAGCATTTTGATACTATCAGTGTGTCTGCCAATGCAGTTCTGGATTTTGATACATTGACCAGTTCGTCCACAAAATATGCCCCTCCTATTGAAGATGAGGATGCAATACTAAATGAAGAGATTCTTGAAGAATCGTTGATTAATGGAGATGCCGGAGATATACCGGGCACCGATACCAATCCTCAAGGAACAATAACATACCAGATGGGTGAGGACGGAAATTCTCGCTATAACAAAAATCAAGCGGTTAGGGAATATCTTTATAATCAAACCAATGAACAAGCAGAGAAGGCTGTGGGTAAGCTTATTAATGAGCAATCAACTATGTCGATTTCCTTATGGTACGGGAATCAAATTCAAACCCCCGACGGTCTTAATCCTGAGTATTTGGAGCAGGTCAGGCAATCTGCCTATGCCGCTACAGGAGTTCCGGTAGAGAATATTACTATCAGTGTGCAGAAGCTTGCAGCCCAAGCTCC
>CAYMLJ010000024.1:2784-7138 GCA_964391395.1 uncultured Ruminiclostridium sp. | reverse complement strand
ATAGAGCAGCTTACTTTGGAAATAGCAAATATCAGAACTGTTTCCCCTGCAGAAAGAGATAAGGTATTAAGCGAGTTCTACCAGATATGTCTTGCACAACAGTATATTACTGAAGGCGGTATAGGTTACGCTAAGGATATCTTGGAAAAGGCTATGGGCACCGAGAAAACCATGGAAATCATAAATAAGTTGACGGTTTCCTTACAGGTGCGGCCTTTCGATTTTGTCAGAAAAGCAGACCCAGCGCAGGTTCTGAACTTTATTCAAAGTGAACATCCGCAGACAATCGCTCTTATTCTTTCCTACTTAAAACCCCATCAATCGGCTGCGGTTTTGTCAGCTCTGCCCCAGGACAAGCAGGCAGATGTTGCAAAGAGAATAGCTATTATGGACAGAACCTCCCCTGAGATAATAAAAGAAGTTGAAAGGGTTCTGGAGAAAAAACTGTCAGCACTTGTTACAGAGGACTTTACCGCTGTAGGTGGTATTCAGGCCATAGTTGATGTATTAAATTCGGTAGACAGAGGTACAGAAAAATACATTATGGACTCTCTTGAAATTGAGGATACCGATTTGGCTGAGGAAATAAGAAAGAGAATGTTTGTGTTCGAGGATATTCTGCAGCTTGATAACAGATCGGTTCAGCGCTTCTTACATGAAGTTGACAACAGCCAGCTGGCTCTTGCTCTAAAAGGTGCTACCGAGGAGGTACAGAATCTTATCTATAATAATATGTCAAAGAGATTATCCGAGATGATAAAGGAAGATCTGGAATATATGGGGCCGGTTCGACTAAAGGATGTAGAAGAAGCACAGCAAAAGATAGTAAATGTCATAAGAAAGCTGGAGGATGCCGGAGAAATTATTATTTCACGCGGTGGAGGAGACGAAATAGTTGTATAACAATTCCTATGGCTACGGAGTATATAAGCGTAATCAGGTGAATATAGGAAATCCTTATAAACAGGAGAGGCATGAACCTAAACAATCTATTGTAGAGGATATATTTGACGAGGTTGCCGCAACAAAAGCCGACCCGGAAAAAGAGCTTGAAATTAGTCAGGATATAATTTATAAGGCTAAGGAGAAGGCTGCTTTAATAAAGAGAGAAGCTGAGCTTGAGGCCGAAAGAGTAATAGATGAAGCACAAAGAAATGCAGAACTTCTCATAGCTGATATACAGCAGAAGGCAAAAGAAGAGGGCTACCGGCATGGTGAAGAGCTGGCACAGCAGCATTATAATGATCTTATAGCAGAGGCTATGGAATTCAAGGAGCAAAGCAAAAAGGCCTATGAGGATACTCTTTCATCCCTTGAGCATGATATACTGGATCTGGTATTGAGTATTGCGGCAAAGGTAGTAGGGGACGAAATTCGCAATAACGAAGATACTATCATAGGGGTAGTAAGAGAAACAATTACTTCATGCAGCAACCGGGAAAATATTGTTTTAAAGGTATCTGCGGATGACTATGAATATGTTGTGGCTAACGAGGAAGCGCTCCGTATGAACATTAAAGGTCTTAATGAGATTGAAATAAGGAAAGACGGATCTCTAACTAAAGGCTCTTGTATTATCGATACTGAATATGGATCGGTTGACGGTAGTTGTGATCTTCGCTTGGATAGTATAAGAAAGGCTTTTTTTGAGTTAATGGGCGATAATGGACAGCAATATGAATAATAGTGTTACATTAGATAAATATAAAAAGCTATTGGAATCACGAAATTTTGTCCGATACTCGGGCAAAGTGACCAAAGTTGTAGGTCTCACAATTGAGGCTGAGGGCCCCGAGACGCATGTCGGGGCCTTGTGTCATATTTTCTCGCAAAACGACAGGAGGGTTCTTGCTGAAGTTGTCGGGTTTAAAGACAAACAAGTTTTATTAATGCCTATAGGGGATATGTCAGGTATTGGACCCGGAAATATTGTGGAGGCAGCTGATAAGGATCTTGAGGTTGGTGTTGGGCAGAACCTCCTGGGCAGGGTTTTAGATGGATTGGGAAACCCTATAGATGGAAAAGGCTCCGTAGACATAGAAAAATACTACCCGGTTAACAATATGCCGCCCAATCCTATGACACGTCCAAGAATCACCCAGCCTCTCCCTTTGGGTGTAAAGTGTATTGACGGACTTACAACCGTGGGTAAAGGCCAACGTCTAGGTATCTTTGCGGGAAGTGGTGTGGGAAAATCTACTCTGCTAGGTATGATTGCCAGAAATACCAAGGCTGATATAAACGTAATAGCATTAATAGGTGAGCGAGGACGTGAAGTTCGAGACTTTCTGGAAAGAGATCTGGGAGAGGAAGGGCTTAAGCGTTCCGTAGTTGTTATAGCTACCTCGGATCAACCTGCTTTAATACGCTTAAAAGGGGCTCTTGTTGCTACAGCTATTGCAGAATATTTCAGAGATTGCGGCAATGATGTGCTTCTTCTGATGGACTCTTTAACCCGTTTTTCCATGGCACAAAGGGAAATCGGCCTAGCTACCGGCGAACCTCCCGTAACAAGAGGTTATACCCCTTCTGTATACGCTGCAATGCCAAAGCTTCTTGAACGGTCAGGCACCTCATCAAAAGGATCTATAACCGGCTTATACTCAGTATTGGTAGACGGAGATGATATGAATGAGCCCATCACAGATACAGCCCGCGGCATTTTGGACGGGCATATTGTGCTTTCAAGAAGACTTGCTCATAGAAATCATTATCCGGCAATTGATGTGCTGGCATCTATCAGCCGTGTTATGACCGACATAATAGACGATTATCATAAAGCAAGTGCCAATGAACTTCGTCGCAATCTCGCTATATATACCGATGCCGAGGACCTTATTAATGTCGGTGCATATGTAAAAGGAAGCAATTCGGATATAGATTTATCAATTCAGTTAAACAAAGGTATAAACGAATTTCTGACACAGGATACCTTTGCACGTTTTTCCTTTTCCGATACGATTGAACTTCTAAAAAAATCAGTTGAAGTATAAAATCAGGAGATTAAATGGCAGGTTTTAAATTCCGCTTACAAACATTATTAAAATTGAAAGAGCAATTCGAAAAGAATGCCAAAAATGAGCTGGGCGTAGCCATCATGAAGCTTGAGGAAGAAAAAAGCAAGCTTAGAGTTATAGAGGATAATATTGATATTACCACTAATGACTTTAGAGAAGCTTGCTCGGGAGTTATTCGTCCTGAAAAAATCAAGGACCTAAAAGCATATCTTGAGCATCTCCAACTTGCACGAGATAAGCAAAAGGAGAATGTTAAGCGGCAGCAAAAAAATGTCGATATCATAAGAGAAAGACTCGTTGAAATAATGAGAGAAAGAAAGGTTCTGGAAAATCTTAAGGAAAAGGACTTCCAAGAGTATTTGAAAGAAGAAGCAAAAAAAGAGCAACAGCAAGTAGACGAGCTTGTTAGTTATAAAAGAGCTTCTAAAGCGGATATAACCGACTAAGGAGATTATTCATGGCAGAAAAGGAAAGACAAGCTGAGCAAACCTCGGAACAAGAACAAGACAACCAATCAGAAAAGCCCGGAGGCTGTTTACATTCTATAATTGTGGTGTTGATAGCTTTTTTGGTTGTTGCCATTGTTTTTGTCGGGGTTTTTTATTTTGTAGCAAAGAACAATATAAATGGAGTGGGCGATTCATTAAAGCCTTACGTTAAAAACTATCCTATTTTAAAAGTATTCATACCTAAGGATTTAGCCGGATACGATCCGGAAGACCCTAAATACATGACAGATAAGCAGATTGTAGAAAAGTATGAGGAGTATCGTGATAGGGTTCGAAGTCTCACTGAAAGCCTTAATGAAGCCAATTGGACTATCGAAAAGATTAAAGCCGAAGGTCTAAGCGCAGATGAGTTAGTATCTATATCCGAATCGAATAGATTGATTTTAGAGTCAATAGAAGCCGAAAAAGCGGCACTTGAGGCTGACAGAAAGTCTTTGGCAGAGCTTATTGCCAGAGGAGACCCTGAGGGCTTTAAAAATTACTTTCAGAAGGTTGACAAGGCAACGGCTGAGGCTGTATATGCCGAAATTATGAAAAATGTTGCAGTGAGCGAAGAAAAAAAGGCTCTGGCAAAACCATTTTCAACTATGGCCCCACAGGGAGCAGCAAATATGCTTAGTGAATTGTTTTCTAATGACAAGGAAGCATTGCTTGATATTTTTGAAGGCATGGAACCAAAAATTATGGCTCCGATCCTTGAAAGAATGGATGCAAAGATTGCGGCTGATATTTATGGATTGCTATCCGATCGAAGACTTGGTCGGTGATGCATATATATTGCGCCCTTTAATCGGGGCAATCGGAAGGAGGTGAAAAAATGATGCAGAG
>CAYMLJ010000024.1:0-2684 GCA_964391395.1 uncultured Ruminiclostridium sp. | reverse complement strand
CGGTAGTCAGCAAACACCTGAAATCAATGATCTTATGGAGAAAATTCAAGGTCTTATTGAGAAGCTTACTAAAGATCAAAATATTACCGAACTAAAAGCCGAGATTTTTGGTGAAAGTGTCAGCAAAGAAGAATTAATTGAGCAACTCAAATCTCAGTGCGGACAACTGATTGACAAGCTTAATGAACAGGTGTCAAAGCTAAATGCTGCTCTTGCCAAGGAACAGGATGCTCAAATTCAGACAGATTCGGTTCTAACCGGTATTGTGCCTGAAGAAGCGGTTTTGAAAGAACCTGTAAAGGCTGAATCAGAGACTCAACATGAAAAAAAAGACACCAGAAGTGAAACTGCTGCACATGTTAAAGATACCGATGCTCCCGCGCTGAAGACACTACCTGAGAATGAAAATCCTTTTGAAAACATTTTTGTACAGAACCAGCAAATACCTAGGGAGAATCTGAATCAGCCATTAAGTTCTGAAAAGACACAGCTTCCGTTATCCCAAAAGCCTCTTGCCCAGACTGTAGCCAATCAAGTAATGATGAAGGTAAAACTCATGGCGGGAGAGAACAAACAGGAAATGGAAATGCATTTGAAACCTGACAGCCTAGGCAAGCTATCTCTTAAAATTATTCATGAACGGGGAGAAATATTGGCTAGGATAACTGCAGAAAATCAGCAGGTAAAGGGAATTCTCGAGAGTAATATGCAAATGCTTAAAGATGCTCTGGAAAAGAGCGGACTTACTGTTCAGAGCCTTAGTGTTTCGGTCGGCAACGGAAATGAAAATGGCCAAAATAAGGAAAACAGCGGCGGTAAGACCAGAACCCAATCAGCGAGCTTAGGACGAACAACAAGTACTTCTTCACAGGTAGACGCTGATAGACTTCATCTAAGAGCGAGAATTGAAAAAGAATATTTTGATGATACCTCTCAGATTAACCTTACGGCTTAATCTCCGAATTATTTTAAGGGAAGGAAGTGACAAAAATGCCAAGTACATCAGGTGTAGGATCACAGAAGACAATAGAACAAATAATAGAAGAGCAGGCGAAATCATCAGCATCTACCCGTAATACTGGAGAATTGGGAAAGGATGATTTTTTGAAGCTCCTGATTACTCAGGTTCAGAATCAGGACCCCATGAATCCGTCCTCTGATACAGATTTTATTGCACAAATGGCGCAGTTCAGCGCTCTCGAGCAGATGCAGAACCTAAATCAATCATTCTCTTATACAACCGGTTTTGCTATGATGGGAAAATATATTTCTGCGGAGATAACAGATGAAGCCGGTGATGTAAAATTCGTAAGTGGTATGGTGGAATCGGTTCGTGTGATGAATGGTAAGGTTTACGCTGTAGTTGGCGATGACGATGTTCCGATCGACAAGGTTACCTATGTATCGGATACCAACATTGGCTCGGGTGGATCTGTTACTGAATATAGCAATATAATCGGTTTGCTAGCCAAAGCAAATATATTTAGCTCCACCGGAAAAGCAACTTCAATTGAAGGCATTATTTCGTCGGTCACTAAAGAAAAAGACGGAGTATACACAAGGCTGGATGAGGTTGAAATCAAACCTTATAACCTTGATATCGGTGCCTTCGAAAATGAAGAGGAATTCATTACGGGTATGGTTGGTAAAGAAATTACAGTAAAACTCGAGGACGAGATAACTGGGGAGAGATACACGGTTAAAGGAATACTCAGAGCCGGGTATGAGGGCCCAGACGGTGAGTTGAGGCTATTGCTTGATGATATTAAGGTTCCTGTAGGCAACATTTATTCAACACAAGGAATAGATCTTTTATCCACTGAGCAGATGCTTCTAAATGCAATTCTAAAGGAGCTTCAAAAACAGAACCAAACCGAGCCCGAACCCGAAGACGAGACAGACGAGGAAGACACGGATGAAACAGGAACAATTTGATGGGAGGAGGTTAATATGAATATTAATAATCGTCCCATTCAGAGTATTCACCAGGTTGTAGGGACAGCTAAACCCGCTGTGAAGGCCCCTGTTTCAAACAAAGGAGAAGATTTTTCTTCGATTTTGAGTCAAAAGCTCAACGAAAGCAAAGAGGTAAAAATCTCTAAGCATGCAGCAATGCGTATAGAAGATCGCAAAATTGATCTTGATGCTGACAGGGTTGAAAGGCTAAAAAATGCGGTAGACAAAGCTTCGACAAAAGGCGTAAGAGATACGTTGGTAGTAATGGATGATGTGGCATTTGTGGTTAATGTTAATGCCAGAACAGTAATAACTGCATTAAACCAAAGTGAACTAAAGGATAATGTTTTTACGCATATTGATGGAGCGGTATTTACATAAGGGTTACAATCTAATAACTTGATATGCAACAACGAAAACAAAGTAAAATTATGCAGCCGGACCCACCGGGAGGCTGTTCGTTCCCGAATGACAGAAGGAACGAGAACTTTTAGGAGGTTGATTTTTATGATGATGTCTATGTTTTCAAGTGTTTCAGGCTTGAAGGCTCATCAAACACGTATGGACGTTATAGGTAACAATATAGCCAACGTCAACACGGTAGGCTTCAAAGGAAGCCGTGCCACTTTTCAGGAAATTTTTTCACAAACCCTATCATCTGCCGGTTCACCTGATGCTTTGTCGGGACGAGGAGGCACAAACCCTATGCAGATAGGTCTTGGTATGAA
>CAYMLJ010000023.1:9185-17253 GCA_964391395.1 uncultured Ruminiclostridium sp. | reverse complement strand
ATGAAATCAGCATCTGCAGTTTATGGTGTAACATGACCGCATGCGTATTTTGCATAGCAAAATACTTTTGCCCGGCTTTGCCGGGCGCATTCAAAGCTTTGCTTTGAATTGCTTGTGGGCATATTATACCATTAAAGTGTTTTATCATCCATAATAGAATTCAAAAACTTTACATCTCCCAGCGGGCATAGTTGCCACAGGGAAGCACTATCCCTGAATCTGTAATAGGCAGACCTATCTCACCGCTATTAACCTTCCCACCAAACTTTCTCTTTAAGCTAAGTTCAAGCATATTTGCCGAAACTCTGGGAGAAAAACCCGCAGTGTAAGAATTAAGAAGGAAAAATAACGGGGTGATGCTCATAACATCCTTTAAGGTGTTTACCAGTGAAAAGAGTTCATCCTCAAGCTTCCACAGTTCACCGTTTGGACCCCTTCCGTATGAAGGAGGATCCATAATAATGGCATCGTAAAACCGTCCTCGTCTTATTTCTCTTTGGACAAATTTCATACAGTCATCCACAATAAAACGTACAGGTTTGTCTATCAGGTTTGACAATTGAACATTTTTCTTTGCCCATGCTACCATACCCTTTGAAGCATCCACATGGCACACAGAAGCTCCGGCGGCAAGGCAGGCACATGTAGCACCACCTGTGTACGCAAACAGATTGAGGACCGAAATCGGCCTGTTTGACGCAATTATTTTTTCTGTCATCCAGTCCCAATTGACAGCCTGCTCCGGGAAAAGGCCCGTATGCTTAAATCCTGTAGGCTCCACATTAAACTTTAGATTCTTATAGCTAATAGTCCAATTTTGGGGAATGTTGATTTTATATTCCCACTGTCCGCCTCCGGCCTTACTTCTGTGATAATGTGCATGTACATTGTCGCACACCCCCGGTTTTGTCCAAGGCCAAATGGCCTGTGGATCGGGCCTTCTTAATATTGTGCCGTTCCAGCTTTCAACCTTTTCACCGTCTCCTGCATCCAAAAGCTTATATTCAGTCCATTGATCAGCAATTATCATCTATTTGTGAACCTTTCCGTATTTACACCTTATTAAATCATATCGTTTTATTTCACAGCATTCCCATAAATTGAAGAATCTTTTGACCCATATTATGATTTAGCAACATTAATCCCAACCCTGTGTATACGATACCAATCATTAACAGCCCCGGAAGTCCGACTAGCATGCCTTTACCGCTGCCTTTTATTTTTTCGGGTTTTTCTACGGTATTTTGGGTAATGGATCTTAGAATTATTAGAAGTCCAAATAAAACTGCCATACTAATTGCTAAAAAAACCGCAAACACTGCTGCCATCATCCCGAGCAGCTGTTCAAGTGACATATTGTATTGGGTGGCAATCTGCAAAAATTCCGGAATATCAAAGGGGTCAGTCACTACCCGGGTACCCTGTACCTCCGAGCCTGCCATATAGTTTGCAAGGAGCGTCAGGAGACCATTGTTACTAAAATGAAGTATCATACCGTTAAAAATCGAACCAGTACGATATACCACGTATGCTGCTAAAAAACCAATTAAGGTCTGAGCCGCCAGCCGTTGAAAATCAAAATGAAATAAACCGAATAATATGCCGCTTAAGAAAATAGACCAACCTGCTCCGATCCTTTCAAGTCCTCTTTGTATCATCCCTCTGAAGAGTAATTCTTCGCACACCGCCGGGAGCACTGCAACTAGCAGCAGAGAAATAATAATGTTTTTTGACATTAAATCGGTTACGTCTCCTCCGATATATACCCTACCAAAAACACCCTTTACGGCAAGAAGTGCAATAAAGCCTGCACAGAATCCCGCAATAACCATAACGGGGCTTATAACCAGCATAAGTAAAACTTCCAATGGTTTAGGTGCTTTTAGCCTAAATGTTTCTTTTATGTTATATTTTCTGATAATTACTAAGAGTACCGGCGGTACAAACAAAAATAAGATTTGGGAGAGTATAAGGTTTATCTCGGTGGGAAGATTAAGCCCAACGATATATCTTGATGCATATACATAATAAATAGCAACGACCGTATACAGTAAGCCTGAATCAAAGGGTACCGGCAGTTTTCTCTGCCCATTGTCAATCTCTTTTTCCATATAATCCTCACATTGGTTTTACTTTATTCCTTTTACGCTTGAGGAGGGCCAAAGAACAAAGGTTGCTTTTCCCTCAAAAGAATTTATACTAACACAGCCAAATTTGCGGCTGTCGTCAGACATCTCCCTGTTATCGCCCATAACAAAAAAACTATTTTCCGGCACCTTAAGCGGGTATTTTATATCACCTTTAGAAGTCTGACCTAAAACATACGGCTTATTCTCTATTTCTCCGTTCACATAAACCTTGCCATCATCATCTATTTCTATAATATCTCCGGGTATGCCGATAATACGCTTGACATAGCGTTCATTTGTGAATTTACCCTTATTCGTTAAATTATCTTTTAAATCTGTAAGCTTTATACTGAATGTATCCCAGATTCCGTGTTTTTCTCTTCCGCCTGTCAAAAAGAGTACAATATCTCCTCTTTTAAAATGGTCTGTCTTGTTGGCAAGCCGGTTGTAATAAACAATATCTCCTTCAATTAATGTGTTTCTCATGGAAACCTGATTTACTCCGGATATGGTGAAAACCATCATATTAAGTGCAAAGACAACAGAAGCGATTACTATTATTGTAACCAGCAGACTTATTATTTCCCAAATTAGTTTCCTTCTTTTCATTGAAACCACTCCGATTAATCTACTTTAGAAAGTTTTTTAAGGTATAGTATATCATTATTCTCGTTTTAAATTATACCATAACATAATAGAAGTAACATAATAGTCTTGCATCAAACAAAAAACAATGGTAGCATACTATTAAATCAGAAATATTGAAGGAGTTGAGATTTGTAATGCCTGACCCGAATCCGGATAAGTCGGACATAAGTGATTATCTTGAAAATAGCGACATATTAGATTTTGACCACCCATTGGTGTCACAAACAGCGGAGCAGCTTACATACGGTCTTAAAGACAATCTTTCTAAAGCACGGGAAATTTATAAATTTACCAGAGATCATATCTTTCATTCTTATGATATTAACGCAACCAGTGTTACAAAAACAGCTTCTGAGGTGCTGGACAAAGGGCATGGCATATGTTTTGCCAAGGCTCATCTTCTTGCTGCCCTTATGAGAGCATCAGGCATTCCTGCGGGTTTCTGTTATCAAATCCGATATTACGAGGATTTTGAGAGACTTATTGCTCACGGATTTAATGCAGTATATATTCAGGAACTTGATAATTGGATACGCATTGATGCTTGTATGCAAGTAGATGTGAATGATTGGGGATTTGATCCATTCAAGAACTCTACAGTAAATAGTATACGGGAAGATATCGGAGAATATGATGATTTTACTATTTATCATGCTCCCAGCAAGAAAATACTAAAAGCTCTCAGTGTTGCCGATACCGTAGAAGAATTAATGCATCTAATTCCATCCGGGGTCTGATATCAGCCAAGCTCGGCATGTGCTGAATTAACTGCATCTGAGACAATTATCTCAGCCTCTTTTTCCATATCTCCATTTATTAAATATAGCAAGTATTCAATATTACCTTCCGGCCCTGTAATAGGCGAAAATGAAAGGCCTGAGACTGTATATCCTAATTTTAGAGAAGATGCTATAACTGAATTTAAAACTTCCTCATGGACTTTGGGGTCTTTTACTACCCCTTTTTTTCCTACCTTACTTCTTCCCGCTTCAAACTGCGGTTTTACAAGGCATACCACTTTACCGAAAGGCTTTAGCAAAGCTTTTAAAGGTGGAAGTATAAGCTTTAGGGATATGAAAGAAACATCGGCAGTCCCAAAATCCAAAGGTTCGCCTATTTGTTCTTTGGTAATATAACGAAAATTAGTGCGCTCCATACAAATTACCTTGGGATTATTTCGAAGTTCCCAAGCTAATTGTCCGTAGCCCACGTCCACTGAATAGACCTTTCTTGCTCCGTTTTTTAGCATAACATCTGTAAATCCGCCTGTTGATGCACCCACATCCACACAAATCAGATCTTTAAGGTCTATGCCAAACTCGGAAATTGCCTTTTCCAGTTTTAGGCCTCCGCGGCTGACATATGGAATGGGTTTACCTTTAACCTCTATAGCGCAATCCTCGCTATAGGTCATGCCAGGTTTATCTACACGTTCACTGTCAACAAAAACTAAACCTGCCATAATAGCGGCTTTAGCCTTTTCCCGGCTCTCAAAAAGCCCTTTATTAAATAAAATTACATCCAATCTCTCTTTGGCCATTAATACCTCTTTGGCGGCGCATCAAGGTCTTTTATGATAGCGTCTTTTATTCCTTGCGCATCAAGCCCGTATTTTTTGTATATCAATTCTCTTTTCCCATGTTCGATGCCCTTATCCGGAAGTCCAATAACCTTTGTATATGCTCCTATACGAGCACTGTTTATAAGTCCGGTTACATAGGCACCAAAACCACCCTCTTGAATAACATCCTCTATCACAACAACTTTTTTCGTTTTTTTGGCCGATGCTAATATGAGGTCATCATCGCAAGGCCGCAAGAATCTTGGATTAATAATCTCGCATGAAATTCCTTCTACCTCCAACAACCGAGCTGCTTCAAAGGTAATTTCCAGCATCTGTCCTACGCCTATTAGAGTAACCAAAGTACCTTCTTTTAAGATCTTGCCTTTACCAAATTCTATAGGAACACTCGAACCGTCAAACTCACGGCCCGAACCCTTTGGATAACGTACAGCAATGGGTCCCTGGTGTTTAATAACAGCATAATCTAGCATATTTTTAAGTTCATTGGGTGATGCCGGCGACAAGATAGCCATATTGGGTATGGTGTAAAGAAATGAAATATCATAGATACCTTGGTGGGTTTCTCCGTCATCTCCTACAACTCCAGCACGGTCTACGGCAAATACTACCTTTAGGTTTTGCAAAGCTACATCGTGAAGGATCTGATCATAAGCCCGTTGCAGAAAGGTCGAATATATTGCAACAACAGGCTTCGCTCCTCCTATAGCCATGCCGGCTGCCATGGTTACCCCATGCTGTTCGGCAATACCTACATCAAAAAAGCGTTTCGGATATAGTTCTCTGAATTGTGAAAGACCTGTTCCGTCAGTCATTGCAGCGGTAATAGCAATAATTTTTTCATCCTGTTTGGCAAGTTCACAAATCTTCTCTCCGAAAACACTCGAATAATTCTCACTGCCTGAATTCATAACATGGCCTGTCTCTATCTCGAAAGGTGCAATACCATGATAAATACCCGGATTTTCCTCTGCAAACTTATATCCTTTTCCTTTTACCGTGGTAACATGCACTAAAACAGGCCCTTTCATGGTTTTAGCCTGTTCAAATACCCTGACCATCTCTTTTATATTATGGCCATCAATAGGGCCGAAATAACGAAATCCCAAATCCTCAAAAAACATCGACGGTATAAGCATACTCTTCATGGCCGCTTTTACTTTATGCAAAAATTTTCTAAGTCTCTTTCCTGAGTTTGGCAACGAATCTATAAAAGCCTGCATAGATTCTCTTGTCTTGTAATAAAAGGGCCGTACCCGGATTTTGCTCAGATATCGGGATAGTCCTCCCACATTAGGAGCAATTGACATACCGTTATCATTGAGAATCAATAAAAGATTAGTGCGGGACATCCCGGCATCATTCAATGCCTCTAAGGCCATTCCACCCGATAGAGCTCCATCCCCTATAACAGCGGTCACGGTATAATCCTCGCCGTTTAAATCCCGCGCCCTAGCCATTCCCAGAGCAGCAGAAACGGAGGTGCTACTATGTCCTGTATTAAATACATCATGCTCACTTTCTTGAGTTTTAGGAAAACCTGCTATTCCGTCTAATTGACGCAGTGTCTCAAAGAAATCCTTACGCCCGGTAAGGATCTTGTGTACGTATGTTTGATGTCCAACATCCCAAACGATTTTATCTAATGGAGTATTTAAAACCTTGTGAAGTGCTAAAGTCAATTCTACGACACCCAAATTAGAGGCAATATGCCCCCCGGTTTTTGAAACAGAGTCGAGCAGAAACAGCCGAATTTCTTCTGCTAATATCCCTAGCTCATTATATGTCAAGCCCTTTAGTTCTGCTGGAGTATTTATTCTTGAAAGATATCCGTAACATTTACCATCATTCATAATCAACTAAAACTACACCTCAAATCAGCCGCTTTTCTTGCATTTTTTATTAGGATTACTTTTTCTTGAAAAAATAGCGACTATACGACCCACTTTATAAACTATATAGTTGGCATTATTTATGCCTATATTTTTTGCGAAGGCTTTTCCTCCAACGGTTAGAGCAGCTATTAAAGCACCTAATGCTACTTCAAACAAAGAAATATTTGCACTATCGGCAAAAAGCTTGTATACAATGGCCGTACCTGCGGCACCGCTCACAACGCTGCAGATATCCCCTACAACATCATTACAAAAGCTAGATACTCTAGGCGCATTACGTAGAAGATTTATCGATTGTCTTGCTCCTTTTAGCTTTTTTGATGCCATTGAATGAAAAGGAGTTTCATCGGCGGCAGTAACAGCCATCCCTATGACATCAAAAATTACACCAATCAAAATAATACCTAATACTACTAAAAAAGCAAATGGGGGAGATATTGATTTGAAAATGCTGGTAGAAGCAAATAGTATAAGTATAGATAATGTAAATGAAATAATTGTAATAAAAAAGCCCCAAAGGATATGCTTTTTTTCAATGCCGGAGCCTTTTTTAACCGGGATGCTTTCACCGGATAATTCCTTATATTTGTCAAAAAGCTTTATATATTTCTTTTCTGATTTTTCTTGATCCAAGCAAAAATCCTGCTTTCTAAATATCATATAAACTTAGTAATTAAACAGGATGGCAACAATCCGAGTAAATTTTGCGGCTTAGGTCAGGCAGGTTTTCCCCGATAGATACCGAATCGTCGCCGTTTCGGTGGTTTCCCATTGAATCCATCGTTGTAAGGTCACCCTTATCAAAGCCTGATTGCCACTTAGTCCACACTGCAATCCCCGGATTGCCTCATTTCAAACAGCCTAGGGGTTTTCCCCGAGAGCCTGTGCCTACTCTAGCCTCTTTTGCATCGTTGGTTTCAAACGGCAATATTGCTTATGTACCGGCCAGCACATAAACACGTGACCCGCTATCCTCCAAACAACGCTCAAGGCAGGCTACACTGTCCACAGCATCAAAAAGCGATACCGCATGACAGGTTTACTCCCTCATCGTAGTCAAGATTTTTATCGCTTACGCGGGGCAATCTATCTTCCACAATTAAGGGTCTCCGCGGTAAAGGGGTCAGTACCCGCATGCCATTGCAGGCTGCCCCTAAACCTTAACTCCCAGCACCAACCCATCACTGGGCGTAACAAGCCGGCACAAGGAACTTCATCGATGTGCCCTTTAACGGATTTTTAGGCCCGTCTTCGAAGCAAGCAGTACTGACTAGGATACTGCGCCATCCTGATGTTTTTTACTATTGAGAAAATATTATACACTAAAACTTCTTTTTATGCAAATAATAATGCTACTATTATTCCCAAAGCAGCCCCGGCAAATACTTGTGTCGGTGTATGCCCCAATAGTACCTTTAACTCTTTATCCACCCTAATTTCCCGCGAATGGTAAACCAGCTTGTTTAGGACTTCCGCTTGTTTCCCCGCAGCTCTTCTAACACCTGTTGCATCTGCCATTACGATAAATGATAGTATGGTGGAAATGGCAAATTCGCTCGAATTCAACCCATTTTTTACTGCCATTACAGCTGCAAGGCACACTGAAATCGCACTATGTGAGCTTGGCATTCCTCCGGAAGCAACAAACTTTCTAAAGTCAATTTTCTGATGTTGAACAAAATGGCTAATAAATTTGATTAATTGGGCTAAAAACCATGAAAAAATCGGTAGCGTTATAGCCGTATTGTTAAAAAAGATTCCCACCTGTGTCAATTCTGTATCTCCCCCGTATACATCCTGATTCATTTATCTCT
>CAYMLJ010000023.1:2072-9085 GCA_964391395.1 uncultured Ruminiclostridium sp. | reverse complement strand
ACCATCACCTGCAAGAATGGCCATTGCCTCACCAAACACCTTGTGATTAGTTAGCTTGCCTCTTCTATAGTCATCATTATCCATGCAGGGAAGATCATCATGTATAAGCGAATAGGTATGAATTAGTTCAATAGCTCCGGCAAAAGGAATAACATCCTTTTTATCACCGTTTAGTAAATCGCAAACAGCCAATAATAAAATCGGCCTTATTCTTTTTCCTCCTGCCATAAGACTATATTCTATAGCTTCATAGATTCTACTTTCAGGAAAGTCATCATCCAAAAGACCTTTCGGCGGCAGAATGCCTTTAAGCCACTCCTCAATTATATCTAAATATTGTTTATACTCGTCATTAAAATTCATTATTATTAATCATCAGGACTAAAGTCCTTCTCGATGATCCCATCCTTTCCCTCAACTAAGAGTGTAATACGTTTTTCAATATCATCCAGTTTTTTGTTGCATATCCTAACCAGACCTATGCCCTTCTCAAAGACTTTTATGGATTCCTCCAAGGGTAAATCTCCGCTTTCCAGCATATTTACAACGCTTTCCAATTCCTGAACAGCTTGTTCATATGTAATATCAACTTTCTCCTCTTTATTTGCCATTCTATTTCCCCTCCCACCCTTAAAACATTTTATCGCAGACAGCACTGAATTTACCATCAGTCATAGTAATAATAAGCTTATCGCCGGATTTTAATCCTTTGACTGACCGCATCAGCTTACCGTCCTCATATTGAATAACTCCATACCCCCTGCTCAATACGGTTAGAGGGCTTAAGGCATTTAATTGCGCTACTACTGTCTTTAATGAATTTCTGGCTCTGTCCAACCCGGTTCTTCCCTGAAGTGCCAAGTTTTTCTCAAGAGTATCTACACTCTGCCTTTTTTGGTTGATTACCTCTAAAGGCTTTTGCAGGCTTCTGGCGCTTTGCAGTCTCGATAATCTGTCTCTTTCCTTTTTCAGATTGTATGATAAGTAATTAAAAAGTCGCTTTTCATTTGTAGTCAAAGCTTCTTTTAAAGCCTTTTTTTCAGGCATAACCAGCTCAGCTGCGGCTGAAGGAGTCGGAGCCCTTAAATCGGCTACAAAGTCTGATATTGAAAAATCCGTTTCATGGCCTACCGCAGAGATTATAGGAATCTCAGATTCCGATATGGTAATAGCAAGAGCTTCATCATTAAAAGGCCATAAATCTTCAAGAGAACCGCCACCCCTTGCAAGAATTATTACGTCAACATTCTTTTTTGAATTAAAATATTTGATACCTTTAATCAATTGCGCCGGCGCTTCTGTTCCTTGAACAGCCGAACCGTAAACAATGATCCTGGTGTTAGGGTATCGTCTACTTAATACTTGAATTATATCTCTGATAACCGCGCCGGTAGGAGATGTAATTACTCCGACGGCTGTGGGCAGTGCCGGTATCTTCTTTTTCCGGACGGTATCAAAAAGGCCTTGAGCCTCCAGCTTTATTTTGAGCTGTTCAAAGGCCATATATAAGGCGCCTGTACCGTCTGGCTGCATAGCATCAACATAAAGCTGATATGCTCCTCCCTGAGGATAAATTGACACATAACCCCTGACTAATACACGCATGCCTTCTTCGGGCCTGAATTTCAACCGGCTGTTTTGTGTTCTGAACATTACACATTTAATTACCGCTCCCTGATCCTTCAGCGAAAAATACATATGACCGGAAGTGTGGAGTTTGTAATTGGAAATCTCACCGGTTATCCAGACATTAGAAAGCAGCATGTCACTATCAACAAGCTGCTTAATATATGTTGTTAACTCGGTAACGGTCAATGTTCTTTCCATGATTTATTCCTCCGAATCAATAACGGTATTATCCTCTAATTCGGCAAATATTTTACCTAAAACGCCATTAACAAATGTTTTTGATTGTTCACCGCTATATTTTTTAGCCATTTCAACTGCTTCATTAATAGATACATTGACTGGAATATCTTTTCTGTATTTTATTTCATAACAGGAAAGTCGCATAATCGCTAAATCCACTTTTGGCATTCTATGAATAGTCCATCCTTTGGCATGGATTGAAATCAGGTTATCTAGTTCTTCCTCATTTTCAATGACACCGTTTACCACATTTAGAAGATACTCTTTGTCCTGTTTGTCGGTAATTTCCTGTTCTTCAATGAAACGATCGATTTGTTCTTCAATATCATCCTTCTGTATCTGAACCTGGTAAAGCAATTTCATGACATTTTCCCGTGTTTCTCTTCTCCCCAAGGGTTGTCCCTCCATATCCTATCTTCAAAGATCATAACTACATGTTCTACTATACCTGCAAACTTGATTAATAAAAACTCTTTTCCATATTAGATTATAACCACGTCAAGCCTTCTGCGCAATATAAAAAATGCGTTCTTCATCTGCGGCGGGCGCATCAAAGCTTAAATTTCCAAACTCGCCGATAAGCTTTAAACCCGAAGATGAAAGGGCATCCGTAATTTCCTCGCCAGAGAAAGCTCTTTCTTGGTGAGTTTCATCATATCTTTCATACAGACCCTTTTCATTTTTAACAAAAAACGTCAGGTCAAATGTCGTGGTTTTATTTTTATTATTGTATGTATTTTTCCAGACCCATGAAATATCTTCATCCAACTCATAAAAAATCTGGTTGCCTAGCAAAGTTGAGAGCTTATATGGACTGTTGACATCGAAAATAAAAAGTCCCCCCGGATTAAGATAATTATTGACTAAGCTGAAAATTTTATTAATATCTTTTATCGATGTAATATAATTAATAGAATCCAGAAGGCACAAAATTGTATCCACTGTCCCGTAAAGTTCAAAATCTCTCATATCTTGATTTATAAAAAGAATATCAGCATCTGCTTTATTAGCTTTTTCATAGGCTTTGTTAAGCATAGATGTCGAAGAGTCAAGAGCAATCATATCATATCCTCTTTTAGACAACTCAACAGCAAGACTTCCTGTTCCACACCCAAGCTCTAAGATGAGCTTGGGATTGGTCCCGAATTTGCGAAAGGCTGATTGTAAATAATCAGCCCATCTAGTGTAATGGATGTCATGAGTCAATCGATCGTAAAAATCAGCAAATTTCGTGTACATGTAAATACCTTCAGCTTAAATTGCCTTAGATCTCTTTTTTCTGGATACAAGCCCCCCAATTCGCCCTGTTTCTTTTGAACTGAGGCTTTTCCATCCTTCTGACTGAATTTTTTCCAACAGCCCAAGTTCTTTCGCTATTTCCAATTTAAGCTGTTCATCCTTTTTTATCATATTCCATCACCCCATGAGACATTATTGCCAATCCTATTCATGGGTATTCAGTAATAATTAAATGCTCTTATTCTTTTATTTCTGCTAATACTTCCCCAACTGCTATTTTCAACTGGTTATCCTTATCATGGGGTATATCCTCAATTGAGGTGGTATTAAACTCTTCACTGAGCTCAATCTCAACATCAGGTATAACACCCTCTCCATGAATGCTTTTACCCGAAGGAGTAAAATACCGGGCTTTCGTGTATTTAAGACCACCACCGTTGGTAAAATCAATATCAATTTCTTGAACAAGACCCTTACCAAAAGTTTTTGTCCCAACAATAAGGCCCTTGTTATAATCCTGAACGCAAGCTGCTAGTATTTCGGAAGCACTTGCACTATATCCGTTCACAAGTACTGCTAAAGGCATATTCAGCTCTCTTTCATCAGAATATTGTTCATTTCTGTTTTTGTGACGATCCTCGGTATAGACAACTATGCCCTTTGGTACTATACGGTCTGCAATCCGGGCAACCTGATAATACGAGCCCCCGGGATTGTCTCGCAAATCTATTACCAGACCCTTTATGCCTTTGGCCATAAGACTGTCAAGATGTTCTTCGAAATCTCTATAAATATCATCATCAAATTGTTTGATGTGTATATATCCGATATTGTCTTCCAATACCTCACTTGAAATCCATGATATATTAATAACCCGTCTTTCCAGCTCAATATCTCTGTATTCTGTCTCACTTGGTCTATAAATAGTTATTCTTACCTTCGTGTTAGGGACCCCTTTTATTTTTTTTACTATCAAGTCGGCATCCTTAATTGTTGTTACATCCTCATTATCAACCTTTACAATTTTGTCATTCTTGAGCAGTCCTGCTTCTTTTGCAGGAGAATCAGCAAAAACATCGGCAACGGTCAAAAGATAATTTTCGTCCATATGAACCGATACACCAATTCCTACATAATTCCCTGAAACGCCTTCTAAATACGATTTCATTTCATCAGGGGTATAGTAAACGGTATAAGGATCATTCAATCCTGCCGAGAGTCCTTTGATTGCAGTACTGAATGCCTCATTAAAATCGACCTGTTTATAATATTTATTCTCCAGTACATTCTTAACCTTATTAAATGCTTCAATATTCAGCTTATCTACTTGATCGGTATCAAAGTATATTGCACTTTGCGGCTTGAACCAATCTTTTATAGGCTTTGATGTGAAAACATTCCACGACGTCATCTGTATTACCGAAAAGAAATACCCTAAAAAGAATACTGCAACCAAACATATTGGTAAAATAACAGAAAGTAATATTTTTTGCTTTCTTCTCATTAAAACAACCCTTCTTATGCTTAATTAAATCTATTTTACATCCTATGCTATCAATTTTCAAACCATGTTAGTTATGATTGCTCCCCAGAAAGTCATTTCATGACTTTTTCATGCAAGACGGCAAGGCCAACTTGCATGAAGTTGCAGCATTGCGCTGCAACCTGGTGCAATTCTATGATTACAAGCACATCCTAGCGGATGCAATGAAAGTTCTATTCATAGAATCTTCATCAAAAAGCTATGCTATAGCTTTTTAGTTGTAATCATTAGTAAGCATGATATCCAAAGAGTAAGAAAATTATAGCGACCTTCAAAAAAAGAGCTTTTGTTTTGGCAAAAGCTCTTGTATGTTATTAATGCTTTTATTTTTTACCTGTAACATAGTTCACTGGGTTCTGGCGAACACCGTTCTTTCTTACCTCAAAGTGTAGATGCGGACCGGTTGATAATCCTGTGCTTCCTACCTTTGCTATAACATCTCCGGCTACAACCGTTTGTCCTTCTTTTACTAGTATTCCGCCATTTTTAATATGGAAGTATAACGTAGTAATTCCGCCGCCATGGTCGATAATAACAGTATTGCCCGATCCCCCGCTTCTCCATGTCGCGCAGATTACTTTACCGCTGGCCGCAGCGTGAATGGGTGTTCCGGAAGGAGCGCCAATATCAATGCCTCCATGGAACTTTTTATATTTCAAAATAGGATGTATACGATATCCATATTGGGAACCAATTTTATAATATCCCGGCAAAGGCCATTGCATAACACCGCCGGTATAAGCACCCGAGGAAGAAAGCTTCCTGATTAATTTTTCTAACTCTTTCGAGTCGGCTTCCAGCTCATCTTCTGCTTTTTCAAGCTCTCTAATTGCTTGCTGAGTCTTTTTTACTTCTTTATCGGCAGCTGAACGGGACACCTCAAGATTAGCTATCGCAACAAGCATTGTTTCCAATTGCTCCTGCGCATTATCTTCTTCCTGTTGTTTGAGGTTCTTAAGCTCATCTATTTCTTTTTGCTTATTTTTTATATTTTTTAGTAAATCTTGATCAAACTGAGAAATCATCTTTAGCATATGACTTTTTTTAAACATCTCTTCAAAGTCATTACATTGGAGAAGTAAATTTGTCTCTGCATTTGTTTTTGAATTTATGTATAATGTAACCATTCTTTCTTGAAAAAGCTTCAGTTCAGCTGCATACTCTTCCTCGGATAACCTTATAGCTTCATCAAGAGATGCGATGGCAGATTCAATCTCTTTAATTTTTTCTTCAATTTCACTTCGTTCATGGCCTTTTTTTTCTAAATCGGCTATGAGATTTTCTCTGTATTGCTTATTGTTTATTAGATTTTGCTTTTCTTTCTTTTGTTGATTCTTAATGGCGTTAATTTCTTTTTGCGTTTGTTTTAACTCTTGTCTTGCATCATCTATTGAACCTGCAGATGATGTAAAGACCATTGTTGCAACCATCACAAAACAAATCAACACCGACGTTATTCGTTTTATCATATGTAACTGCCCCATCCTTTCAAGTAAGTTGGCTGCATATGAAAGATTACCAACAAATATGCATAAATTAACTTACAATTTTATTACAATTGCTCACTCCATTATAATATCAAAACACTATACGTTCAAGTGTTTTCTGACAGAAAGTAAACTTCCTATCCCACCGATAACTACTCCGAATATTGAATAGATAATAAAAATCCTGAGCGCCACCGGACCAAATTCCAAAACTCTAAGTGTAGACAACTTGAGATTTGCCAATATAACATTTATGACGCCCTGAAGCCATTGGTAGGCCTGTGATGTAAGAAAGAAAGATAAAAGAGCTCCTATAAAGCCTATCAGCAGACCTTCCACTATAAACGGCCATCTTATAAAACTATCCAATGCGCCTACATATTTCATTATTTCAATCTGACGTCGCCGTGCAAAGACTGTAAGGCGAATAGTATTTGATATAAGGAATATGGAGATAATCATGAGAATAACCAGAATTGCCATCACTATGTAATTAAAAACCTTCAGAATAGCTTCAAGCTTGTCCAGCTCATCTTTCCCGTAGCCTATACCGTTATCATAATAAACACCTTTGAATTGTGATAACTGTTGAATTATTTCACCGCTTTTGTTAGGATCGGCAAGTTTTATGTAAAAGGATTCGGCTACATTGTCCACTGTAAGTCCCTTAAGAAGGGATTCATCACCCAATATCTCCTTCATATCCTCATACATCTGCTCTTTGGTTACATTTCTGTATTCTGATATGATTCCGGCATTCTTTTTTCCTTCTATAAAACTAACCACTTCTTCTCGTTGGTAATTGGTCGCATTTACATTGAGAAACACGGTGATTTCTAAATCTCGCTTCATAGCTTCAATATTTGAGCTTATAT
>CAYMLJ010000023.1:0-1972 GCA_964391395.1 uncultured Ruminiclostridium sp. | reverse complement strand
AGAAACACGGTGATTTCTAAATCTCGCTTCATAGCTTCAATATTTGAGCTTATATTAACTGCAATCAGAAGTATAATTCCCAAGAAAAATAATGCTGCCACTACTGTCATTGTGGATGCAAATGACATTAGCTTGTTTTTTATAATATTATTTGTACCTTCTTTAACAAGAAGCTTCACGGTTCTAATCTTCATCGAAATAAGATCCTTTCTGCACGTCGCTCTTAAGTTCTCCATGATCAAGAGTAATAACACGTTTTTTCATGGTATCCACTATGCTTTTCTCGTGGGTAGCCACTACAACGGTCGTACCGCGCTGATTTATTTCCTCAAGCAGATTCATAATCTCAATTGAGGTTTTGGGATCCAAATTTCCTGTGGGTTCATCGGCAATCAGAACAGCAGGGTTATTAACTAATGCCCGGGCGAGTACAATCCTCTGTTGCTCTCCGCCTGAGAGTTGGTCAGGGTAAGCTCTTGCCTTTTTACTTAAACCTACAAGGCCCAATGCAAGTGGAACCTGTCTTCTTATTTCTCTTGCCGTAGCCTCTACAATTTGCATGGCAAAAGCGACATTATCGTATGCCGTTCTGTTGGGTAATAGTCTAAAATCTTGGAAAACGACGCCTAAGCTGCGTCTAAGATAAGGTATCTCCGAATGAATCATGTCATGAACACTATAACCATTGACATAGACCTCACCTTCGGTGGGAACCTCTTCATGCATTATAAGCTTTAAAAATGTTGATTTTCCTGAACCGCTGGCCCCTATTACAAAAACAAATTCGCCTTTTTCTACCCTGACAGTAAGGTTTCTTAGCCCGATTACTCCGTTGGAATATACCTTGGTTGCGTCTACAAACCTAATCATGATATGCCCCCATAAAAATCAGAGAAGGAAAAATTTACTTTGATACATCGTCAAGATAGCGTTTTACCATCATGGCAACCTTAAAATAAATAGCATCATCAAATTTCCTTAAATCCATCCCTGTTATTTTTTCAATTTTGTCCAGCCTGTACACCAGTGTGTTGCGGTGAATAAACAGCTGTCGGGATGTTTCGCTGACATTAAGGTTGTTTTCAAAGAATTTTTGTATGGTAATCATTGTCTCAGAGTCGATGGTTTCAAAAACGCCTTCTTTAAAGACCTCATTTAAAAAGAGGCGACAAAGAGTTGTGGGTAATTGATAAATGAGTCTTCCTATACCAAGATGATTGTAATCAACGATATTTTTTTCCGACTCAAAGATTTGCCCTATTTTCAATGCAGTCTGAGCATCCTTATAGGAACGGGCTACATCACGCAGGCTCTCTGCTTCGGTGCCTATCCCTATATTTGCTTTTATCATAAGCTCACTACTTAACGTATCAATAATAATTCTGGCCTTTTTATGGACCTCATCATTATCCTCTTTTTCTTTAAGCTCCTTAATAAGGACCGAATTCTGATCATCCAGCAAAATAATGTAGTCTTTGCTGTTGTTTGGAAATAAGCTCTGTATAATATTATAGGCATATAACTCTCTAGTTTTTTCTGTCCTTACTAAGTATACGATTCTTCTGCAATCATTCTTCACTCTCAGCTCTTTGGCTCTGATTGTAATGTCACCGGGCAGGATGTTTCCCAGAAGCACATTTTTCATAAAATTACTTTTGTCATACTTTTCATCATAATAGAGCTTTGCATTTTCCAGACTTATTGAAATAAGTTCAGCCAAGCTCTTTCTTTCCGGGTGATTTGATAAAAGATATAAAACAAAATCCAGCCGACCATTATTATCAATCTTTTTCATGACCATGTCCGACTTTTCAATATAAGTAGAATTTGAATTCAAAAAGTCAACACAGCTGTCATGAACCAGACCGATTTCTTCTTCGACTGTACTGGCAATAATCACTCCGGAACCGTCGGTGATGCCAAAATCATAACCGATAGTATCACGAATTCTTTGCACAACAGATTGAAAAAC
>CAYMLJ010000022.1:8533-17403 GCA_964391395.1 uncultured Ruminiclostridium sp. | reverse complement strand
AATAATGCCCGAATTTTTCCGATTATTAATTACATATGTAAATGATAAGACTTTTTTTTAATTTAAAAAACATACCTGCTATTATGGTATGTTTTTTATAATCCGGTAATTTTCTTTATAATTGTCTTGGTGTCATCGCTATAGCTTATAGTATATTCACCGGGCTTAATGGCATTTTCAAGTTTATCTTTCTTTATTATTATTTCGAACTCTATGGAGCTTTCTATTATGCCGGCGTCATAAAGCCGTTTAGAAACATCTGTAAAACTTTCTTCCTCGCGAATTGTGAAAAGCAAGCTTCCGTCTTCTTTTCGTTTTATGTCATCACCTATTTCAAAGCGATCGACCATCCCAATCTTACGTGCATAATTTATAATTTCCCCCTCACTTAATTGCGGCTTATATCCCACAAAAAATATAATGCCTAACAATGAAGTGACGATAATTCCTATACCCAAACCTAAAAGAACACTTTTACTGTCAATTAGTTTCATTCTTTACCTTCCCATTCTGGCAATCAGCTCTATTTCTCCTTTTCCACAGTTTAGGATACGTGCTATTTCGGTACTCTCTATCCCGGCCTTTGCCAGCTTAATAATCTCTCTGCGCTTTAAATCAAAGGTTAATACCTTTCCTTTGCCCACATGGCTTGGTATTTTCTCGTTATTTTTAGGTTTTTCTTCCTCAATAATTTTTGTTACAGAATCCTCATCATATATTGAAACAGAAGCTAATTCATGTTCACTTACAGATACTTCTTCCATAATCATCGAGTCAATCTGCATGATTTTTAAATCAGCCTCTGCAAGGGTGTCCAGTAAAACACTATTCTTTTCTTCAATTTGAGTTACTGTATAATCAGAGAAACGATTCATCTCCGATATAAGCTCTTCGGCATCCTCAATTACCTTAATAAGCTCATCCTTTTTTTCTTTTAGATCACCCCTGTAATCATGAAGGCGATTTTTCTCATATAAAATCAAAAGAAATGCAAATATAGTAAGCCCAGAACCTACGAATATAATGCAGGTAAAAAATACATCCATTCTTGTACACCTCAAAACTTTTATCATAAGTAATTTAATAAATTTATGCTAAGTAAAAATTTATATACGAATATCTATTGTGTGTCTTTCCTGTGGTAATAATTTTTCCTCTTCTTTTTTTTCTTTATTTTCTTCATCAGTATTTTTGTCGTTTTGTCGCTGATTATTATTTTTCCGCTTTTGGTCCTCTGTAATAGCAGTTTTTTGGGCTTCACTTTGTGTATGCACACTTCTAGTATCATGCTCAGCTTGTTCAATAGAATTATCAGCCTGTTGTTGAGCCTGATTTATCATTCTTTGCTGCGATTCACTCTGTATTTTGCCTGTTTCATTAACCTTTGGCACAAGAATTTGAAAGTCCACCGGTCCGATTGACATCCGTGTCACTCTCCTTTTCGTTACAATGGGCCAAAACGAATATCGGCCCCGTCGCTGTATAAAGTGCAATACTGAGCCTCTTCTTTAATATACATCATACTGTTACCGATAGCAACCCTTACGCCCGGGAAAACACTTCCCAGCACTCGTATTCGTCCGTTTGCTCCTTGTTGCAGCATTTCTTCAATTTGCACAATCTCATTCTTGTATTCCTTTAGCTTACTTTCAAGTACAAATTTGGTACGCGTACTCTTTGCAAGAATCTCACGCTTTTCCAAAGAGAGATCTCCGGACTGTTTCAGTCTGTTCAACAATGTTATAGCTTGGATCGCCTTAATAAGGTTTTCTTCAGTGATAGGAACTTCATTTTTAAGAAACTTCAGGCGTTCGCGCATATTCGGATCTATTCCGACTTCAAGAACAGTTGCTGTGGACATCTGACTTCCCAAATATTTTAGTTCAACCAGTTTTCCTACTCTAACCGTTCCTCCGACCAATAGGCCTTTTTTACCGCCTAACTCGAGCTTGTTTCCGCATTTGATATCACAATGCATGATAGCCTCACATTTAATATCCCTACGGGCTTCAACGTTTGCGCTTTCAATATATTTAGATACAATATCATTACCAGCAACCAGAATACCTTTTCCGTTACCGTGCATACCTCTCTTAAGTATAATGTCTCCGCCGGCTTTCAGAACAGCAGCTTCCGCAACACCGTTTACCTCTATATTGCCTCCTGCCTCAATTTCAAAGCCCGCCAGCACATTCCCCCTAATAATAACATTACCGATAAACTTAATATTACCCGTTGAGTTATCTACATTAGCCATAACCTCATATGTTGGGAAAACATTAATTTTGCCGTCAACATACATAAGCTGGCCATCTATAGTGGCAAACAATTCATTACCATCATCGCCTAATACTACATTTCGCCCTCTGGGTATATTAGCTCTCTTGCCATCGATAGCCTTCAATTCAGCCCCAACGAGATTCTTTCCGGGTTTTCCGGCGACAGGCTGAACTAACTCTGCAAGTTTCTGCCCTTTGGTGACACTTTCTACAAGGTTCATTTCCTTATAATTAACAGTACCGTCTTCCATTATAGTCGGTGCTCTGTCCTTTTTTATATCAATAAGATATTTAACCTCACCGTTTTTTCCATTAACAGCGGGGACCCCTTCAGCGACTTGTATTTGTATATTATAAACAGGATTTTGTACTAACTCACGAATTTTGCTTTCATTCATTCCCCAGACAACACCTTTAGAATACAAGGCTTGAACAATTCCTTCTAGGGTTGGCGCCAATCCATTTGCTTCTGGGGGTGATAAAATAATATAGGCTGTCATTTTGTCTTGAGATACAATTGCCTCAACCGAAAAGTCAATTCTCTGTTCTTCCTGGGCTTCGGCAATTTTAACAGGCACTCCTTCGCTTTTGCTCACCGCATCTGAAATTATATTTGCATTATAGTTCTGTATTTTCTTTTTCCGGATAGTATTAAGTATTTCACTTTCGCTTGCTTTGTTAAAAAAGTCCAAGGGTTTATAGACTGTGAGATAAACACCGTCATTCTCGAAAGTCAGATTATAGCCTTTATCTTTTTTTATAGTATCATTCGGCATTATAACCCCCCTATGCTGCCTTTATCTATGCCTTTGTAGATTACCTCACCGGGTTTCTTTACTCTCGTTAAAGTATTGCGCTTTTTAGCCTCTCAAGTTTCCCTCTCATTCTCATTATTGCTTTGGTGTGCAATTGCGATATTCTTGATTCAGATACCTTCATAATCAGGCTGATTTCTTTAAGAGTAAGCTCCTCATAGTAATATAATGTAACTACTGTTTTCTCCTTTTCCGGCAACTTATCGATCGAATCTGCCAGAATTTCTTTAAGCTCTACCACTTCCAGTCTCTGTTCCGGAAGATTTGTTTCTCTTTGCATAGAAAACGGATCAAAGCCAGTTTCATGGTTCTGCTCAAGATAATCCTCAAGTGAAATCATTTGTGATAAATTGACTTCCTGCAAAAGCTTATGGAGATCATCAAGCGTTATTCCAAGCTTTTCAGCAACCTCTTGATCAGATGCTGAGTGTCCCAATTGATTTTCTAATTCAAAATATGCTCTTTCAAGTTCTTTGCCTTTCTTTCGTAACGATCTGGGTGCCCAATCCTGTTCCCTGATTGAATCAATAATGGCTCCTCTTATTCGTAATGACGCGTAGGTTTCGAATTTTACCTTCTTGGATAAATCAAACTTATCTATAGCATCAATAAGTCCGAATACTCCATACCCCACTAAATCGTCGTACTCAACATTTGAACCGAAATATATACTTAATCGTCCGGCTACATACTTTACTAAGTCAGCGTATTCAATAATTAATTGTTCCTTAATCCCCTGATCCTTAGTTTCACTATATTTCTTCCATAATTCCTGTTGCCTCTGTAAAACAGATGCCGACATTTCTACCTCCATGTTCCCTTAAAAATAAAAGATAAGGGCTACACATACTAATATTCTACTCCTTGAGTTCTTTTGTAATATAATCCGCAATCGGAAGAGCATGGAAATCATCTTCATTTATCTCCAGATTTAGTTCTTCATCTGCAACCATATCTAATGAACTACCTGAACTCTTTTCCTTATTTTGCTTTTTCTCTTTTTCTTCTTTTTCTTTTTCCTCTGCTATTCGCTTCTCTTCCTGGATTCTTTCCTCTTCTTTCTTCCTGTTAGTTTCTATAGCTTCCAAAACTGTACCTTTTATCAGTAAGCCCACTATGTAAAATATAACCATTACAATGAGCATATTTGTCATGTTTTCATTATTCCGTACTTGATGTATATATCCCACCAAGCCCGTTATAATTGCAGCTGCTAAAGCCATCAACAGAGGCAGCTTACGGATATAATCCATATAACACCCTTCATTACAAATATTTTATTCCGTAACCAATGGTCTTCACCATAAGTTTTCCGTCCTCCGAGGAGATTTCAATTGTTCTGCCGTGATTTCCCCCAATATCCTCGCTTATAATAGGAATACCCAGTTGTTTTAAAACAAGCTTGGTCGCTTCACCATTTCTGGCACCTATCTTTAATGTCTCATTTGATCCGGCAAAATTAAACATTTGCGCCCCTCCGGCAATCTTTGACACTATTTCTTTCTGGTCGGCGCCGAGGGAAATCATTTTAGCTAAAAGGTCTACTATCCCCGTGTCTGCAAACTTTGCTCTGTTTGTGTTTGCTGTTGCTATCTTTGAACTTGGTAGCATAATATGAGCCATACCAATAATTTTTTTCTTTCTGTCATACAATGTTATCCCTACACATGATCCAAGTCCAAGTGTAGTTAATATTGACGGATGACATGCAACTTTTAAATCTGCCATCCCTACCCTGATTACTTCTAACATTATGCTACTCCTAATGCATTTAACAAACGACTATAGGAAGCCTCATCGGGTACCAGGAAGAAATCCCCAATAACACTGTCTGTCCCATATGTAAATTCGTTCTCAATATATAAAGCTGTATCAGAACTCTTCCCAAACTCAATAGCAGGAACGCTTAAAATAGCTCCTGCCATGTCTATTGCTAACCCCGGAACATCCGCATAAATTTTTAGGTTAGTCAAATTCGATAGCGAAGATAAATATGATCCTGCCAATATATTGCCGATTTCCTGCAATGCTGAACATTCCATGCTATCAAACGCTATCTCCTTATTTGCGGGATTCCCCATCAATATATTTACTAAGAGCCGTGCACTTAATAAATCAAGAACAAAAAGAATATTCCCGTTAATTTCTCCCCTTACTCCCAGTAGTATGCCTGCGACTTCTGTCTCAGCTCCGCCCAAGACATCACTTACTTCCGAAAATTTCATAACTCTAATCTGGGGTACTTTCATATCTATTTTCTTATTCAGCATCTTTGCGAGAGCTGTGGCAGCATTACCGGCACCAATATTCCCGATTTCTCTAAGAACATCGAGATGAAAACTATTAATATTACTTATATCAATATCATTTGCCATATAGCGATCCCTCTCGGTTTATTTTTCAAGAAGTTCGGTTATAAGCTTCTCAATATTTAATAAGGTAATAAGCCTTCCTTCAACCTTGGCAATACCTAAAATATAATCCAAACTCCTATCATTTGTAATCTGAGTAACACTTTCAATATCACTTTCCTTTAGTGATACAACTTCATCTACAGAATCAACAATAATACCCAGAAGCGC
This sequence comes from uncultured Ruminiclostridium sp., assembly GCA_964391395.1. GTDB lineage: Bacteria > Bacillota > Clostridia > DSM-8532 > DSM-8532 > DTU059. Next base: position 11,727 of record CAYMLJ010000022.1, on the reverse strand, counting down.
TTCATTAAACTTGAATATTATCGTTCTGGTATCGTCATCCTCTTCAATCTCGGGCAAATCAAATTTAAGCCTCAGGCTCATAACGGTAACTATCTCACCCCTGAGATTTACAACTCCTTTGATATAATCGGGTGTTGTGGGAACTCTTGCGGTGTTAAGATTTTTCTCTATAATAGAAACCTTATGAATATCAGCACCATATTCCTGGTCTCCCACCTTAAATGCAACAAACTGCTTTATTTCTTTGTCCAGCGATTTATTTTCCATTAACAGTTCCCCCTATTCCTAAAATAACTCACAATGCCAGAGAATTAACATCTAAAATCAGCGCAACATTACCATCACCTAGTATGGTTGCACCGGCAATATATTTAACTCCTGCCAATACTTTGCCAAGGGACTTAATAACGATTTCCTGTTGGCCTATTAATGAGTCTACCATAAAAGCAGAAAGCTTCTCACCCTTCTTGGCAATGACACAGGTGATTGTTTTTTTATCTTCGTCCGGCACAGTACCGGGTACACTCAATATGCTACCAAGCCGAACAATAGGTATAACCATATCACGAAGCAAAATAACTTCTTGATTTCTGACCAGCCGTATGTCCTGAGGTTTTACATTTTCAATCTCTTGAATTGAACCCAGAGGAATCGCATATTTTTCCTCCCCTATCCTTACCAAAAGAGCCTGAATAATCGCGAGGGTAAGTGGGATACGGATAGTAAATATGCTCCCTTTTCCTCTTACCGTGTCTACCTCAACAATACCTCCAAGAGTCTCAATCTTTGTCTTAACCACGTCTAATCCAACTCCTCTTCCCGAAAGGTCGGTAACCTTATCGGCAGTACTGAAATTAGGCTTAAACAAATATGCAATAACCTCTTTATCTGAGAGAGCATTAACTATTTCGGACGATTCCAGACCCCTTTGAACAATTTTCTTTCTAACCTTATCTACATCAATACCTTGTCCGTCATCTTCAACCTCTATGACAACATTATTGCCATCTTGGAAAGCACGAAGATATATATTGCCGACATTCGGTTTGCTTGTTTTTAATCTTTGTTCATGTGTCTCAAGACCATGATCTGCTGAATTTCTCAAGATATGTATCAAGGGATCGCCGATTTCATCAATAACTGTTCGGTCAAGCTCTGTTTCCTCACCTGACATATGCAGTTCAATGTCTTTATTTAGTTCTCTCGAAACATCACGAATCATTCTGGGGAATCTATTAAATACGGTTTCTACCGGCACCATACGTACTCTCATGACGGCATCGTGAAGACTTGTCGTTATGCGTTCAAGATATTCTATTGACTCGGCATCTGCATCATCCTTATTAGCACTGGATTCATCAAGACGTGTTTTTATTATAATCAACTCACTCACAAGATTCATGAGAATGTCAAGCCTATCAATATCAACTCTGACTGTTTTACCTGTCTTTTGGAACTTTTTATGTTGGTCGGCAGCACCGCCCTGGGCTGTTGCTGCGATACCTGCATTTTCTGTATTATCAAATTCGGTATTTGCATTAATCTCTTTTTCATCTTCAACAATTTCTATAGCATCAAGATCTATCGGAATAATATCTACTTTTGAAATTTCTGCAACAGAATTGATTTCCTTATTAAAAAATTCTTCAGATTTTTCGGTTATAGCGACAACGGTAAAGTCAAGATCAAATCTTTCATCTTCAATATCTTCTACCTTTGGAATCGATTTGATCACCTCAGAATTTTTTTCTAGAATCTGAAATACTATGAATGCTCTGGCGGCTTTTAACAAGCAGCCTTTATCTAAAACAACATGTATCTGAAAAACGTTCATATTAGTTTCAATAGCCTTTTTGATAACATTGACATCATATTGATTCAATTCAACTATTTCCGATTTAACCTGCGCTGCTTCCGAATTAAACCCTCTGTCCCGAGAAGACGACAGAGCCTTCTTCTCAACTCCTTTTTCAGATCCTGCCTTCAGCATGATATTATGTAACGCATCTACTACATCTTGAAAGGCTTCATTACCCTCTTGGCCTGTAGCGGAAATAGTATTGACATAGGTTTCTAATGCATCCAGACACTTAAATAACACATCAACCATATTTGAGTCTGCAACAAATCTGTCATTTCTGAGGGCGTCCAATACATCTTCCATACGATGGGTTAAAGTTTGCATTTTTGAATAACCCATGGTTCCTGACATGCCCTTAAGAGTATGGGCAACACGAAATACCTCATTTAGAACTTCCTTATTTCTATTATCCTTCTCAAGCTCCAAAAGCGATACGTTTAATTGTTGTAAATGCTCTCTTGATTCTTCAATAAATATATCGAGGTATTGATTCATATCCATTACCTGCGCACCCCCATAAAATTCATTATGCATGTCGGTATATTATGCAGAGGAACGGTTTTATCAACCACTCCCTTTTCTATTGCAGCCCTAGGCATTCCAAAAACAATACTTGTATTTTCATCTTGTGCAATGACAAAGGCATTATTATTCTCTTTGAGTTCTTTTAATCCTTTGACCCCGTCACTTCCCATACCCGTCATTATCACTCCAATAATGTTTTTAAACTTTGTTTCTGACAAAGAGGTCATCATTACATCTACGTTTGGTCTTAATCCCCCAATAGGAGGCGTCTTGCTAAGTTTAATCCTGATTTTTTCGCCTTCATCGGCAAAGGTTAAATGATAGTCTCCCGGTGCTATGTAAATATATCCAGCCTTTAATTCCTCCATATCCTCTGCTTCTTTAACATTTAGCTTGCAGGTTTCGTTCAGCCTAGAAGCCAATGATGCTGTAAATCCCGGCGGCATGTGTTGAACGATAACAATAGCTGCCGGGAGATCTGCGGGAAATTCGGTCAGAATCTCTGAAAGCGCTCTGGGTCCTCCTGTGGAAATACCTAAAGCAACTATATATTTCAAGTCAGAAGAATGTATTCTGCTTTCAACTATGCCAACAGGCTCTTTTCTTCTAACTTTATTAGATATTTTAGTTTTTTTCAAGCTTCTATAAGCAAGTTTTACTTTCTCAATAATTTCATTATGTTTGTCCGAAGATGACATATCAAATATATTATCTGATTTGGTTACAAAGTCAAAAGCACCTAACTCCAACGCACGGATAGTAGCATTTGCCCTCTCTTTTGTAATGCTGCTGACCATAATAATGCCAT
>CAYMLJ010000022.1:2986-8433 GCA_964391395.1 uncultured Ruminiclostridium sp. | reverse complement strand
CGGATAGTAGCATTTGCCCTCTCTTTTGTAATGCTGCTGACCATAATAATGCCATACGACCCCTGCTTCAGCAAGTTTTCCAAGCAGATTATACCATCCATCAGAGGCATCTCCACATCGAGAGTGATTACATCGGGATTAAGATCCTTTGCTCTTTTTAATGCTTCAATGCCGTCTTTTGCTATGCCTATAACTTCAATATCCGGGTCCTGCACTAAAATATTTTGTAAGATTCGTCTCATTAATGCAGAATCATCTACAATCAATACTCTTATCTTTTCGCCATTCATTTGGTTGACCAGCCCTTTTTAAGCATTTTTCTCTGGGAGTCAAAAATAAAACTGATAACCTTTTCTCTCTCGAGGTCTGATATATCTATAAATTCAATCCCTGCTTCATAATGAAACTTTCCTTTATCATGTACATTAATAGCACGGACAACCTTTCCGACAAACCGAACACTGCTGCCAACATCGATTATTCCATCCAAATACCACCCATATTTTGGTTCCACATCTGTCAGGATACACAATCCGCCTCCGCTTATGTCCTTGGTTATAGCTTTTTTATACTCGCCTCTGTCTTCATCTTTGGTCTCTTTTTTTTCAAATATGCGGTATTTTAAATCTAAAATACACTCAAACCTGAAAAAAAATCTTCTTTGCATATGCTCGGCACCTGATTTGGGGACTATCCTTAATAGATAGATATTACCCACTATTCGGCGCTCGATAGCTTCAGCTTTAAATGTATACAATTCGCCACTTTTCTCAAATATTACGCCCATTTCAACACCGCGGTATACAGGGAAAATCCTTCCTCCTTTTATAGGAGCCAAAATCTCCATGCTACCATCAGGTAGTGATCGTTCGTATTGACTTACTAAAAGTGGCGAAACCCTTTCTCCATTACTATTATAAAGTTCTATTTCCAGTTTGTCCCCTAAGCTAAGCTTGATTGTGTCCATTAACAAACCTCATACCATTTAGTAATATTTGATTCTCAAGCTTCATATGACCGAATAATACTTGAGGTAATTATAACATAGTTCTTTCTTTCATACACCAAAAAAAGACAAAAGTTTCGAAATAAACCCCTTTGCTCCACCGGTTTCGTCATTCGGCTTGTCTAAAAATAGCTTTTCTGCTATTTCTGTAATATTTTTTGCAGCCTGACACTTTGGATTGACCAAACTAAAAGGCTTTTGCACCTTGACACTTTTTGTCACATTGTCATCATATAATATATACCCAAGTTTTAATAATCTTAAAGATAAAAATTTTTCTGACACAACACAAAGCTTTTTTGCTATTTCATCAGCCTCCCGAACACTGTCGGCCTTATTAACCAATATATTTATCTTCTTCTTCTTGTCACGGCGTGAAACCATCTTAACTAAAGCATAAGCATCAGTTATAGCAGTAGGTTCCGGTGTTGTTACCAGAAGCACCTCGTCGGCAGCCATAATAAAACTCATAACATTTTGTGAAAGCCCCGCTCCGGTATCTATAAGAATTACATCAAAAAGCTTGTCTAATAAACCAATACTGCTGACAAATTTCCTGAGTTTTTTTCTGTCCAGACGTATAAGCTCTTCAACACCTGATCCACCCGAAAGAAATTTAATATTATCAGGCCCGTCGGTCAGTACCTCAAAAATACTCTTTTCGTCATGTATAAGATCCAGCATGGTATATTTTGGAACAATACCAAACAGTACATCGATATTGGCCAGCCCAAAATCCACATCAAGAATTGCTACCTTAAGACCCATCCTGCTTAATGCTAGAGCAAGATTTACAGCAATATTGGTTTTCCCCACTCCTCCTTTGCCGCTGGTCACAGTTAAAACCCGTGCTTTTTTTTCGGGGCTTGCATCTAAAGCATCAAGTTCCTGATTATCGGTTTTCATATTCACTATTTTGCGAAGCATCTCTGCTTGGTCATTCATTCGTCTTTCATCCCTCCCCCCTTAAGCTGACTACTTAGTCGTTTTTTTCATCCAATAAGCCTGCCACAAGTTGCCTTACATTTGCTATGTCCAAATCATCAGGGACACTCTGCCCTGCCGTGGTATAAGAAAGCGGCTTGCCCGTCATATATCTGGCGTTGAGGATAACCCCCGCAGCCGGTGATTCATCCAGCTTTGTAAAAAGAAGCTTATAATTCTTTATAAACGCGTAGTATTCTAAAATTTCACGAACCGCGATTCTACTGATATTGCTGCTTATAACCAAATAGGTCTCATCTGCGTCTGCCGCGCTTACTAATGCTTTAAGCTCGTCAAAATGTTTTTTGTTTTTATGGCTTCTGCCTGCAGTATCTATGAGAATTAAGTCATTATCCTTAAGACTTTCTATGGCTTCCTTAACTTCACCGGGAGAATATACCACTGTAACTTTAAGATTTAATATTTCGGCATAGGTTTTCAACTGTTCTACTGCAGCTATCCTATATGTATCGGCTGTTATAAGCCCTACTTTTTTATGACGGAAAGTAAAATCTGCCGCTATCTTTGCCAGGGTAGTAGTTTTACCCACTCCGGTTGGTCCAAGAAAAATAGCAATCTGAGGCTTCTTATCCTCGATAAGCTTAATAGGTTCAGGCTCACCCAATGAAGCGGCCAGCACCTTTGCGGCAAGTTGGAATACTTCCTCTTTCTTAAGACTCTGGCCCCCCCGCTCTCTTATTTTTTCAAGAATTTTTTCGATTAATTTTGGCTCTACATCTTTTTCAAAAAGAGTGTTTCTTAGCTCTAAAAGGGGGCTTCCTTCGAATGTCGTGAAATTTTCGCTTTCGTCATTTTTTTCTTCAGCTATTTCTATTCTTTCTGCTGCTGTTTTATTTGCTACTGCTTGTTCTTCTGCTTCTTTTACGGTTATATCATCCGCTTTTGTTGCTTCCGGTACTTTATTTGACTGAACAACTTGATATATTTTATCCAGCATACTTTCCATATTCTTGACTTTGTCCTCAAGCTCGGAAATTTTTTGGTTCTCCCTGGTTTGTTCCGGGTTTTTAGCTAACACAGCCGCAGATTCACTTTTTGTATATCTTTCGCTTAGACCTGGAGTCGATCCAGCTGCCTGCTCAGATGTCGTTATGTATTTTTCTGGAGCTGGCTGAGGGTGATAAGCACCGTATGTCGGAGCTTGTCTTTGATTGAAATTAGATCTGCCCGGCCGAACATAATCATCATCAATAGCGGCTACAACCTCAATCAATGGCTTTTTAAACAGGCCTAGAAAACCTTTTGGCTTTACCTTTTTGCTGTTCATGATCACAGCTTCACTGCCAAGGTCCATCTTTACCTTGATCAAGGCTTCCTGCATATCCTTGCATGTGTACCTGCGAATCTTCATTCTTATTTATCCGACCCTTTCTGTTAAATACTAACCATACCGATTGCATTAACATCTAAACCGGGGTCCAGCTCATTATACGACAGAACTGTAAGCCCGGGTATTGCATGTTCGGTAAGGCGTTTAAAATATAATCTTACTACCGGAGAAGCAAGAATTATGGGTTGCTTGCCTGATTGTGCCATTTTTTCGGCAAGGCTTGCTGTATTGGATACTATTCTATTGCTGATTTCGGGTTCAATAGCCATATATGTTCCTGCTTCATTCTTTTGGACCGAATCTATAATTAATTGTTCAAGCTTGGGGTCTAAGGTGATTACTTCGGAGCCCGATCCATTTAAATAAGCCCTTGAAATGGCCCTTCCAAGTCCTTGCCGTACATATTCTGTCAACATATCCGGATCTCTTGTAACAGGTGCGTAATCAGCAAGAGTTTCAAGAATTGTAACCATATCTCTGATTGACACACCCTCTCTTAAGAGATTTGCCAACACCTTTTGAATCTCCCCGAGAGACATTATCTTCGGTATCAATTCCTCCACAATAGCCGGATAAGAACTTCTGACATTATCAACGAGAGTCTGTACATCCTGTCTTCCTAACAGTTCGTGTATATGTCTCCTTACTATCTCTGTCATGTGTGTGGCTACAATGGAAGGAGTATCCACAACCGTATATCCCATCATTTCGGCCTTATCCCTCATTGCTTCGGGAATCCAGAGTGCAGGCAAACCAAAGGCAGGTTCAACAGTAGGTATACCGTGAATCCCTTCATCTGCCGTACCCGGATTCATTGCCATAAAATGATCCAGCATAAGCTCTCCGCTTGCAACCTCAACACCTTTAATCTTAATAATATATTGATTGGGGGATAGTTGTATATTATCTCTAAGCCTTATAATAGGAACAACGACACCAAGCTCAAGAGCAAGTTGCCGCCGTATCATAACCACTCTATCCAATAAATCGCCGCCCTGGTTTTTGTCGGCAAGGGGTATAATAGCATACCCAAATTCTAACTCGATAGGATCAACTTGAAGCAATGAAACCACATTTTCAGGTTTTCTGATTTCCTCGACTTCTTTTTCCTCAACTTTGAGTTCTTCGGCTTTAGAGACCTCCTCGGTTCTGTTCATCAGATATATGCCTAAATAGACTAATGCTATAGCCATAAAAAGCAACGACCATTGCCTAAGGATGGGTATTAATAAAATACAGCCCCCCGCCCCGATAAAGAGAACTTTAGGTGTGTTAAACAGCTGTTTGACTATATCAGTACCCAGATCATCATCAGAGGCCGCCCTGGTAACTATAATACCCGTTGCGACTGCAATTAACAGCGATGGTATCTGACCTACAAGACCGTTACCTATAGTAAGAATAGCATAAAGTTCAATGGCCTCCTCAAAGGATTTGTTTAAAAAAATCATTCCCATGACTATACCGCCGATGAGATTTACAAACACTACTAAAATCCCTGCAATAGCATCATTCTTAACAAACTTAGTAGCACCATCCATTGAGCCGTAAAAGTCTGCTTCTTGTTGGATTCTTTTACGTCTGTCCTTAGCCTCTGTTTCATTTATCAGACCCGAATTCAAATCGGCGTCAATGGCCATTTGTTTACCCGGCATTGCATCCAAGGTAAAACGTGCCGCTACCTCAGACACGCGTTCGGTACCTTTAGTGATAACCATGAATTGAACAATCATAATAACCAGAAATACTATAACACCAACAACCAAATTATCTCCGCCAACAAATGTACCAAAGCTCTCAATAACCTTTCCTGCTTCACCTTCGCCTATAATAAGACGTATGGCGATTATGTTTAAGGTTAGACGAAATAGCGTCGTAAATAGTAGCATAGTAGGAAATGCCGCCATTGAAAGAGTATCTGTAGAAAAAATTGTATTAATTAAAATTAGCAGAGATAGAGTAATATTGATGACTAATAGAACGTCCAACAGAAAGGTAGGGATGGGCACGATAATAAAGAGTACTATAACAACTACACTTACGGCAACCATCAAATTTCTGTTGTTCATGTAAATTCCCCCGGCATAAACACCATTTTCTTTAGTA
>CAYMLJ010000022.1:1392-2886 GCA_964391395.1 uncultured Ruminiclostridium sp. | reverse complement strand
AGTAAATCTGTGTAGACTGTAAGGCAATATTCAATTACATAGTAAATAAGCGGAACGGAAATAAAAAACCCCAATACCTTATCATCTTCAAATCTCAGCCGTGTCACATAGGGTTTAATAAACCTTATGATAACCATCAAAAGAGGGATGGTTATTATAATCTGAACAATGTAGGAGACATCCATACTATAATCCCAGAAATAAGAAACAAAGGTTCCTATCCATTTTCTCGGCGTGCAGAACAAATACGCAGATAAAACAGAAATTCCCGAAAAGAGAATGCTTTTCTTGTAGTAATACCGAAGAAGCAGAAATAACGGGAAATGTATTAGCAGAGGATATGCTTTAAACATGAGTTCAGCGCCGAAAGTCAAATAAGCAAATGTCTGAACCATACCAAAGAAGCAAATGATTAGGAAATACAGCTTTTTATTTTTCTTAAAACCGATATCTGCAAAGGAAAGAGACAATATGATACCAAATAATAGAACAAAACTAAAATTTATGACAATCAAGCTGTGCATTTATTCGTCCTCCATCTGAAAAGCCAGATACTTTTCCTTAATCTCCCGGGTTTTCCCTTGAGCAATGGGAATAGAGGATTGGTCCTGCAGTGTTAAGGTATTGTTACCGATGGTATCGATGTATTGCATATTTACAATATATGAACGATGCGTTTTGATAAAGCGGCTATATTTCAGCAACTTTTCGCAGACAGTCAGAAAGGGTTCAGTGCATTCAATCACCTTGCTTGAAATGAGGTGATAAAATACATTTCTACCCGCAACTTCGGCATAAACCAGATTAGAAAGAAGAATTCTCTGTATCCCCTCACTGCTCTTTACAACAATTGCTTCGTCCCGTTCTATTTTCAGGTGCTCTAATACCTTATCGACAGTAAAGAAAAACTTTTCCTTTGATGTAGGTTTTAGTACATAATTTATTGCGTTAACCGAATAACTTTCTAAAGCAAAATCATGCGAAGATGTAAAAAAAACAATAGGGGTATTTTTGTCAAACTGACGAATTTCCTTTGCCACCTCTATACCTGTATAGGCAGGCATAATGATATCCAGGCAGTATAAATTAAACTGCTTGCCTTTTTCTAAGGCAGAAATTAAGTCAAATCCGTTGTGAAAAATTGCGTATTCGCAATTCAGATTTCTCGATAACCTGTACTCGTTAATCAGATGTACCATATTGGAAAGCTCATCTATGTTGTCATCGCATACTGCTATATGTAGCATAAATCACCGCCTGACGGGATAGAAATACTATTTCATTCTAACATAATAATGACGAAATTTGGATAAAATAATTGATTCATGTCGAAAAGATAATGTTTCATGCAAAATGCAATTCTTTATTATTCTTTACTGATAAATTTAGTTCATGAAATATGCTAAATAACTCGTATCGACAAATGGAGGATTATAAAATGAAAAAATTACTTGTACTTATTCTAACACTAATTATGGCATTAAGCCTTGTGGC
>CAYMLJ010000022.1:0-1292 GCA_964391395.1 uncultured Ruminiclostridium sp. | reverse complement strand
TACGAGTTGAGAGGAAGGACTCAAATGAAAAATTATTTAGAAATAACAGCATGGAAAAGGATTCTAATGGCTTTTTTGTGCATAACAATGATATTTGCTATGACGGCTTGCGGTGAGGAAGAAAGTGTATCCTCAGAAAATCCACCGTCCCCAAACATCGTTAAAAGTGCGTCTGCCGAAACTGAATGGGCAGTCTACTGGTATCTATGCGGCAGCGACCTTGAAAGCAATAACGGCTGCGCTACCAATGATCTTATGGAGCTGATGACGGTGGAAATGCCCGAAAACGTTAAGGTTGTAATTCAAACCGGCGGCGCATTAAGTTGGCAAAATGATGTTATCAGTGCAGATACTCTGGGGCGCTATGTTTATGACCATAATGGATTGCAGTTTGTTGAAGAGCTTCCCTCTGCCAATATGGGCGATGCTCAGACACTTCAGAGCTTTCTTGCTTTCGGAAAGGAAAAATATCCGGCTAAGCGTACCGCTGTCGTGTTTTGGAATCATGGAGGCGGCTCAGTATCCGGGGCGGCATTCGATGAGCTGTACGGCATGGATTCCCTGAGCCTTGAAGAAATGTATCAGGCTTTTTCTTCAACCTTTGGCGTAGATCCTCAAAATCAGCCTATAGATATAATCGGCTTTGACACCTGCCTTATGGCAACAGTGGATACGGCATTTACCTTCTCCGATATAGGAAAATATCTTGTAGCCTCTCAGGAGGTAGAACCCGGAAATGGCTGGCTTTATAGCGGGTGGCTTGGAGCCCTTGCCCAAAAGCCGGAAATGGAACCACTAGAGTTGTCAAAGGTTATCTGTGACAGCTATGTACAGGGCTGCAAAGAGGTTGGCACAGAGGATATTATAACCCTGTCGGTCACTGATTTATCAAAAGTTTCGGGCTTAATTTCTGCCTATGATGCTTTTGGCAAGGAAGCTTTAGCTTCGGCAGTGGCAAACCCGGCGTTCTTTGCCCACTTTTCCAAAATTGCCAATGCCGTAGAAAATTATGGTGGTAATACCCGTGAACAGGGCTTTACCAATATGACTGACCTGGGATCTCTTGCATTAAAATCCTCGGGATTGCTGCCTGAAACATCAGGAGCAGTCGCCGATGCGCTTACTAACTGTGTTGTATATAAGGTAAACGGAAAATATCGTACTGAGTCGGCAGGGCTATCCTGCTATTACAGCTACAACGGCGATGTAGATAATTTTATCGCCTATGCCGGTATTGGCCCTTCGGATTCATTTAAATACCTCTATGCCTACGGGTTAACCGGCGAGCTTTC
>CAYMLJ010000021.1:15160-17652 GCA_964391395.1 uncultured Ruminiclostridium sp. | reverse complement strand
TTGCAACACCGTTTAGATTGTCATTTTCTGTAGCCACAACATAGGCTTCCCTAATACCATTCCAATCAAAAGATGAGTTTAAAAGTGCTTCCATAAAGTCCCCATTTGGGAAGTGATCGTTCCATTGTCTTTGTCCCTGGAAGCCTGAAACAATAGCATTGTGCCCTAAGGCTTCTTCCCCGAAACCAAGATCGGCAAGCTTGGGATTTCCTATCATAAGATCTCTGGCTATCAAAACCATCTTGACGACAAACTCCCAATTCTTGTCTTTGGTCTCCCTACTTTGTTGAACTTCAGGGGAATTGATATCTTCACCCTCATTGCAATTTTCCTTGACCCATTTTAATGCTCTTTCAAATTCTTCCTTATCGTAAATTTCTTCTTCAATTCTTCTTGTGAATTCGCTCATGTCTATGTATTCATTCCGCATTCCAAGATAATTTTGAAAAAACTCTTCGTTTACCATTGAGCCGGCTATTCCCATAGATACAGAACCCATGGAAAGATAGGATTTTCCTCTCATTGTCGCAACCGCAAGACCTGCTTTTGCGAATCTTAATAGTTTTTCTTTTACATCGTCAGGGATGACTGTATCACTGGCGTCTTGTACATCTCTGCCGTAAATACCGAATGCCGGCAACCCCTTTTGGTTATGTCCTGCAAGTACTGCAGCTAAATATACCGCTCCGGGCCTTTCTGTTCCGTTAAGCCCCCAAACAGCCTTGGGCGTAAAGGGATCCATATCCATGGTTTCTGATCCGTAGCACCAGCATGGTGTCACGGTAATGGATACCCCAACACCTTCCCGGGCAAATTTCTCAGCACAACGAGCGGCCTCTGCCACTCTCCCGATGCAGGTATCGGAAATTACACATTCGACCGGAAGCCCATTTGAATGCCTTATGTTTTCTGTAATCAACTTTGCTGCAGCTTTTGCCATGTTCATTGTCTGTTCTTCCAGGGACTCTCTAACCCCCCTGCGACGGCCGTCAATTACCGGACGAATGCCGATTTTGGGCATGGCTCCCTGAAATCTGTTGTTGGGCTCGGTCATTTTCAAGTTTGCTTTGTTTTCCATAAGAAACCTCCTTGCTTATGCAATCGTTTACATTTTTATTTGAAGGAAATCTTCTATGGTTTTCACCATAAAACCTCCTTAACGGGACATGTTTTCTAAATTATTTCATTACTTTATAATTAGTTTTGTCTTTAAGCGAGCAATTTGAGGAGTATTATCACTTTCGCCATTGATACGTTGGATTAACATATTGGCAGCTTTATTACCTATTTCTAGCATTGGCTGGCCAACCAGCACTCTGCAATACCCAAGAAGCGAGGCTAATTCCATATCGTCAAAGCTGGCTACGGGTATGACCTTTTCATTAGTCTCTCTATGCTCTATTAAATATCTGGTAGCTCCCATATGCATGTAGTAATTAGAAATAAAAACTATCTCCGGAGGGTTCTCAGCATTCATCAGCTCTTGCATTTTAACGTATCCGCTTTGCTCATGATAATCACCATATTTTATAATTGATTCATCCAAGGGAATACAATAATCTCTTAAAGCACGCTTATACCCTTCATCACGTTCCATTGCCGATGTTAGCTTTATATCTCCACCAATATACCCTATTCTGCGGTAACCATCATTAATCAGATATTCAATTACTGCATAGCTGCCATTTATATTATCTACTAGAACAGCATCTGTGGAGAAATCGTCTACCAGCCTATCTGCAAGAACTACAGGAAGACCTTGATCCACAAGTCTTTTAAAATGGCTACCTGTGTAACTTGCAGGAATAATAATAACTCCATCAACGCATTTTTCCAATAAAAGCGTAATTCGTTCTTTTTCCTCTGCCACGCTTTCATTAGAATTACAAATGATTACTGAATAACCGTGTTTTCTTAACTCATCTTCAACACCTTTGGCAACAGTCATAAAGAAGGTGTTTGCTAGCTCGGGACACATGAAGCCAATAGTGTGGGTTTTGTTTGTTTTAAGGCTACGGGCTATATTATTAATTTTATAATCCAGTTCACGAATACAACATAAGACTTTTTCTTTTGTTTTACTACTAATTCTAGGATCTCCGTTTATGACTCTGGAAACGGTTGCAGTAGATACTCCAGCTCTTTTTGCGACATCTTTGATTGTAGAAGCCATATGGTTATCCTTCCTTTGTGCAATCGTTTACATTATACTATATAAAATACCCCATTTCAACTCTTTTTTACCTCACTGTTTTTATAACGAGAATAAAGATTTCCCCCACCTCTAAGGTGGCGGGTAGGAATTTCTATCTCAGGCGGGGGCACATCCCCCCGCCTCGAGTTTCAACGACTCGGGACCCGTTCGAAATCTTTGATTTCGGCAACGGGTGAGGTCGTTATAATTTCACAATAATCTTAGGTTTTTTACGTGACTATAAAATTAATCATAAAGAAGTTGTGCTATATCGGGTTGATCCATATTTTCTGAGTTG
>CAYMLJ010000021.1:2687-15060 GCA_964391395.1 uncultured Ruminiclostridium sp. | reverse complement strand
AATACAGTCTGGATGGCATTTAGTGCATCTGTTGCACTTGAAGAAGGGGGTATAATAACAAAGATTTCAACTGCCGCATTTTTGGCTGATGCCTTAGAAAATTTGTGATGTCCTGTAACCGCTACCTCATCCGGAAAAAGTGTTTCGCAGTTAGCTAACATTTGGTTTACATATCCGGTGGTACGGCCTACAATAGATGCGGAGGTAGCGTCCTGCGATGCAACTGCAAGAACAACAGGTTCGTCAGGAGTACCTGCTTTTAAAGCTTCCTGGAAGGTAGGATCTGCAAACATTGCGTCAGCAGCAAGTTTACCGGCATTTTCATTGTTTGTAGAAGCTGTTGCCCGGATGGTTCCGGCAGGAGCGTTCGGAATACCGGAGTCAAATCCGACTACCGGAATATTCTTTGCTTTCAAATCATTTAGCTGAGTTGTGACCGATTCGGTATCGAGTGCCGCCAATACTACGGCTGTAGGATTCTTTGCTATAGCTGCATTCAGCATTTCAACCTGAATATTTATATCAGATTCTGAACGTGGTCCATCAAATGTCATATCAACGTCATACTTAGCAGCCGCGTCTTTTGAGCCGGCCTTAACTGTTTGCCAAAACTGATGTTGGAAACCCTTTGAGATTACCGCTATGTAAGGTTTTGAGTCGTTAGCAGGTGCTGAATGGCTGCTTTGTGCTGAAGCACTGCTACTTGCTGCGGATACCGATTCAGGGACTGCCGGGGCCGGTGTTGCACAGCTTACTATCATAACAAGCAAGAAAACAGTTAAAACGAGAGACAAAATTTTAAAGAATTTTTCCATCGCTTTTTCCTCCCTTTTCCTCCCTTTATTATTATTTAAGTTTTAATAATAAAATCTATCTAGTTTCTATTCTGCACAATATACAAATTAAAATGAATACTTTAAATAATCCTGTCGATATCGATTTCTTTATCAGTGTAATTAGATGGACTAATCAAGACCATCTGAAAAAGGAAAAACAAGCTTTTGATTTTCGGTATAGTACATATTATCCTTATCAATAACTGTTAAGCCCGTATCAACTACCTTCGGAATCCTTTCATTTTTTATTGAGTCATAAGCATATTTTACACCAAGATAACCCATGCTGAAAGGATTTTGTACCACCAACGACTGTATGACATCTCTTTCAACATATCTAATTTCCTCCGGTGTGCTGTCAAATCCAATTATTTTTATGATATTTGCTTTTTTTTCCTTAATAATCGCTCTTGCTGCCCCGGTTGTTCCATATGCATTAAGGCCAACAATGGCATCAATTTCCGGATACTTTTCAATTAAATCCATGGTAAGCTTCTCAGCGATATCTATATCCGAATTACAGTAAACAGTATCCAGAACCTGAATATCCTTATACATACTTAAAGTTTCAAATAAACCCTCTTCACGCTCTTTGCAGGAAGCCGCTTCTTTTACAAAGCTCATCACAGCTATTTTGCAGTTTTCCCCAACCTTGTCCACTAATGCCTGTCCGAGTTTTTTACCTGCCTCTATATTATCAGTGCCAATAAAACTTTTTACTCTTTGGGAGTTTAACCCCGAATCAATGGTTATTACAGGTATTTTCTCGGTTACTGCTTTATGAGTAATATGTACAAGTCTCTCATAATCGCAGGCTGCTAAAACAATAGCATCTGCTTTTTTTTCAATAGCCTTCCTAACCATACTGATTTGATCTTCAATATCCTTTTCATCTGTGGGGCCGTCAAAATGAATGTTTATTCCAAATTCCTTCCCTGCTGCAATAGCACCCATTTCAACCACTGTCCAAAATGGAGCTTCTCTGTTTTTAACTATTACTTCAATATGAATTTGTTCTTCACTTGTTATTATACTATTTCCACCACAACCAGATACTAAGATAATAAAGCTTAGCATCAATGCAATCAATGAGGTCTTTTTGATTAATTTCATGCCTACCTCCTTAAAGAAGCTATCTGGGTATACGAATACAAACTGTTGTGCCGACATCAATCTCGCTTTTTATTTCGATTCCATATTCTTCTCCGTAGAAAAGTTTTATCCTTTCATTAACATTTTTTAATCCTACACCGCCGCTATGATAGCTCGTAGATTCCTGAACCAGTAACTCTTTTAGTATCTCAGGTTTTATACCGTAGCCATTGTCCGAAACTTGAAAAAGAATATTATCGCCTTCTGAGATTACCGTTATTTTTATAATTCCCTTTTCATTTAACGGGCTTATCCCATGATAAATAGCATTCTCTATAATAGGCTGAAGGATAAGTTTCAGTGTCCGTTCTGATTGTAGACCTGGTTCAACATCAATAGTATATTCGAATTTATCTTTATACCGGATTTTTTGGATAGTAAGATAGCTTCTGGCATGCTCTAATTCATCAGCTATACAGATAATTTCATGACCCCTGCTTAAGCTTATTCGAAATAGCTTTGCAAGTGCTGCAACCATTACAGTAACACCCTCATAGTTTTTATTCTCATTCATCCATATAATTGAGTCCAATGTATTATATAAAAAATGGGGATTGATCTGTGCCTGAAGTGCTTTAAGCTCGCTCTTTCTCTTTCCCTCTTGCTCAGTAATAATCTGATCCATCAACATTTTGATTTTGGCAACCATCATATTAAAGGCCTTAGATAAGCGCCTAACCTCATCTTCACCTTTTTCCTCAACACTAATGTTAAAATCACCTTTTTCCAATTTATTCATTTGTTTTTCTAATCTTTTTATGGGTTGAGATATCTTAGCCGATATAAACATGGATGCTAATACTTCGAAGGCAATTCCAAAAAGAGATATGTACAAAATTAAATTATTAAAATACTTTTTATTAGTTACCAGTTCATCAACATAACTGACGCCCACTATCTTCCATCCTGAATAACCGACGTTTTTAATAGTCATGATTCTTCTCTCACCGTCATAATCATCAAAATATGATCCGGGCTCTCTTATCAGTGCATCCATTGTATTCTCTGTTTTTAGGCCCGCATAAATCATTTGTTGTTGCGGATGATAAACCATATTACCGGAGTTGTCTATAATATAGATGTACCCCCTTTTCCCAAGACTCACATTATTGCACACCTGCTCTATGGTACTGAAATTCATATCAACTACAGTTACCAATACAACAGGCTTCTTGTCCTCAAAATAAGTAATCCCCCTGCAAAGGGAAACCACCCAGGGGTGTGAATCTTCAAAAATCCTCTGTACATGGGGGGAAAGAAAAACATTATCCGCAGGATTATCTACCAGATTAATAAACCATTCCTGCTTTGTCACCTCAAAATTTTTATTATAGACTCCTCGTGGGTTGCTAATAACAACATTACCCCGTTGTGAGTATACAACAACGGTAACGATATCCTTCCTAATTTTTGCGGTTACATTTAATATTTCGGGAAGGTCATTTCTTTCATAGGTGTCACTCTTCAAATTGCTTTTGATGATATCTGATATTTCTATCATTTCCTTAATATATGAATCAAGGTTTAAGCTGACCTGGTCAATAATCTGCTGAGTACTTATTGCTGCATTTTTTTCAGCACTGTCGGAAAAAAGATGGTAGAGAGAAATAGACACAATAAGCATTGCGAGAAGCATTACCGCCGTAAAGGATAAAGTAATAACACTTTGTATACTGCTTGGTCTCAAACGGATGAATATTCTTTTGAAGAATCCTGCAACCTTTCTCAACAAATTTTATGTCTCCTTTTGTGCCTTAAAGCTGCTCCTATACTCCCTTGGGGACACACCGACATTTTTCTTGAAGAAAAAGCTAAAATAATTGATGTCAGGATACCCTACTCTTTCGGCTATTTCTGCAGTCTGCAAATCCGAATTGCGTAACAGGTCCTTTGCAGCGTCAAGACGCACCCGTACAAGGTATTTTAAAAACGTTTCATCGGCTTCTTTTTTGAAGATCATGCTTAAATAACAAACACTGATATAAAGATGGTCAGCTAGCTTCTGAAGACTAAGCGTATCGTCGGAGTAGTTCAATTTTATGTAATCCTTTGCTTTTTCCAAAAGTAGTTGAGTTTTGGATTGCATTTTATTAGAAATAGAATCTTTTAAACAAATGCAAACTTTTTCAATCCAATCCTTGATTTCATCGATAGTGGTATATTTTGAGATTTCTGCATTTATGTTTGAAACCCCCAGCATTTGGCCAATATCTACTTGAAATTTCCTGCTTAATCTTGATAAGGATGCCACAATTTCTAAGAAGTACAGTTGATAATCTTTAAGCGCCACTGTTGGTTTTATTATATCATCAAAAATTTCTCCCACTGCGCTAAGAACATCATTTTCAGTACCAAATTTAATACTAGAAATCAAGTGTGCTTCCTTTTCTTCGTCAAAAACAATATCATCGGCTGTCTTAGGTTCCAAATCCTCTATGTAAATAATTTTATTAATTCCAATTAATCTTTTATATTCAAGGGCAGAAAGAGCATTTTTATAAGATTCCTTCAACTTATCCACTGATCCGGACATGCTACCTAGCCCTATGGATATGTTTATCTTTAAGTACTTTTCAATACTGAAACGTATTTCCTCCAATATTGAAATGGTTTTTGTTAAAAAGAAATTTTTATCTTTTCCATCAAAACCCATAATAAAAATGAGATTTTCATCATGAAAAAAAGCTTCTCCGAATGGATATTTGTCTATGATTTCTTTGGAAATGTTTAAGATGGCGAATTTGCATAATTCACTGTCATCACCACCATAGCCACTTTTTATCATGCTACCGGCGTCTATACCTGCTGCAGCAACCAAGAAGTTATTACCCTTTAGATGAACACTAAATAACTGACACCGCTTATCAATTTCTGCTCTACTTAGATTACCGGTAACAAGTTGGATCAAAAACTTGTCCCTTATGATGGGAAGACTTTTTATATAATGGCTTCGTAATCTATTGATATCTTCCTTCTGAAATACTTCTTCCTCTACTATTTTTTTCAGCTTATTCATTAATTCGTTGATATCTTGGGGAAGAACAGGTTTCAAAATATAATCCATAACCCCGTATCTGATAGCCTGCTGAGCAAATTTAAACTCATCGAAACCTGTGAGAATGACTATTTTAACTGTAGGATAGCACTCACTTATAATGGATGAAAGCTTTAACCCGTCCATAACCGGCATAGTAATATCGGTAATTACCACATCGGGCACATTTTCTTCAATTAAATCCAGGGCATCTCTGCCATTTTCGGCTTCATTAGGAACCTCGAAACCAAAGCTTTCCCAGTCAGTTTTTTGAATAATGCCTTTGCGGACTTCTTCTTCATCGTCAACAAGAATCAATTTGAACATGAATATTCCTCCGTAAAGTTAAATAAACCAATATAATCTCTAGATTTAATTAAAGGCCTTCTTCCACTTCTTGGGCATACTTATATGAAAATTTATTTATTATAATATTAGCCGTTTTGGAAGCAGCCTGTAAAGTTATTATCTTTCACCTATATTTCTACTTTGTATGTATTCTGCCACCTTATCTAAGCGTTCTTTTTAAGAAACGAATGTACATCATTAAGTATATCATAATAACCCCTGATACTCCGAATAAAATCTGCATACTGCCTACATAGAAACCTCCAAGTTTTACCGTGTAACCACTATACGCACTGATAAATAAAGATCCAAGAAGTGAGCCGGCAAAACCGACAATCCCTCCTATTGCAGAAGAAAAGCCTATGTAAATGGTCTTAATTCTTTCAGGAGAGTATTTGTATTGAATATTCATTAGCGAAATATTAATTCCACCTAAAGCCGCACCACCAAGAAGCTGTGCAAGAGGTACTAAATAAAGCTTGGTTTCTTGGTTAACAAGAAACCACAGGAGTTGACTGATTGTCTGAAAACCGACACAAATATTTAATAGAAAGAGCCATGAGTGTTTATCTGCAAGCCTTCCCATTAGTCTAGCAATGGCTACACTTGCGATAGCCGCAAAAATTGCTGTTATGGTGATAAAGGTGTAGTTCAAATCTAATCCTGATACCATATATACTGAAGTAAACGGTGCACTCATCTGAAATCCAACGTTCCATAATAAAAATAAACTGATAATTTTCCGAAAGACTCTATTTTTTAAAGGAAGAACAATAACATCGGACTTTTTTATGGGCCTTTCAGGAAGAATGGCCTCCGGCTCTTGAACTGAACAGCCAAAAATAAAGTTAAAAATGCTCAGCAGTAAAACAACAAGGAAAAGCACCATAAAACCTGCTCTCTGCTGCTCTTTTATTCCAAAAACATCAAGGATTCTACCCATCCCCAATGCCACAATTGTTACAAATCCTAGTATACCGGATTCTCTTAAACCAAAATACTTTCCGCGAATATTATCGGGTGCAAGGCTTATTTGCCAGGTAGTTGTGGGAGGTGCAATGAAAGAAATAATAAGATGTGCCAGTAGATAGGTTGCAGTTAGGTAAGCTAGCCCAATACTTTTGTTTGGTAATACTAAAGGAATTAAAATCATGAAGCTTAATAGCAGTCTGGCCACAAAAGCACCCACCACTATAAAAAGTTTTCTTCTGGATTTGGTCTCAAAAAACAAAGGCGTCAGAAACATAATAACCCCGGATAAAACCGGAATAGCTGCAATAATTCCACTAAGCCGGTCATCTGCACCTAGGTATTTAAGGTACCCCGCCATGAATGCTCCCGCTGTTAAAGACCCAACGGTTCTTGCAGTAGATCCTTCAAATATCGATAACACGCGGCTTTTATGTAAATCTGCTTCCTGTGACTTTGATTGGTTAAAGAATATTTTTTTTATTATACTCATTGTATGTTTTTATTTTACCGCCTTTACCATTCTACCAGCAAATTTTACAATGAAGAATTGCTATTGAATCAAATTGTGAAGGACCTGCTTTCCCCAAAGCAGGTCCTTCACAACTATAAGAGGAGTGCTATTTGGAGATTTCGCCGTTTAAATCCCATAAATCTGTCCAGTCCTTAGCGCCGTCCCATAGGAAGACCTGCCCTTTTATAAGGCGATTATTTTTATCAATCTTAGACATTTCCGCCATTTCTTCATCGGTTAACAGATCTTCTACCGTGCAGCGGAGATTGCTCGCATATTCATTCCGATAAATTGAGAACGGGATGGGTATTTGTCCACGTTGTACAGCCCATTTAATGCAAATAACTGCAGGATGTACATTATGCGCCTTTGCAATTTTAACTACAGTCGGATCTTCAATATCCACTAAATCATCCGGTGTCTTATCCCTGTCGGGGCGTGTCGGTGAGCCTATGGGGCTAAATCCAATGGGCTGTATACCCATTTCTATGCAATAATCAAACAGCTCAGGCTGCTGGAATAAGGGGTGAAGCTCCATTTCATTAGCAACCGGCATAATTGTGGCATCACGGACTACAAGCTTAAGCTTGGGTATTGTCATGTTAGATGTGCCGATATACCTGACATATCCGGCCTTAACAAGCCTTTCCATCTGGTACCATGTCTCCATGTATTTCTCATGTATATAAGGTTTTGCATCTTTATTGTGATAATCCGGTGGAGCTCCTTTGGGGTGAAAGTTTGGGAATGGCCAATGTACAAAAAAGAGATCTATGTAGTCCAGCTTAAGATCTTTAAGAGATTTAGCACAGGAAATCAGTACATCGCCTTTTCCGTGCATATCGTTCCACAGTTTAGAGGTTATAAACAACTCTTCTCTTTTAATGCCTGATGCCATAATTTCCTGAAAAACATCTCCGATTAAATGCTCATTTCCATAAACAGAGGCACAGTCAAATAACCTAAAACCTACCTCAGCGGCACCTTTTACCGCTGCTGCTATGTCTTCGGCACTGAAGCGGTCAGAACCGAAGGTCCCCATGCCTATGCCAGGTATTTTTTCACCGCCACGAAGAGTTCTTTGCGGAACCAACTTTGGGTCAATAATATCATTTTTAAAATCTGCCATTTTCATCTCTCCTTATCCTTTATTTATTCAACAACTACGCCCTTCTTAAGTATGATATTGGCGTACAATGCCTTTTCACCTGTTGCCACAACGGCATAGGCTTTTTTTGCTCTTTCATAGAACGCAAAGCGCTCAATGTTTTCAAATTTGTTGTTATTTGGCTCATGCTTTTTTACGATGTCTTTGTAAACGTCCCAGATAGGAGTCTCTACCGGATCTCCAGGAACTACCTGCATAAGCATTGTAGGTGCCTCTACATAAGGGTCCAGCGGATAGAACTTTAAAACAGCGTCTAAAATCTCCGGAATACCGTGTCCATCGCATCTTACAAGTCTTTGTGCAATGCTTGCCGCAGGAAAATTGCCGTCGGAGATTACAAGTTCATCACCATGTCCCATCTCCATTAGTATTTTTAATAGCTCAGGTGGAATAATTGCGGGAATTCCCTTTAACATAAGTATCAATCCTTTCTTATATTATGAAATCTAAGAGTAAACTAAAATTTACTGCTTACAACCATAAAGGTACTCATCAATGCAATCGACTACTCTATCCTTAGCAAGGCTAGCCGGGTCATTTTCCAATTTTCCCTCTCGGAATTTACTGTACTGTTTGGGCATAAACTGACTTATAAGAGTTAGAGGTATCTTTACCGATCTTAGGTTGGCAAATAGTTTATCTATGGCTTCCTTCACCTTTGGAAGAGGTAGATAATATCTACATCTGTCCGATAAACTATACTTTCTGGCGAATTTAAGCCGATGTTCATTGCCATGATAGTGCTTTTGCCAGTTTTCCGGATTCTTCAGCATCACATCCTCCAACACGTCAATAAACCTCGAAGGCTCCATTTCAGTGTTTAGGGAAGCTAATTCATTCTCAATATGTGCAAGAGCAAAGAGTGCTTCTCTGAGAGCAAATGTCAAAGCAGGTCCTACCTTCAAGATTGCTATACCGTCTTCCACCATCTTACGAAAGGCTGTTTGTGTCTGGTAGTCGGTAGAATGGCCTTCAAAAACCATATTAGGATACTTTTTAAGTGCTTTGTAAAGATCTCTAGCCGCTTCTCTGTCATATTCATCAATGCTGTCTTCACCAAATTCAACGCCGGGTTGTACAACAACCGCAATAACATTTTCCCATGTAGATTCAAGATTATGGCGTTTAAAACTTTCCTTAAAAACCGATACGGTTTCTTCAAAATCAGCAACCTTGGTCACCTGAAGACCTTCCTCTTCTTCTCCCTGACTACCCCCCGGAATAGGAACTTCGCTTCCCACAACATAAACCGGATGCAGCGCATCAGGATTGCTTTTCTGCAATTCTTTAAAGGTATCCTCTGCTACTTGGGCAAGAACAGCGCCTCTTTCGGCAATTACTGTTGTTTCTAGTTTTTTATCGGGATTATCACTCCCAAGATGCATACTGGTATCAATATGTATTTTTGTAAACCCCGCTGATACAAACTGTTTAATCAATTCCTTCGCCTTTTCCATGGCACTTTCTGCAAGTTCATTCTTCCAGGTCAGAGGCCCCAGATGATCCCCTCCCAGTATGATTTTATTTTTCGGAAAGTCAACCTTGTCTGCCAAAGAATATACAAAGTTTTTAAAATCTATAGGCTGCATTCCAGTATAGCCTCCGTACTGGTTTACCTGATTTGCGGTGGCTTCAATCAACACAATGTCGTCATCCTGTTTTGCTCGCTCCATCACTGCTTCTATGACTAGATCGTTTGCGCTGCAAGCCGAATAAATACCTACAGGAATCCCCATTTTTTGTTTTTTGACCATATCTTTCATTGGATGTATATTGCTCATATAAACACTCCTATTCATTAATCAGAAGAATTTTGCCCTTTACCAGGCCGGGGGTGTTGTACATTTCAAACCCTTTGGCCGCTTCGGACATGGGAAGTTTTTTAAATATCAAGCTTTCATCAAATTTAAGTCGACCATTTGCAAAATAATATGCGGTATCTGACCACTCGCTTCCCGGAAATGGTGCGCTGTAAGACATCCAGGAGCCTGTCAGCCTAAATTCTTTTCGATTCATGTTTTCAAACAATTTTGGTGTAAAAGTAAGTTCTCTTGTAGGAGTTCCGATAAAACAAACACTTGACTTGTTTCCGGCAAGTTCAAAAGCTAATTTCTCTGTAACATCAACTCCGGCGGTCTCATAAACGAATCCGAAACCTTTGCCTGCTGTCATCTCCATGGCCTTCTCTTTAAAATCCTCATCTTTAGTGTTAATGACAATATCTGCACCGAGCTTCTTTGCCAGTTCAAGTCTTTCCTCGACAATATCAAATACAAAAACCCTTCTGGCCCCCAGAATTTTTGCCCATTGGGCGGTGAAAATGCCTATGGTTCCTCCACCAAGAATGGCAACATCCTCACCACCTCGATAGTCTGCCAGCCTTAATCCATGCAATGCAACAGTGGATGGCTCAAAGAAAGCACCCTGTTCGAAGCTTACATTGTTCGCAAATTTAATAGCATTTTTTTCAGGCATCTTCACATATTCGGCAAACCCGCCCTGCTCTCTGGAACCAATAAAACTGTAATTTTTACACAAAGCATACTCGCCCTTCTGACAATCTTCGCATTTCATGCATGGTAATAGTGGTGCACATGATACTCTGTCACCGGGTTTAACGGTTGTTACACCTTCTCCGATTTCCACCACTTCACCCGAAAACTCGTGCCCTAAAACAATGGGGAAGTAATGTGCCGTTCCCGAATTTACTCTCGGGATATCTGAACCGCAGATACCTGCAGCTTTTACCTTTACTAATACCTCACCTTTTTCAATTACCGGGTTTGGATATTCTTCATATCGCAAATCTCCTTTTGCGTGTAAAACAGCCGCTTTCATTACCGTAGCCACCTCTTTCATATTTAATTGTTTTTCTGTATCTCGCTAATTTTTTGCATTGAGTCCTTTAATTTCTCATATAGTTCAAGATAGATTTCATAATATTTTTGGTATTTATCATGAGCCTTAATATCAGGCTCATGAATTCTTGTGATCTGAATTGTTCTTTCTGCCGCTTCATCAAAGCTTTTGTAAGCACCGATTCCAACTCCTGCAAGTATGGAGGCTCCCAGTGTAGTGGCCGTATCCGACGCGGGCACCTGAATAGGTGTTCCGGTAACATCTGCTTTTATCTGCGTCCATAATCTACTATTAGCGGCGCCGCCCATAGCGTTAAGAATTCCAGATTTTACACCGCTCTCTTCGGCCGTCTGCATATTATGGTAAAGTGCGTAGGCACACCCTTCCATTATCGACCTAATCATATGAGCTCTTGTTTTATCGTATCCGAGGCCAAAGAAGACGCCCTTGGCATTCTTATCCCATAAGGGGGATCTTTCCCCGGCCATATAGGGGAGGAAGATTAATCCGTCTGAGCCTTGTGAAATAACCGCCGCTTCATCATCCATAACTTTAAATACGTTGGAACCCTCAAGTTTTGCCTGTGCCATCTCGCTAGCTCCAAGCTGTTCACTGAACCATTTAACGGCGCCGCCTCCTCCCACTGTTCCTCCTTGAAGAAGCCACAGCCCGGGCACTACATGGGAGCTTAGTATGAGCTTAGGATGTGAAAGTGCTCTGTCTACACAGATGCTCATACCGCCTGCCTGGCCGCCCTGCTCCTGTGTCTGACCAACCTTATATACACCGGCGCCCAAAGTCCCGCAGGCAGCATCCAAACCACCTGCCACAACCGGTATTCCCGGCTTCAGTCCGGTCTCCTCAGCAGCTTTTTTTGTTATCACGCCAATTACATGATGGCAAGGAACAATAGCGGGAAGTTTATCTCTGTCAACACCAAGTTCATTACATAAGTCATTGTCATATGTCCCTTTTTCCATGTTGAACATATGTAATCCATAACCCTGGGACATATCCTGTGTTATTACTCCTGTAAGTTTGAATGCAATATAACTGTTGCTTTGAAGAAATTTATAAGTGTTTTTATAAATTTCAGGCTCATTCTCCTTAAACCAAAGAATCTTAGGTGTGGTATATGAAGGTTCGAATGAATTTCCACTGATACTGAAAATTCGATCAAAGCCAACTCTTTCTATGACACTTTTGCATAGCTCTGAGGCTCTTGTATCCATCCAAATAGGCGTATTGGCAAGAACATTTCCATGTATGTCAATCGGGATTGCAGACCAACTTTGCCCGTCAAGTCCTATTCCGGCAATATCGTCGGTATCCACTCGGCCGGTTGAAAGCACCTCACGAATGGCGAGGCATACGCCTTTCCACCATTCCTCCGGATTTTGTTCTACATAACCGGGAGCCGGATAGTATACTGGGTAAGAACTTGATGCCTGGGCTATAACCTTGCCCTCTAAATCCATAACAGCGGCCTTACA
>CAYMLJ010000021.1:0-2587 GCA_964391395.1 uncultured Ruminiclostridium sp. | reverse complement strand
GGCTGCACAACAATGGACAGGGAAGGCTTCACAATCCTTGCCATATGCAGATTATCAAAACCGACAACCGACAATTCATCAGGTATTTTTGTATTTCTTTCATTTAAAGCCATAATGGCACCCAAAGTCATTTCGTAATTTGTAACAAAAACTGCTGTTGGAGGAGCTTTTAAATCCAATAATTCATTAAGGCATCTATAACCACTCTCTATCTCATTGTCGCCTTTTCTCACTATAGATTTATCAATCTTCATTGAATAGTCTTCATGAACTCGAATGTACCCCTTCAGTCGCTCAATTGCTGTAAAAAGATTATCAGGGCCGCTTATAATACCAATTTTTTTGTGCCCTCTGGTAATAAGATGCTCCACCGCACTATAGGATGCATTCATGTTGTCTACAAGTATGGTGTCGCATTCTACGCCTTCCATTGCCCTGTCTACAAGCACTATCGGAGTATTGTTTTTTATTTGCTTCATAATAAGCTGCGAATTGTCCCCTTGGGGCATAATTATTATACCATCCACCTGTTTGTTAATAAGAAAATTAAACTTTTCCTTCTCCAGTTTAGTGTTTTTCTTATAATCACAAATAATCGTACTATAGCCGTTTTGAATCAGCACATTTTCAATATTTGAAACAACAGATGTAAAAAATATATTATTAAAATCCGGGATGAGAACCCCAATAGTCATGCTCTTATTGGTTTTAAGTCCTCGGGCAATTTCGTTTACTCTAAAGTCGAGAGCTTTTATTGCCTCATCGATGATTTTCTTGTTATTATCCAGGACATTCCCGCCATTAATATATTTCGATATGGTTGCTATGGAAAGTCCTGTGTACTTTGCTACATCCTTAATGGTTGCTGCTATTTTGATCACCTTCAATCGCGAAACGTTTAGCTCTAATTTGATTTTATCAGGAAATATTACTTGAGTCAATAAAAAAAGTTATAGTTATCCCAAAAAGAATCCGAAATATATAATTATGATTTCAGATGAACGGCTACAGCCTCCATTTGTTCCTTCATGTTTATGTGCAGTTGACCATTTTTGAGGGAAACCCGGTTGTCAAACGCACTGTATATTTGATGTATTCTATATGAACCATCAAAGGGGATTTCAATTTCAGCCGGTAAATCGGTCCGGAACGAATGAATAACTACCAGTGCCTCCTTGCCGTCAGCAGACTTTCTCACAATTCCCTGCCATCCCTTTGGATTTCGGTAGCTTTTTATTTTTGGACCGTAAAACGTAGTTGACCCGTTTATAATAATGTCAGAAACTGTATGATAAAAGCTTATCCCTTTATTAATTAAATTCCATTGCTCATTGTTTAAATCGTAAACATCACCTGATAGACACATAATTCCAAGGAAGGTGTTCACAATAGAGTATACGATCCTCTTCTCGCTGTCTGATTTTCTAAGTACCGCCCAAACCTGGGATTGGCATGGATTAATTACTCGATGCAGATTCGCTGCGATAATCGGGATTTCATCACATTCATGGGCATCAGAAAAGGAAGCCATGTCGCATAATGCCATCATTGACGGCTCAAGTCGATGCCCTCCTGAGGAGCAGTTTTCTATAGCAATATCAGGGATTTCCTCCCTAATTCTTTTGAAAAATGACTGACTAGCAAGAACCCTTTGCCTTAAGCCTTCTCCAAGGGACTCATTCCCGTCACAACCCACACCGATGGTTTCGTTGTAATCTACCTTGAGATACTTAAAACCATATTGCTTTAGCATTAATATGACTTTTTTATAAAGATAATCATT
Source organism: uncultured Ruminiclostridium sp. (assembly GCA_964391395.1). Lineage (GTDB taxonomy): Bacteria > Bacillota > Clostridia > DSM-8532 > DSM-8532 > DTU059. The sequence continues at coordinate 804 of CAYMLJ010000021.1, read as the reverse complement.
AACCCAGGGATCGCTCATATCCCAAAAACGCCTGACTCCTGAAGTTATAACCCTTCCGTTTCTCTTTAACAGGTGCTCTTTGTTCTCATAAGATTCTGCTTTCTGGCAGCAGTTCTCAAATTCAAACCAGATTCCCGGCAGCATTCCTGTCTCTTTAATCATTTTTACGGTTTCTTTGAGTCCTTGGGGAAATAAATCCGGGCTTACATTCCAATCGCCTACCGTAGTATCCCATCCATTGACCTTATCGGCGCTCCAACCAGCATCAATGACGAAAACATCCACACCTTTGTCTTTGATAATATCTAGAATTTTTTTAATATTATCATGAGAAGGGTACCCCCAGGTAGTGCAGAATTCGTTAAATAAAACCGGTAGCCTTTCAAATTTATTGATTATATTGAAATGTTCTCTTTGTATTGTTAGTAATCTTTGTGAGACCTCATCAACATTTCCACAACCAACAGTTAAATAGGCCGAAGGAGTTTCAAGTTTCTCTCCGGGCATCAATGTTTTCATCCAGTGGCCAAAGTCATAATCAGCAAGCCCGCCCGATACACATAAAGCGTCATCTTTCCTGTATAATTCCATCTGCCAGGAAGATGCGCATGCCAGCTGAGCTGCCCAAACCACTCCCGCAATGGTATCCTCGATTGCTACAAAAGGAAAATACTTTCTTACCGGCATAGAGCCAACCTGACCGAATTTTTCAACCCTCACCCCATGCTGTGACCAGGACGGTTCAAGCTGTAAATCTTCAACTGTCTCAGTTATTAGCCTTCCCTCATTACTCCAGCAGCTCTT
>CAYMLJ010000020.1:0-17837 GCA_964391395.1 uncultured Ruminiclostridium sp. | reverse complement strand
CCTAAAGCATTGGAAATTGCATAGTCCATGTCCTTCTTGCGGCCTACATTAGGGATATAGTCCAAATCACATTCGGGGTCGGGTTCTTCAAGATTTATAGTAGGAGGCAGGAAGCCTTCACGAAGCGCCATAATGCTAATTATTGCCTCAATTCCCCCTGCAGCACCTAAAAGGTGGCCTGTCATTGATTTTGTTGAGCTGACAGGTATATTCTTGCAATTTTCGCCAAATACCTTCTTTATGCTTTTGCTTTCCAGAGGATCGTTTAGTGGCGTACTCGTTCCGTGAGCATTAACATAGCCTACCATGTCAGCCGTAATACCTGCATCATCGATGGCCATTTGTAAGCATCTTACACCGGCATCTCCTTCAGGATCAGGAGCTGTAATATGGAAAGCATCGCAGGTGGCACCATAACCGACAATTTCAGCTAAGATTTCTGCGCCTCTGTTTACAGCGTGTTCATAATCCTCAAGGACAAGAATACCCGCACCTTCGCCCATAACAAAACCGTCACGGTTTTTATCGAAGGGTCTGCATGCTGTTTTTGGATCTTCATTTTCTGTCATTGCTCTCATAGAGCAAAACCCGGCATAGGCCAATGGGGTAATGGCGGCCTCGGAACCACCCGTTATCATTGCATCGGCATATCCGTTTTGTATTACCCGCATAGCATCCCCGATAGAATGATTGGCGCTGGCACAGGCTGTGACTACACAAGCATTATGTCCTTTTAATCCATATTTTATGGCAACCTGACCCGAAGCCATATTAGCAATCATCATGGGCACAAAAAATGGGCTGACCCTTTTAGGACCTTTTTCAAACAAAGTCTGGCAATTGTTTTGCAAAGTCTCCATCCCGCCTACTCCCGAGCCGATTATTACTCCTGCGCGGTATGTATCCATTGCAGAAAAGTCCAATCCGGACATGGAAACCGCCTCTTGTGATGCTGCTATCGCGTATTGGGTAAAGAGATCCATTCGTTTTGCTTCTTTTTTATCAATATATAGAGACACATCAAAATTATCAATTTGAGCACCCACCTTAGTTGAAAAATCGGTTGTGTCAAATTTGGTTACGGTCTTTATTCCGCTTTTCCCTTCTTTAATTTCATTCCAGAAGGTCTTCACGTCGGTCCCGAGGGCATGAACAACGCCAAAACCTGTTACTACTACTCTTCTTTTCATCATTTTGGCCTCCTGATAAGTACAAGATACTATATTAAATAGATAAAATAATTATCTTCGTTGAGCATTAAAATAGAATATAAAAAGCCCCTACAATAAATTGTTGGGACTTTCTATAATAAAATAAAAAATAATTTTATTGATGGGCCTTGATGTAATCAACGGCATCACCAACAGTTGTAATCTTTTCTGCTTCCTTGTCTGGTATTTCCAATTCAAATTCTTCCTCAAGAGCCATAATAAGCTCAACTATATCGAGAGAATCGGCACCAAGATCATCAATAAAAGAAGCTTCCATTTTAATCTCTTCTTCATCAACACCTAATTGTTCCACGATGATATCCTTAACCTTCTCAAATACCATACCATTCACCCCCTTCCAGACAGGATTATTAATACGAACTTATCAATATTATTGCGTACACTTGAAATAATATTACATATATAACCCACCGTCAATATTTATTACCTGTCCTGTAATATACTGAGCATTGCCGGAAGAAAGAAAAACTACCAAGTCAGCAACTTCGGAAGATGTCCCATATCTTCCGAGAGGTATGCTCTTAAGGTAACTCTCCTTCAATTCTGCAGAAAGTGAGTCCGTCATCTGGGTCTCTATAAAACCAGGTGCAATAGCATTACAGGTTATTCCGCGTGCCGCAAACTCTCTGGCCACAGACTTGGTAAAACCAATCAATCCTGCCTTTGATGCTGCGTAATTAGCCTGTCCTGCATTTCCCATAAGACCTACAATAGAAGAAATGTTAATAATACTGCCGCTTCTTTTTTTCATCATTATGCGAACAGCTGCTTTTGTACAGAGATAAGCACTTTTGAGATTTGCATTAATTACCTTATCCCAGTCCTCTTCCTCCATACGTATCAATAGCTTGTCACATGTAACCCCTGCGTTATTTACCAATATATCTAAACTGCCAAAGGTTTCAAGAGTTTTTTCTATAAGACCCTGTGCCGCAACCGGAGTGCTTAAATCCCCAGAATATCCGGCAACCGAAAAACCCTTTTCCTTAAGACTGTCAGCAACAGTATGTACGCTGTCACTTGTCCCTGAAAGCATTACATTGGCCCCCAGCGATGCGAATTGTACGGCAATAACATTGCCTATACCACGTGTTGATCCGGTTACTATTACGGTCTTTCCTTGAAAATTCATTGCTTTGGTCATACCTTTCTTTGGAATTTATTAGCTTTTGCGCTTCTATCCTTTTAAAACAGCAATTGTATTGTCTAAAGAAGCTTTGTCTTCAACATTTAAGATACGGACATCTTTATCTATCTTCTTAATAAAGCCGCTTAAAACTTTACCCGGTCCTATTTCAATAAATGTGTCACTACCATTTTCTATAAGCGTTCTGACACAATCTTCCCATAGCACCGATGTACTTACTTGCTTAACAAGAAGATTCTTTATATCAGTCTCGGAGTCTATTACTTTACCTGTCACATTAGTTACAACCGGAATATTCATAGGTTTTACAGCTATATCCTCAAGCTCCTTGGAAAGCTTTTCTCCGGCAGGCTTTAATAAGCTGCAATGAAAAGGAGCACTGACATTCAACAGCATGGCTCTTTTAGCGCCTTTCTCAGTTGCTATTCTTATTGCCTCATTAACGGCTGATACCTCACCAGCGATGACTATCTGGCCGGGACAATTAAAGTTCGACGGTGAAACAATTCCTGTATTAGATGCTATTTTACATGTCTCCAATACATCTTCACGGGAAAGGCCTAAAATAGCCGCCATGGAACCCTCGCCCAAAGGCACGGCTTCCTGCATATATTTCCCACGCTTCCTAACAATCTTTATGGCATCTGTAAATGCTATGGAGCCCGATATTACATGTGATGCATATTCGCCCAGGCTTAACCCTCCGGTAAAATCTGCTCTTATACCCGCTTCGATAAGGGGCTGAGCACAGGCAACACTTGCAGCCAGTATAGCAGGCTGAGTGTTTTCAGTTATTTTAAGTGTTTCATCATCGCCCTCAAAAATCATATTTCTTATATCAAAGCCTAAGGCATCAGTTGCATCATCCAAAATACGTCCGGCTGCTTCCGAAAACTCGGAAATTTCCTTAGCCATACCTACATATTGAGCACCTTGGCCCGGAAACACAAAAGCAATTTCACCCATATATTCCTCCAAACTATCAAGCTATATAAAGTATGGTTAGTTATCTGTCATCCTGAGCGAAGCGAAGGATCTTTGCCAAATACCGTACAGATTCTTCGCTTCGCTCAGAATGACAAGCCCCGCTCAGAATGACAATTCCGACAGAAAATGTCCATTCAGAATCGCTACACTTATTTTGACCAGGTCAACAGAGCCGAGCCATAGGTCAGTCCGCCGCCAAAAGCCACCATAATTATTTTGTCGCCCTTTTTAAGCAACCCTTTCTTCGAAGCCTCATCAAGACATACAGGGATGCTCGCACTGGATATGTTTCCAGTGTATTCCAAATTGCTGTAGATTTTATCCATAGAAACATCAAGCCTTTTAGCTGCATTCTGCAGTATTCTCATATTGGCCTGATGTGGGAATATATACTTTATTTGTTCTATTTCAGTACCGGCATTATTTAGCACATTATTAGTAGCTTCAGACATTATTCTGGCTGCAAAAGTAAATACTTCGCTGCCATCCATCCATATAACTTGTTTTTTACCTTCATTTCGTTTCTCGATATCGGTATCGGAAGCATACAAAAACGGTAAGGTAAGCACTTCACCGCCTTCTCCAACTGCTCCTAGACAAGCTGATTCAACTCCAGTACCTCCATCAACTTGACTTAATACTACTGCACCGGCGCCGTCCCCAAAAAGTACACAAGTCTTTCTATCTGCAAAATCGGTTACTCTGCTCAAAGACTCGGCTGATACTATCAGTACATTCTTATAGGTGCCATTTTCAATAAACTGCCTCCCGGTCTGTAATGCATAAATAAAGCCGGTGCAGGCCGCATTAACATCTAATGCTGCTGCGTTCTTTGCCCCAATTTCCCCTTGCACCATGCATGAAAGAGATGGAGTAAGGTAGTCAGGTGTACATGTTGACGCAATAATTAATTCAATATCGATGGGGTTCAATCCGGCATCTTTTATTGCCTTAACTGATGCTTCGGCAGCAATCTTTGCAAGCGGAACATTATCCTCTAAGACGTGTCTTTCTCGGATACCGGTTCTTTTAACTATCCATTCGTCGCTAGTTTCAACAATACTCTCAAGTTGGCTGTTGGTAAGTTTCTTATCAGGCAGAACACTACCTGTTCCTATTATTCCCGCTCTATAATGACATCGCCCGTTACCGAAATCAGAGATTTCGAACGGGTCCCGTGTCATTGAAACTCGGGGCGGGGGCGTATCCCCCGCCTGAGATAATAGTCCCTGCCCGCCACCTAAGAGGTGGGGGAAATTTTTATTCTCGTTATAAGGCTTCATCATATAGTCCTCCGGCTTCCATGCACGCAAAAATATTTTTCATTTTTTCTAAAACTATTGTACAAGCAGAACTACAAGCCTTCAATATTGTGTTCTTAATGGCTTTCGAATTAGAATTTCCATGACATTTATATATCATACCGTTAATACCCAGTATTGGTGTACCGCCCAATTCTTCAGGGTCAATTTCCTTTTTCAGCTTTTTAAGCTCATGCTTGACTAAGAGATAACTTATTCTTCCCGTTAAACTCCTTGAGTACATCTTTTTTAAGTAGTCCATGAAATACTTGCCGGTGCCCTCCATGATCTTAAGCATAGCATTCCCTGTAAATCCGTCACATACGGCTATATCTACCTTACCGTCAGTGATGTCACGGCCTTCAACGTTTCCGATAAAATTAATGTTGGCTTTTTGTAGACCTTCAAAGGCCTGCTTAAGTGTCTCGTTACCCTTTCCCTCTTCAGTTCCTACGTTGACCAAGCCTACCCTTGGCTCCTTAATTCCGAACATGTTTCTCATATACTCTGTTCCCATAATGGCAAATTGCACATAATTAACCGTTTTAATCTGTGCATTCATTCCTGCGTCAATAATCATTGTCTGACCCTTAATTGACGGAACAATAGGGGCTAAAGCAGGTCGCACAACTCCCTTCATTCTACCAGCAATCAGTAGCGACCCTGCCAGCAGAGCCCCTGTACTTCCCGCAGAAATAAAGGCTTGGGCTTGTTGATCTTTTATTTTTTTCATACCTACAACTATAGAAGAGTTCCGCTTTTTTCTGACTGCTTCTGTAGGTTTATCAGAATTGGTTATCTCATCAAATGTTTCAGTAATAATTATTCTGCTGTTATTTAAATTTTCGGAACCCAAGCACTTTTCTATTTTGGCTCGGTCTCCCAAAAGTTCAATTTCAAAACCTTCTGTTTCCAATGCCTCAAGGCAACCTTTAACTATTTCATGAGGAGCGTTATCTCCTCCCATTGCATCAACTATAATCCTCAACAGCTCAGCTCCTTAATGAATAAAATCAGCTAATTTGTATTGATATTTTTTGGATTCCTCTTATACGTGCGGCTCCTATTAATTCTTCTTCACTTCCACTAACAAAAACTTCCCCCTGAACACCTCAACTTGCTTATTATATATCATCACCCATACGATATATCTTCCGTGGGGGCGTTTTTCCTTAATAGTTACCCTTGCAACTAGTTTGTTTCCCGCATAAACGGGCTGTTTGTATTTGACATTCGCTATTCCGACCAAAGCTACATCTGCATCTATAACAGCTATTGCAATTGATTCAGCCATAGAATAGATATAATGTCCTCGAACTATTTTTGATTGCGAAAAGACCATTTGATCAGTGGTATCCAGAACAGAAATAGCGTTTTCGCCTAAATTAAGTTCAACAATTTCGCCTATGACTTCCTCAGCATTAAGGGTTCGAAGCTTATCATAATTTTTAGAAGCCATTTCACGAATGCGTTGTCTTAACTCCGGAACACCCATCTCAAGCCTATCCAGCCTGACAGTAGGAACACTAACTTCCAGCTGTTCTGCAAGCTCCTCATCTGTAAGAAAAGGGTCCTCCCTGAGCATGTCGGTAAGCTTTTTTTGTCTTTTTTTCTTAGCACTGGAATCTCTGCTCAAAATAATCTCTCCAATTAATTAGTACCTAGTAATATGGTCAGTTAATAGTATATTATATTTTTCTAGTGTATGCAATACTAAGATTTTTTATATCGGAATCTGTTTTGACTATTTAATGATTCTAAAAAAACAGCACCGTCATTTCATCTACGGTGCTGTTTGAAGTATCATTACATGCTATATTATGGTTTTGTACCTGACATATCGGTCCAGTTAACTTTTGTGTTATCAAACAGAGCGTCCATTATACCATTTGCGAACTTACCGATTTGTTCTCTGAATATTATTGCCAAGCCTACCATAATAGCAAGAAGTATTACAACCTCCACGGTATTTATACCTCTTTTACTCTTCAAGAAACACTTAACTCTATTCCACATAACTGACCTCCGAAAAATAAATAATGATTACAATTTTATACATTTATATTATTATTTTGTACCGGAGGTGTCAACTATTATTTATTCTATTTATTACTATTTATTCGTATTATTCTTTCTTCATTTCCTTGATAACTTTATTCACAATTTCATATGAAAATCCCCTATGTAAAAGGAAACGGTATGCCTTCTGCTCTATCTTATTATCATCTAAACTATACTTCCCAAACTTCCTTTTTCCCTCTCTCAAAGCCACTTCATAATCATCTATTTCAAATTCAGATAATGCTTTTTCAATTATCTCTTTATCTATGCCTTTATTTTTTAGCTCAAATCCTAGAGATTTTTTTGACAATGCTTTTGTTCTTATGCGCTCAGATAAGTATTTCATAGCATATCGCGTATCATCCAAATATCCTATTGTTCTAAGCTCATTGACTGCATTTTGCGCTACGTTTGCATCAAAGCCTGCGTCTATTAGCTTTGTGAGGATTTCGCTTTCACTTCTGTCTCTGTAGGTTAAATATCTGACCGCTCTTTCTCTAGCCGCATGAACCAATACTTTGTCACGAATAACAGATAACTGCTCCTCGCTGATTGTAGTCCCTTCGTATAGCTTATTGCTTATATAATCCTGTTCTGGAATTGAAAAAGAGTAATTATCGTCTATAAAAACTCTTACCATGCCTTTATCTCTGCTTTTTTCTACTGTCGTTATGGTCATACGCATTCACCCTTTATATTGATTTTATATAATTATACCAATTATACCATATGGTTGCCCCAAAGTATTTTTTACTTTGAATCGGCAAAATAGATTAGATGTGTTAAAGTCGTCATAAAAAGCCCTTCAAAAAGATAATCTCTTTGAAAGGCTCTCATATAAAGATTTAATTTACTCTTCTACCGTATGGGCTTCAATGCTACTTAGGAAAGCTTTATCATATTCGGCTTTAACCTTTTCCTCTATCTCCTTTGAAACCTCTAAGTTTTCCTTTAAGTATTTCTTAACATTTTCACGTCCCTGCCCAATTCTCTGATCTCCATAAGAGAACCATGAACCGCTCTTTTTTATAATATCAAGAGTAACGCCTATGTCAAGAATACAGCCTTCACGTGATATTCCCTGCCCGTAAATAATATCGAATTCTGCTTCCTTAAAGGGAGGAGCCACTTTATTTTTAACAACCTTTACCTTGGTTCTGTTACCAACCGGTTCGCTTCCTTCCTTGAGAGTTTCAGTACGCCTTACATCCAAGCGTATAGAGGAATAGAACTTCAAAGCACGACCTCCGGGGGTTACCTCGGGATTTCCAAACATAACTCCAACTTTTTCACGTAATTGATTAATAAAAATCGCAATGGTTTTTGATTTACTGACAACACCTGACAGCTTCCTCATGGCTTGGGACATCAACCTAGCCTGAAGCGCCATATGAGAATCTCCCATCTCGCCGTCTATCTCAGCTTTCGGAACAAGGGCTGCCACAGAGTCAACAACGATAACATCAATGGCACCGCTTCTTACAAGAGCCTCTGTGATTTCAAGTGCTTGCTCTCCCGTGTCGGGCTGAGATACTATCAGATTGTCAATATCCACACCCAGCTTCTTTGCATAAATCGGATCCAAAGCGTGTTCGGCATCAATAAATGCTGCTTCGCCTCCGGCTTTCTGAGCTTCGGCAACAATATGAAGGGCAACCGTTGTTTTACCTGACGATTCAGGCCCAAAAATCTCTATAATTCTACCGCGGGGTAAGCCGCCTACGCCTAATGCAATATCAAGTGTGAGAGCTCCGGTGGGTATTGCATCAACATTAACATGGGGCACCTCACCAAGTTTCATTACAGCACCCTTACCAAACTGTTTTTCTATCTGACCCATGACCAATTCCAATGCTTTTTTCTTTTCTTCCATAATACGCCTAGCGGCTAGCCCTCCTTTACCGAACATTTGTTCTTATTATATGATAAAGAGTCTGGTCTGTCAAGCATTATTTTTGTTATATTATAGAAATTTTTCAAAAATCTATCGGCGTGTATGCTGTTGTTTCTTTCCAAGCTTTAATCGAGATAATACCAAATTATTAATATATGTTATCTCAGGGGTTTTCAATTTTAATAGAATAAGCCAATAGAGTCCGATACCGGCGGCTGCGGGGACACAAAAGGCCAGTATTTGGCTTAGCTTTGAATCCACATCGGGTCGAACCAAAAGTTTAAGCCCTAAGGTGATGAGCCCGGACGGAATAGCTGCCACCATAGCTTTTACGATATAACCAAAGTTATCGGTTATTATATCTATACCGGTCTTTTTTCTGAATGTCAGAAGATAAATCATCATAATAAAAAATGCACTGACCGAATATGCTAGAGCGGTCCCTGCAATCCCTATGCTTGTATATTTGGTAAAAATAGCGTTTAACAAGTACAATACCACTATCCCGAATACCCCGCCATACAGCGGAGTCTTACTGTCATGAATGGAATAGAAAGCACGAGTCATCATGGCTATGGTCGAAGAAAAAACTAGAGTTGCCGAATATCCCAAAAGGCAGAGTCCACCATAGAAAACATCATACTCAGAGCCTGAAGCTCCCCATTTAAACAGCACCCTCATAATGTCATCACTTAAAATCATCATCACAGCAGATGTTACCAGTGACAGAAGAAAAACAGTCTTTAGACCATTATAGAGAACCCTCTTAAACTCATCAGGTTTCTCATTGGCATATTGTTCCGACAATGTAGGAAGAAGCGCGATCCCAATACTCTGTGCAAAGATACCCAAGGGTAGCTGCCATGTACGGTTTGCGTTAGTCAGAAGAGTTACCATGCCCGATTCATAAAATGTTGCATAGCTTCTGGATATAATAACATTTACCTCAATAATAGTTGATGATATAAGAGAAGGAATAGCCTGATGCATAAGCTTACTGAAGGCCTCACTTTTCAGGAAAAGTTTTGGCCGGTAATAAACAAAATGTCTGAATGCACCGGAGAACTGTATAACAAAGAACACAGCGCCTCCTACTACAACGCCCCAGGCTGTTAATTCGGCACTCTTTGCACCAAAAGCAGCAATACTGACAATGGTGCAAATATTATATATTACCGGCCCGAATGCGGCTACGGCAAACCTCTTATATGAATTTAGAATACCGTTCATCTGGCCGGCCATCATCATAAACGGAGCATTTAATAGGAGTATTCTGGTCAATTTAATTAATAAATCCTTATCCCCCGATGCTCCTTCTCTATATCCGGAAGCAAGAATGCCAAGAAAACTATCGGTAAAAACAAAAAAAACTATTTCCAGCACAACCATAAATATAACCGACAAATTCATAAAGGTACTAATGGCCTTCCAGCCTGTTCTTTCTTTACCCTTTGTCAGATATGTGGAAAGTATAGGAATAAAAGCTGCTGCTATTGCGCCTCCGGCTAAAAGATCATAAACCAGATCCGGCAAGGTGAATGCCAGTATAAATTCGTCGGAATACCCCATGGGCTTCATTTGTGTAGTTATAAGAACACTTCTTAAAAAACCGGTTATGCGGCTTAGCAATGTAGCGAACATTACCATAGTTGCCACACCGGTCAGCTTTCTTGACGGCTCTTGGATACTTTCCATTTTAATCTCCCGTAAGTACATTCATATTTACATTAGTCTTTCTGAGCGACTTGTCACTCTGAGCGAAGCGAAAAGTCTTCTTGGTTAACATAAAGATTCTTCATTCCGCTTCGCGTCATTCAGAATGACAAATTTCTTACTTGGCACTTCTATAAACAAAGGATTTTCTTTCTTAGCATGTTCAGCGCATTTAAGCACGCCATATGTCGGACTCTCTCCCTGTCCCCGTTCAGCTTTAACTCAATTGATTCAACCTCACCATCCAGGAAAATGCCAATATAGACGCTTCCCGCAGGCTTTTCCGGTGTTCCGCCATCGGGCCCGGCTATACCTGTAATAGAAACCCCTGCACGGGTACCTGTCTTTTTAACCAAATTCTTAACCATTTCTATGGCCGTTTCTTTGCTCACAGCCCCATATTTGTTTATAGTATCAGGGGCAACACCTAAAACATCAATTTTAGATTGATTGGAGTAAGTGATGAATCCATTTTCAAAGACCTTTGATATTCCCGGAACATTTACCAATTTTGATGCCAGCATTCCGCCTGTACAGGATTCGACAGTGGAAATACTGATATTCTGATCGATTAAAAGCTTAGCTACAGTTTGCTCAAGAGTTTCACCGTCAAATGCAAAAAGACTGAAGCCCAGCCGCTCTTTTATCTTTTCAATAACCGGCTCAATCATTTGCATAGCTTCTTCATGATCTTTACTTCTCGCGGTGACTCTGATTACTACCTCTCCCATATTAACATAGGGCGCAATGGTGGGATTTGACTGGGCTTCAATTAAATCCAGTATTTTCATTTCCATCTCGGATTCACCGAGTCCGAAAACCTTTAGCATTCTAGAGCCGATAACCTGCCCTGTTTTTTTCTCAAAATAGGGATAAATGGTTTCCTCAAACATCGGAATCATCTCTTTGGGGGGTCCAGGAAACAATATTATTGTCTTCCCGTCTTTTTCAATTAGGCATCCCGGAGCTGTGCCGTTGTTATTGGTGATTATGGTACAGCCGTCAGGAATATCAGCTTGCTTAGAGTTATTATCCATCATCTTACGGTTTACTCTTTCAAAAAAGCATCTGATATTCTGATAGGTTTCTTCGTGCCGAACAAGCTTCATGCCCAAAATTTCGGCTACGGTTTCTTTGGTGATGTCATCCTTTGTAGGACCAAGTCCTCCGGTTGTAATTACCACATCTGCACGGCTTAATGCCAATCGTAAGCTTTCTTTGAGGCGGACGGGATTGTCTCCGACTACACTATGATAATATACGTTTACACCCACATCATTAAGTCTTTTTGTAAGATATTGGGCGTTGGTGTTTACTATTTGTCCCATTAATAGTTCTGTACCTACTGCAAGTATTTCTGCAACCATATATGTTTCACTCCAATATTGTCTCAATTTTAGACCACACTTCCTCTATCCCCATTCGCTTAAGGGACGAAAAAGCAATAATTTCGCATTCTTGATCCAATTTTAATACAGTTCTTATTCTGTTCATATGCTTCTTATATTCGGACCTGTTAATTTTATCAGTTTTTGTCGCAATAACGGCATATTCTCTGCCCGACTCTTTTATATAATTCAGCATAACTACATCATCGGGGGTCGGATCATGCCGAATATCCACCAAAAGCAATATCATATTCAGGTTCTTTCTTGTGTTTAAATAGGTTTCGGCAAGTTTCCCCCAGGATTGTTTTTCTTCTCTGGATACCTTTGCATACCCATAACCGGGTAAATCCACCAAGGATAGGTTATCATTAATATTATAGAAATTTATAATCCGAGTCTTTCCGGGAGTATTCCCAACTCTGGCAAGTGCTTTTCTGTTAACAAGAGAATTAATAAGTGAGGATTTTCCCACATTGGATCGTCCGGCCAACGCAATTTCAGGCCAACCCGTATTCGGATATTGGTCAGGTTCCACCGCTGATATCATAATCTCTGCCTTTTTAATTATCATTTTTCTCTCCGATCTATCCCTGTACTAATAGTTCACGGGCAAGTTTTTTTGCGGCTTCGGTAGCATGCTCACCGCTTAGCAGTCTTATAATCTCATTTTCTCTGTCTATTTTTTCAAGCGGCTTCACCATGGTAAGTGTACGTCCGCTCTTTTCTTCTTTTTCAATAAGATAATGAGTATTTGCCTGGCTGGCTATTTGAGCATGGTGAGTAATACATATCACCTGATGACCTTTTGCCACTGTCTTTAGCTTTTCACCAAGCTTTGATGCAGCTTTTCCACTGACGCCGGTGTCAATTTCATCAAATACCAGTGTTGGTATGGCATCAATATCAGCTAAAATGGTCTTTATTGCCAGCATCACCCTGGACATTTCACCGCCTGATACTATTTTAGACAAAGGCTTAACGGGTTCCCCCATATTGGGCGAGAATAAGAACTCGACCTTATCGGTTCCATTTTCGGTAAAGCCTTCCTCCGGGCAGGATAGTATCGAGACTTCAAATTGAGTCTTAGGCATTTCAAGATCCTTAAGCTCTTTCAGAATCCCGTCTTCCAATTTATTAGCAGCTTCTCTTCTCAATTTATTCATTATCTCGCAGCGTTTATGTAGGCTTTTTTCGGCCATTTCAATCTCTTTTCGCATTTTCAGAATCAGCTCTTCGCTCCGCTCAATCTCATCCAGCCGTTCTTTAGCATCATTCAAAAATTTTAATATTTCCTCAACAGTTTCACCGTATTTACGTTTCAGGCTCTGGATCGAGCTTATGCGCTCCTCGATATTCTTATGGAGCTTCGGATCGTATTCGGTTCCATCTCTGATTGTGCGTATCTCACGGGAAATATCAGCCAACTTTTCGTCAACATCTTCAAGGGCATTGCTAATACTCATATAGCTGGGGTTAAGGTCCTCAATCTTTTTGATAGCCTCTAAAGAAAAACCTATTTTATCTAGGGCGCTATCAACCTCCCCGTCATCTCCGCGAAGCCACTCATAGGCATTAGAGAATGCCGAAATAATATCTTCGGAATGAGCAAGAATTTTACTCTTACCCTCAAGCTCAATATCTTCACCGACATATAATCTCGCGGCTTCAATCTCACCAATTTGGAATCTTAATATGTCCAGTGTGCGCTCCCGCTCCTTATCCACTCCGGCAAGAGCCCTAAGCTTTGCCTTTAAAGAATTCAGTTCCCGAAGTGAAGCTTGGTATTCCACCTTTTCTGCGGCAAGTTCGCAACCGGCAAAGGAGTCCAAAAGCTCAATATGCATTTCTGCTCTCAACAGAGATTGATTGTCATGCTGACCATGTATATCAACTAGCCTTTGTCCGATTTCCTTAAGCATTCCGACGGTAATCATTTTACCATTAACACGGCAAACATTCTTACCCGATTCGGTAAAAGTTCGGGAAATCAATATACTTTTGTCATCCTGTGGTTCAATACCCATGGACTCCAAAAGCACATCAAACTTGTTATCATTATCTAAAGTATAGGAAAAAAGCCCTTGAACAAATGCCTTTTCGGCACCGGAACGAATAAGTTCCCGCGAAACCCGTGATCCTAAAAGAGCATTCAGCGAGTCAATAATAATAGATTTTCCCGCTCCGGTTTCGCCGGTAAGTACAGTAAACCCCTTTTGCATGGGTATGTCTATCTTTTCAATTATAGCTACATTTTCAACTTCAAGTTGGATTAGCATCTTATTTTAAGACACTCCTCTCACCATGCGAGTTAGTTTATCCATAAGGTCTTCAGCTATTTTTTCAGCCCGGCATACCACCATAATGGTATCATCGCCGGCAATAGTGCCGACAATATCATTCCATCCCAAAGAGTCTATTGTTGCGGCTACAGCCTGAGCCATTCCCGGAAGAGTTTTGATGACAAGAATATTATTTGCATAGTCACAGGATACATATGCCTCTTTGATAATTATCAGTAACCTGTCATTCATATTTCCGGCATCAGAATTCATAGCCGAGTAGCGGTATCTTCCATTGGTTGATAGAACCTTAACAAGTCTGAGCTCCTTAATGTCCCTGGAAATGGTTGCCTGAGTCACATCCATCCCCGATTGCCTTAATCTTTCTGCCAAGTCATCCTGGGTTTCTATCTCATAATTCTCGATAATATCCAGTATCTTGGCGTGGCGGTTATATTTCATGTTTCCCCTCCATAAAATCTTCTTATGAATTTATTCATGTGTGTTATGGATCTTCGCTCTTAATACGTCATAAAAATTCATTTGCTTAACCGAGGCAAAATAGACATTGTCCTTCGATGCTCCAACCGAAACTACATCCCAGGGCTCGATGGGAAAACCCTCCTGACCGTCCAAGGTAAGTATGGCATCTACCTCTTTACTGCCTGCTATACTGATAGTAATGGTCTTTGTATCTGCTATTACAAAAGAACGAGAATACAAGATATGAGGACAAATAGGTGAAACAAGCATCAGTCTCATATCAGGCGATACAATCGGCCCGCCTGCCGACAACGAGTATCCGGTTGAACCAGTAGGCGTTGATATAATAACTCCATCACTTGCATATGAATCTACAAATTCACCATCCATCATTACCTTAAGCCTGATAATACGGGAAAGCGCCATTCTGGAGACAACCGCATCATTTATTGCAATATTTTTGTAAACGCCCCTGCCATTTCGGATAACTTCTACATTAAGTACCATTCGCGGCTGAATATGATATTCGCCGGCAAATATTTTGTCTACAGCCATCCCAATTTCACTGGTTTCCACCTCGGCCAGAAAACCTACAGTTCCTTTGTTAACTCCCAGTATAGGTTTTTTATAAGGAAATGCTCCCCGGGCTGCCGTTAAAAAGGTGCCGTCGCCACCGACACAAATAATAAAATCAGAGTCCTTATAAACAGAGTCTGATTCAGTTGCATCAATATTAAGACCGGCTTTAATCTCTGGTGCAACCACTACCTCTAAGCCCTTTTCCAATAGCTTTTCTGCTATTAGGCTCGTTTCTTTATAATCGATATCCTTATTCTTTCCAACAACTATTCCAATTTTTTTCAAATGCATTTCACCCAACAAATTATTCTCTTATATTATACATATATTTTGTATATTAATACAAGCACAACCATGCATATCAACCCATAAAGGAATAAAAATTCATATGTGAAATTTTTTAGTCAGATATGCTTTAAGGTCTGGGCTGCCATTTACAATGAACAGAAATATAGCCGTCGGAATCAAAACTGCAGCCAGAATGGACGACCATGCAATTAATAATTTCCCCTTTACAAACATATTAGTGACTGCATCGATTGCTATTACAAGGCCGGATACAGTAATCAGAGAAACTCCTATTGTCAAAAGAGGCTTGTCCTTTGCTTTTTTTGCCGTCATCATAATAATTATTAAAGCTATGCCGACAAGCACTAAAATGGGTAATCCCAGCGGTAGAAACCAATCTCTTCCCCCTGTCAGTTTGTCCATGGCAAACAAGAAACCTGCCGTTCCTAAAAACCAGATACTAACTATCAGGTAAATCTTCTTCCATGTAAACAGAAAAGGTATTGCAACATATACCCATAGTAGAAGCAGGGCTAGCGCAGGATATTGGGACCATTCGGGAAATGATCCCGAATAAAGGTCCAGAGAGAGCAAAAATACAGCTATTGACAATATATCCATTGTGATAACCTGAAACGCCGTGTACCCTTTTAGTAAAGAAGGATAAGCTATAAGAATCCACAAGAGCGCAAGGGATGTAATAGGATAAAACGACCATGTTATAGTGCGGTTGGCGGTAAAATCTATAATTAGCGTTACAAGGAGGGGTACCAAAAGTATAAAAGTAGCAAGAAAAATGAAAGCCCTGCTGGGAACTAGGTTCACTCTGGGACGCACATTTCGTGGTATACGCTCCGAAAATAGGTTTATTCCTTCCTCAGCGTCCTGATCATCGGGTAAAATTACCTCGGTTTCACAAAGTGGGCAAGCATTAAGCCCTTTGTGTAATTCAACACCGCAGCGAACACAATATGCCATAACAGTCCCTCCTAAGCTTTATATCTTTCCTTTTTTATTTCTTCATTTACTTCTATCTTAACAGGAATACCCATCTTAATAAGCCTTGTAAAGAACAAACGCTCCACACTTTTATCCCGTGTGTTACTACCAAAATTTATTACCAGCTTATCATTAAATCCGCAAACGGCACATCCTGTTTTATTAATCGGATTTGTCCCGAGAATAAAGTCAATACGTTCAACCTCATTCGCCATTTCTTCCGGGAGCTTTACAAGACCTAAATTTGACAAGGTTCCCGAACAGAGGTTTTCACCCATGCGAGTATATAGAAACGGCATTAACAGCTTCTTAAATACCAGAGGTATTACTTTAATTATCCAATTGCGCTGTCCTCCGACATTTCTGGAAAGTGATTTACTTATTGCTTTTTCATTAGTCTGGGTAATAAGTGTTTCCCGTACTATTTGCAGGATTTCTTCAAAGTCGTATTTACCGAGACGCGGATCTATTTCGGGCATAACAAACAATGAAAAGTTCCTTAAGGTTTTACTGGGATATATTCCCCTCATGTTAACCGGTACCTGCAACGCTACAGGGCGTTTCTTGGGGTTTCGCGCAACGAGGCTGTCTTGCAGTTCTTGAAGTGCATCGATGTAAACAGCCACAAGAAAAGCCGTTAATGAGACCTTATACTTTTTTGCCTCTCTTATAATGTCCTCTAACAGTACAATTCCCGTAGTAATCATAATAGCTCCCGGATAAAGCAACTTTCCCTTTAAATGAAAGGCTTTTCTTCCTTTATCCGGAAGGGGCAAGGGGCTTTTGTAAAAACGATTATAGGCGTCCTCTGCCTCTTCCCCAGAGAGAAACTCTACCGGAATATCACCGGGTTCACCTGGATCTTTTCCTTTTCGCTTCAAATAATCATAAACCAATGCTTTTAAAAATGTAATTCCCCCGGTTCCATCGGTGAGCACATGGCAAAATTCAACCGCTATGCGGGACTGCCAATATCGAATCCGAAATAAAAAACGCTTGCCCAGATTCGGATGCAGCCTACCAAGAGGATAGCGAACATCCCTTTCCACACGGGGCAGCTTGGGGTTATGCTCAAGGTAATACCAAAAGAAGCCTTTTTTTAAACGCACACGATAAAACGGAAACTTCTTGATTACTTCTTCCAAAGATGCCTGCAATATCTTTGGGTCCACTGTTTCTTTAAGAGTCATGGAAATTCGAAACATCGTGGTTATGCGGTCAGATTGTATAGAAGGGTATATTAAGGCCGCATTGTCCAAGCGATACCAAGCATGCTGTTCAGCAACATTATTTTTATTTTTTGAACCTTCGGCCATTAAGTCACTTCCTTCAATGAATCTGTTTATTGATAAATACCCTGTAATTAGATAATACTATCTTTTTTCATTATTGTCTGGCTTATTACTTACATTTATCCACAGGCAGCGGGTACTAAACCGATTTTTTTATATTATTTCTGCAAACCTATGACAAGTTTGATATAATA
>CAYMLJ010000019.1:11136-18025 GCA_964391395.1 uncultured Ruminiclostridium sp. | reverse complement strand
GGTAACGCGTATAAATAATACACAGTTTGTTTTAAATGCAGATTGGATTGAAACAGTTGAATCAACCCCCGATACAGTTATTACCCTAACCAACGGTAAAAAATATATTGTAACTGAAAAGGTTGATGAAATCATAGATAGGGTAATAGATTATAAGCAGAAAAATTTTTTACTTAACAGAACGATTAATACTTCATCAATAAATGACGATAAATGACATAGAATCTATCGTTAAAAGGAGTGTCATATTTTGCAGGGTAAGACATTGTATACCATATTACTCTCCATTATAGCCGTACTTACATTGGCTCTGGCGGTTATGGTCATTTTCATATTTACTGCATTTAACAGTAATAGTGGGAAACCTTCTTCCCAGGAAACACAAAAGCCGTTAGTAGAGCGTGTTGTACCCAAGGAGGAGCAAGCTGAGCTTCAATTATACTCAAGCAGCGATGGAAGTTCTGATGCGGTATTTAATATTAAAAGTACAGAAACCCATCCAAACAGCTTTCTTTTGGCATCAATCTCCATTATTTATGACGGAGGCAAAAAGAATAAGCTGCTTGAAGAACGAACATTGCTTCTTAAAAAGAATATAAGTATGCTAAAGCAGGCTTCTATAAAATATTTCATGGGTAAAAGCTTTGATGATCTCAGTGAGGAAAATGCAATGGAGGAAGCTCGAACTTCCTTAAAAACTACTTTTAATGAAATAGTAAGAACAGACTCTGAAGATGCGATTGTAATTGATATTGTTTTTGATAAATGGATTAAACAATAACAGGGGGGGGACTTGTGGGCGATATACTATCTCAAAATGAAATAGACAGGCTGTTACAGCAGCTTAATACAGGTGAGCTTGATGTTCAAGAGTTTAGTATGGAAAACACCGAAAAGAAGATACGCAATCATGACTTTCGGCGCCCGAGCAAATTCGCGAAGGATCATCTTCGCACCATACAGATTATTAACGAGAACTATGCAAGACTTTTAACCAACTTTTTTTCAGGTTATCTAAGAACTTTGGTACAGGTAGATGTACAGACGGTACAGGCCATGCAATACTCGGAGTTCACCAATTCAATAGCTAATCCGGCCGTGCTGGGTATTATTAATTTTAATCCTCTGCCCGGCTCAATAATATTAGAGATAAATCCCTCAATTGCGTATTCTCTGATTGATAGAATATTAGGCGGCAAAGGCTTTACAATGGATAAAATGAGGGGTTTTACAGAAATAGAACTGGCAATTCTAATGCGTCTAATTTCTCAAATGCTCGGTTTGATGCGAGATCCATGGGAAAACGTTACTGAAATTAGGCCCAGTCTAGACAGGATTGAAACAAATGCTCAGTTTGCTCAGCTTATGTCACCAAATGAAATGGTTGTTTTAGTAACATTTACGGCAAGAATCGGTGAAGTGGAAGGATTATTAAATCTTTGCATACCTCATATGACAGTTGAACCTGTTATGGGAAAACTTTCGACAAAACTATGGTTCTCTCTCATAGAACATGGATCGACTGAGGAAAGCAAAGGGGCTATCGAACAAAAGATTGAAGAAAGCAAAATTCCTCTTTCTGCAATTTTAGGAAGGACAACCATCTCAGTACATGATTTTTTAATGTTGCAGGCGGGAGATGTTTTGTCACTTAATACTGACGTTGACGGTAAGATAGAGGTAATTGTCGGAGATATGTTGAAATTTTATGGTAAACCCGGAGCACGAAATAAGAGAATGGCAGTTAATGTTACTGATGTAGTTCGAGAGGAGGAATATTAATATGGGAGATATGTTGTCTCAAGCTGAAATGGATGCCCTTTTAAATGGTACAAGTCTTGAAGAAGATCCTCAAATTACTGACTTGAAAGAAGAATCGCCACCAACTGATACGGACATTCAACCAAAGGCACCAAAGGCAGCATTGCTGACTTCTGAAGATAAGGATGCCCTTGGGGAGATAGGCAATATTTGCATGGGAACATCAGCGACAACGCTTTATGCACTTTTAGGGCAAAAGGTGAGTATTACCACACCCAGAGTTGAAGAAACAACTTGGGAAGAGGTTTCGAAAAAGTTTACCAAACCTTATATTGCAGTTAAGGTTCAGTATACCGAGGGATTAAAGGGTTATAATCTTTTAATCATAAAGGAAGAAGACGCTAAGATTATTACTGACCTTATGATGGGCGGGGACGGCTTTGGTAATATTCAAGCGGAGTTTAGTGATTTGCATTTAAGTGCTATTAGTGAGGCAATGAATCAAATGGTTGGATCATCTTCTACATCATTGTCCTCAATGTTTGAAAAACGCGTTGATATCTCGCCACCCGAACCATCTTTGATAGGTATTGCTGAAGATGACAAGAAAATACGGATAGATAGGGATTCAAATATTGTTGTTATTCTTTTTTCTCTTAAAGTAGGTGACTTAATTGACAGTGAAATCATGCAGATTTTACCCATTGCATTTGCAAAGGAAATGGCACATAATCTATTGCATCAAGAAGAACCTACTACACCTTTAGCGACACCCCCACCGGTGCACACATCGCCAAGCCAAGCTGCTAAACCTCATGTTGAGATGCCCCAGTATCAAGCACCGCCTCAGCAGATGCCACCAATGCAGCAAAATCCGTATGGACCGTATGGTTATCCACCTATGCCCCAATATCAGATGCCGCCAAGACAAGAATTACAGCAACCTGTTAATGTTCAACCTATGCATTTTCAGACTTTTGATGACGGCCTAGCCGAAACTGAACGTAAAAACATGGGTCTTCTTATGGACGTGCCATTGCAAATTGCTGTTGAACTGGGACGTACCACGAAGAAAATCAGAGAAATTCTTGAGTTCGGGCAGGGTTCTATTATAGAATTGGATAAACTAGCCGGAGAACCAGTTGACATAATGGTTAACGGTAAAACAATTGCCAAGGGCGAGGTCGTTGTTATTGATGAGAGCTTTGGCGTAAGGATAACCGACATAATTCATCCTTCGAAACGACTTTAAATACTTTAATAACGAAAAGACTTTCATTTTGTCGGAATATCAATTATAATTGATAATAAATGATTAAAAGTGGTATATTTTAAATATGTTGAATTTTACGGGGAGAGGATATGACCTATGGCAAGTATACTGATCGTTGATGATGCCGCGTTTATGCGTATGATGATCAAAGACATCCTTTCAAAAAACGGCTATGCTGTGGTTGGTGAAGCCGAGAATGGTATTATAGCAATTGAAAAATTCAAGGAAGTAAATCCTGACCTGGTTATTATGGATATTACAATGCCTGAAATGGATGGTATTCAAGCTGTAAAACAGATTAAAGCGCTGAATGATGCCGCGAAAATAATTATGTGTTCGGCTATGGGCCAGCAGGCAATGGTAATCGAGTCCATCCAAGCCGGAGCTAGGGATTTTATTGTAAAGCCTTTTCAAGCTGAGCGTGTTCTTGAAGCCGTTAAAAAGGTAGTTGGTTAGTTTGGTCCTTATAAAGAAGGGGGATCGTCCATGTTTTTTGAGATGCTTGGGTTATTGTTTGCGTTTGGGCTAATTTTATTGCTTTGCTATTATACTACCAAATTTATTGGCAAAAGAATGTCAGGCGGCACCAAGAACAAAAACATGAGAATTGTAGAAACCCTTTCCTTGGGTCTTGATCGATGTCTTTATCTTATTCTTGTAGGGAATAAGTATTTTCTTTTTTTTTCGAGCAAAAAAGGGCTGGAGCTTGTTTCGGAAATTGATGCTGAAATACAAACCGAGGATTCAGTTGAAAAAGAAGCGACAACAGCGAATGTTTTTGATTTTAGAAGAATCTTTGAAACCTATTCCGGTTTGAGTGATAAAAAAAAGGACTCTGACCAAGGAGCGGAAGCAAAAGAACCCGAAGAAACAGGAATTCTGGGGAGTATTAAGAGACTAAAGAGAATTAATACTAATAATCACTAAAGGGAATATACTATGCAAAAGAAAAAAGTAGTAATATGTCTAATATTGACTCTGCTATGTTTTGCTTTGCTAAGCACCGTTGCCTTTGCCGCACCGGGGATTTCCATTTCAGAAAACGGGATCACTATTAATTCTACCGATGATCCGGAGGAAATCAGCTCGAGCATAAAGCTACTATTACTCCTAACGGTATTATCGGTATTACCCTCAATTCTCATAATGATGACTTCATTTATCCGCATAATTATTGTTCTTTCTTTTTTAAGAAATTCTATGGGCACGCAACAGACACCGCCTAATCAGGTGGTTGTAGGGCTTGCTCTATTTTTAACGTTTTTTATAATGGCTCCTGTGATGAACGATATTAACCAAAATGCTCTTGTGCCTTTTACCGAAAATCGGATTACTATAGAAGAGGCTATTGATACATCTGGGGACATTATTAAAACAAATATGCTAAAGTATACAAGGGATAAAGACTTGGCTTTGTTTGCCAGCATAGCCGAGGTGGAGCCTGTGGAGGAATTGTCCGATTTGCCCCTGACAGTAGTGACACCAGCTTTTATGATAAGCGAGCTGAATACGGCATTCCGTATGGGTTTTATGCTATACATACCTTTTTTGGTATTAGATATGGTGGTAGCCAGTACCCTGATGTCTATGGGTATGATGATGCTGCCCCCTGTGATGATATCTATGCCATTTAAAATATTACTGTTCCTTCTAGTAGACGGGTGGAATCTTTTAACCGAAACTATTATTAAATCATTTGCTCGATAGCTAGTTGAAGTGAGGGATAAATTTGGAGCAATACCTGCTGGACGTAGCCAGAGATGCTATACTAACTGTTATTAAGATTGGTTCGCCGGTTCTTTTGATTGGCTTGCTGGTAGGTCTGACTGTAAGCATATTTCAAGCAACAACCCAAATTCAAGAGCAATCCCTGCATTTTGTTCCAAAGATACTGGCTATGTTAGTTGCTATGCTTATCTTAGGTTCATGGATGCTCACAACCATGAAGGAATTTACCTTGAGAATGTATGAAAATATGCTTCGTTTTATAGGGATGTGAAGGGTTTTAATACAAGGGGGTAGCCATGACCATAATACCCTTTGATATGCTTCAGGATATATGGACTATCTTTTTGCTTGTATTGGTTCGCATTACAGGCATGTTTTTCTTATCCCCTATTTTTGGTCGAAGAAATATCCCAAATTATTTCAAGATAGGTTTTTGCTTTGTTTTTTCGGTTATTACTGCTAATTCGGTAGCCATGCCCAACCTTACACAATATGTATCACTGACGGCTTATATATTCCTTATTGCCAAGGAGCTCCTATTAGGGCTCATGATGGGATTTATCTCATATATGCTTTTTTCAAGCATTTATATTGCAGGCCAATTAATTGATATGCGTATAGGTTTCGGTATGGTTTCTATGTTTGATCCTATTACAAATGTCCAAATTCCTATTACAGCTGACTTCTATGTTATAATCGCAACTGTAATGATGCTCGTTACCGATGCTCATCATCTTCTAATCCAAGCAATCGTTGACAGCTATAATATTCTTCCCATAGGTGAAGCGGTATTTGATGGTGCTGTTATAAGCCAAATTTTTAAGCTATTCACCAGTGTTTTTGAATTGGGTTTTAAGATAGCTGCTCCTATTACCGTTTCGATTTTAATAACTGACATTTCGCTGGGCATTATTTCTAAAAGCATGCCTCAAATAAATGTGTTCATGCTGGGTATGCCAATAAAAATTATACTCGGGCTTTCTATTATTTTTATTACTATCGGTGCTTTTAAAGGGATTGTTAATATTATTATCCAAGGGACCTACCAAGAGATTTATAAATTATTGAGACAGGCGAAAGGCTCATGATTAACATTAACCTTCAGCTCTTTGCTGATACCTCAGATAAAACAGAAAAAGCGACACCTAAAAAGCGTCAGGATCTAAGAAAAAAAGGTCAGGTTATGCAGAGCAAAGAGTTGCCTGCAAACCTGATTCTATTGATAATGTTTATTTCATTTAAAATATTCGGCAGAAACATTTATGTTGGTTGTAGTACCATTTTTAATATGTTTTTGACCCAAACTTCCGAATATAATCTGCAAGACCCCAATGAAATTATGAAGTTAGTCACCTTTGTCACTTTTGAAATTGTAAAAATGGTTGCGCCGTTTTTTATAACAGCCATTTTAGTGGGAGCATTATCTACTTATGTTCAAATTGGATTTCTATTTACAGTAGAAGCCATCAAACCAAAATTTTCAAATCTGAACCCTATAAATGGGCTGAAAAAAATCTTCTCATCCAGATCTTTGTTTGAGCTGATTAAATCGATTGTAAAGGTAATTCTGGTCGGCTGGGTAGCATGGAGTTCAATACAAAACGAATTTATTAATATGTTGAAGCTTATGGATCTTTCTGTTGTATCTGTTGCGGCTTATCTGGTTGATACGGCTCTTAGTATAGCAATTAGAATTTGTTTTACTCTTCTGATAATTTCAGCGGCAGACTATTTTTTTCAGTGGCGGAAATATGAAAAGGATATTCGCATGAGTAAGCAGGAAATAAAAGAAGAATATAAGCAAATGGAAGGTAGTCCGGAGATTAAATCTAGAATTAAGCAGAAACAAAGGGAAATCTCCATGCGCCGTATGCTTAAAGATGTTCCCCAGGCTGATGTGGTTATCACAAACCCTACTCATTATGCTGTTGCAATCAAATACGATCCTAATAAAATGGCCGCACCATATGTCTTGGCAAAGGGTGTGGATTTTATGGCTAAGCGCATTAAAGAAGTGGCTAAAGAAAATAGAATACACACTATGGAGAACGTGGCCCTTGCTCAGGCGCTGTACAATACAGTTGATATAGGTCAAGCAGTACCTCCCGAGCTATATAAAGCAGTGGC
>CAYMLJ010000019.1:8474-11036 GCA_964391395.1 uncultured Ruminiclostridium sp. | reverse complement strand
ATTGTAGAAACCTTAGAGAGTAGGATAGGCTATACTTACCGAAACAAGCAATATGCTGTAAATGCGCTCGTTCATAGCTCTTATTCAAATGAACACCATAACTTTGCGGCTAAAAATAATGAGCGGCTCGAATTTTTGGGAGATGCTATTTTAGATTTTGTTATGAGCCTTGTGCTTTATAATAATGAAAAGCGATTTAGCGAAGGCGAAATGAGTAAATTGCGAGCCCTTATTGTATGCGAAACATCCTTGGATGCGTGCGCGAGAAAGATAGGATTAGGCGAGCTTATAATGCTTGGCAAAGGTGAGGAGGCTAATGGCGGAAGAATAAGGCCCTCCATTCTATCTGATGCCATGGAAGCCATAATAGGAAGCATATATTTAGACGGGGGTATTGATGAGGCAGAGGGCTTTATTATGCACCTTTTAGGCGACATATATCATAAAGCTGTTGAAGGCATGCTGTTTATGGATTATAAAACAGCGCTACAGGAGGAGCTTCAGAAATCCGGAGATATCCCGATTCAATATAAGCTGATAGAGTCTATAGGACCGGATCATTCAAAAACATTTAAGATGTCTGTGTATGCCAATGGTAAAGCCATAGGAACGGGCGTAGGAAAATCAAAAAAAGATGCGGAGCAAATGGCTGCGAAGGCGGCACTGGAGGATATGGGGCAAGCACGGTAGGGAGGACTTTTAATGAGCAGAGCTCGTCATATTAATATACCGGTTTTCATACCGCATATGGGATGCCCCCATGCTTGTGTTTTTTGTGATCAAAAAAAAATAAGTGGTACTATTTCTTTCCAGTCTCCGATCCGAGTTAAAAATATACTTGAGGAGAGCTTTTCTACTGTAGATGAAAATGACGATGTAGAAATAGCATTTTTCGGGGGCAGCTTTACCGGAATTCCGAAACAAGAGATGATAACATATCTTGAACTAGCCCAGCCATATCTGAAGTCCGGAAAAGCATCAGGTATACGTCTTTCCACCAGGCCTGACACAATAACTCCACATATATTGGAGATTCTTAAAAATTACCAAGTAAAAGTAATTGAACTTGGAGTTCAGAGCCTTGATCCCGAAGTACTGTTTCAAAGCCAAAGAGGTCATAGCATCGAGGATGTTGTGTCAGCCTGCTCATTGATACGGGATTATGGTATAACATTGGGGATTCAAACAATGCTGGGACTTCCTGCCGATAACTATGAAAAAGCCTTAAAAACGGCCAAAGATGTTATAGAACTAAAGCCTGATATGGTCAGAATATACCCGACTTTAGTCATTAAAGGTACTATGCTTGAAGAATACTATTTAACCGGGCGATTTGTACCTCTTAGTCTGGAGCAGGCCGTTGAATGGTGCACTGATATTTTGCCCCTATACAGGGATGCCGGCATTACAGTTTTGAGAATCGGACTCCAGGATTCCGATACATTAGAGGGTTCAATAGTGGCTGGCCCTTATCATCCTGCTTTTGGAGAGCTGGTTGAGTCAAGGATTTTATATAAAAAAATTACCCATTTGTTAGATGAGATGCAGTTGGAGAATCATAAAAAGATTATTATTAGGACGCAACCGCAGCTTGTTTCAAAGCTGGTGGGGCAGAAAAAATCAAATATTGGGGCTATTAAAGATAAATATTCGTTAAACGATGTAGTTGTTAAAGCTGATCTTGAGAATGGTGAGTTTGTTATAGATATAGAATAAAAATTTGGAGGGGTCACGGTGAGAACCATACACGTATCAAAAATAGTAGAAGCCGTAGAGAGTTTATGTATTGAGGCAAATCTTGTTTTAAACAGGGACATAAGAGAAGCCCTAGAAAAAGGTGAAAAAGCTGAGGAATCCGAGACAGGACGCTCCATATTGCAGAGTTTGATAAAAAACGCAGACATAGCATCTGACGAGAGGATGGCTATTTGTCAGGACACAGGTATGGTTGTTATCTTCGTTGAATTAGGCCAGGAGGTACAGATAATCGGCGGAAATCTGGAAGAAGCTTTGAATCAAGGTGTAAGACAGGGATATAAAAAGGGATATTTGAGAAATTCGGTTGTGGAAGACCCGTTAAGAAGACAGAATACAGGCGATAATACCCCTGCGGTGATTTATTATAATATAATTGATGGTGATAGCATTACCTTGCATGTGGCCCCTAAAGGCTTTGGCAGTGAGAATATGAGTGCTATTAGAATGCTAAAACCCTCTGACGGAGTAGAAGGGGTTAAAAAATTTGTTATAGATACTGTGAGTCAAGCAGGGGCAAATCCTTGCCCTCCGATTATTGTAGGTGTCGGCATTGGGGGAAGTATGGATAAAGCCGCACTATTGGCAAAGAGAGCTTTGATGCGCCCTATTGATGAAAGCAACCCCGACCCTTACTACAAAGATTTGGAGGCTGAGATGCTGGAATGTATAAACAATCTGGGAATCGGTCCTGCAGGACTAGGAGGAAGAATTACAGCACTAGGTGTAAATATAGACATATACCCGACTCATATTGCAGGTTTACCTGTTGCTGTAAATATAGGGTGCCATGTGACAAGACATAAA
>CAYMLJ010000019.1:5307-8374 GCA_964391395.1 uncultured Ruminiclostridium sp. | reverse complement strand
TAAACTAGGAGAATAAAATGGCTGAAAATTACGGTACACTGTACTTGGTGGGAACACCGATAGGAAATCTTGAAGATATTACTTATAGGGCAGTAAGAACACTGTCAGAGGTGGATTTGATTGCAGCTGAAGATACAAGGCACTCACTGCGGCTTCTTAATCATCTTGAGATTAAAAAGCCTTTAATAAGCTATCACGATAACAACCGTATCTCCAGAGCAGAAGAATTGGTGAATAAACTAAAAAATGGCCAGAATATTGCACTGATAAGTGATGCCGGTATGCCAGGAATATCGGATCCGGGAGAAGAACTAGTAGCTCTTGCTGTTTCGCAAGGAATAACTGTAACTGTTGTGCCGGGGTGCTCAGCATCATTAACCGCATTGGTATTATCAGGGCTTCCGACGGGAAGATTTGCTTTCGAAGGGTTTTTGCCTCAGAAGCATAAAGAAAGAGTTAAATTTCTGGAATTAATAAAATATGAGGAAAGAACCATAATATTCTATGAAGGCCCTCATCGAGTAAGAAAAACATTGGAGGATATCCTTGAGGTTTTCGGTGATAGGCGTTGTGGGATATTAAGAGAGCTTACAAAAATTCATGAAGAAGCGGTAAGAGGCACAATCATCCAAGCCATAGCGCATTTCGCCACTAATGAACCGCGAGGAGAGTTTGTAATAGTTGTGGAGGGTTCGCAAAAAAAGGCTTCGGACAACCCGAAACCTGATCTTTCAAACTTAACTCTTGAGGAGCATGTTAAGTATTATATCGAACAAGGCTATGAGCGAATGGATGCGATGAAGCTTACCGCAAAGGACAGAGGCCTATCCAAACGCGATGTATACGCGCTTTTAAACAGTTAAACAAGATATTCAATAAGGGCTTCGCCCGTCATTCAACGTTTTCAGTGTGATTGTACTCTCACTGAAAAATTAAGTGACAACCCGCCGCCTATAGAGGCGGGGGGACATCTTAATTTAGTTATAATGCACAGGCATTTGGTATAGCCATAATCTTTGTATCGGTATCACTTAAAAGAGTTTCCAACCTATATTGAAAAGCATTTTGAGAGCCATCCGGGCTCGCTCCAAGAACAATAAGGTCAATTCCGTAATGCTCTGCAAACTGGGCAATTGTTTCGGGTATTTTGTCCGAGTTGAGAATTGTAAGGTCTGCACCATAGGACTTTGTCATAGAAAAAAGGTATTCCATTGCCTCACCATCTCTTGAATTATCTACGAAATTCCAGTTTTCCTTTGTTACATGTATGACATAAAGCTCCCCGTCTTTTTTCTTTAGTTCGGCAGCGGCTTTGATAAGTCTTTCGCAAGCCTTTTGACGAGTGACACAGACCAATATAGAGTCATAAGCAATCAAATTTACCATCTCCGGATTTATATAAATTTAAATTATTTTCAAATCACCATATAGTATTATAACAGATATCATTTAAAAAGTCTTTAATTCAATTCGTATATTTTGACATTTGAATTGTGAAGCTGTATTATCAATAACAGATGCTAAAAAGAGCTGAAAGGTAGATGAAAATGAGCTTAAAGCATATTGTATGGGATTGGAACGGTACCATTTTAAATGATGCAAATGCCAGTTGCAAGGCTGTTGATGATATGTTCATAAAGAGAAATCTCGGTTCGGTATCAATTGATTTGTATAGGGATAAAATTGTGTACCCGGTTATTAATGTATACATTGAAGCGGGCATCGACTTTAGCACAGAGACCTTTCAAGAGATTTGCGATGAATACCTTACTAATTATTTAAATAATTCACATATTATATCTCTCCATAAAGATGCTCAAGCGATATTGAAATTGTTTAAAAATAAAGGCTTGAAGCAGCATATAGTGTCAGCTTCCGATAGTAGAGTTTTAGCACAACAAATCCAAGGTTATGGACTCGGACCTTATTTTGTTAATATTCTCGGTCAGGATAATAATCGAGCCGATAGCAAGACCCTTCTTGCAGAAAAGCTTGTCGATTTGGTGAGTTGCGAACCTCAAGAGATGCTTTTCATCGGCGATACCATTCATGATTTTGAGGTGGCACAAGAAAGCGGTATGCGTTGCTGCTTGGTTTCAAACGGACATTGTAGCGAGGAAAGGCTTAAGGGCACCGGAGCCCCGGTTTATAAAAATCTGACAGAATTATATGAAAATTATGAGGGTTGGTAAAAATCATCATATCAGGAGGAAGAGATGAATTACATTGACTTAAGAAGCGATACTGTAACCTGGCCTACTGAAGAAATGCGAAAAGCCATGCTAAACGCCGACGTAGGTGATGATGTATATGGAGATGACCCTACTGCGAACCATCTCGAGAAAATTGCGGCACAGATTTTAAACAAGGAAGCGGCATTATTTGTACCGACGGGTACCATGGGCAATCAACTGGCCGTTTTTACACATATTAGTCGCGGAGACGAGGTCATAATACCGGAGGATAACCATATTGTTGTACATGAAGCCGGTGCTGTAGCCATAATTTCGGGCGGTAATCTAAGGTGTCTTCCATCTAAAAATGGTATGGTTGATTTGGATAAAGTTAAAAGGACAATTCGGTTCGCCGAAGATATTCATGAACCCAAAACCGGAGTTATTTGTACCGAGAATGCTCATTCAACCGGTATTGTTCATTCTCTTTCCTATATGGAAGAGCTATACGGTATTGCAAAAGAAAATAACATCCCTGTCCATTTAGACGGTGCTAGAATATTTAATGCAGCATCGTATCTAAAGGTGGATGCAAGCGAAATTGCCAAGCATGCTGACTCGGTCATGTTTTGTTTGTCAAAAGGCTTATGCGCCCCTATCGGTTCAATGCTGGCCGGAACCAAAAGCTTTATTGACGCAGCCAGAAGAAAGCGTAAAATTTTGGGCGGGGGCATGAGACAGGTTGGTGTTGTTGCACAAGCTGGAATTATTGCTCTTGAAAAAATGACAAAAAGATTATCTGAGGATAGAGAACAAGCCATTTATCTGGCTGAAATGCTTAAAACAATTCCGGGTGTCGAAGTTCACCCCGAAGATGTTCATATTAATATGGT
>CAYMLJ010000019.1:0-5207 GCA_964391395.1 uncultured Ruminiclostridium sp. | reverse complement strand
CCTTATTTACCAAGCCGGACTTCTGGCAGACAGGATGAGTATCAATATTGAGCTTCCCTCTATTCAAAGTCTCAAACTTTTGGCACCGCAAAAGGACCATCAGACCATAATAAAGCCTATGTCCTTTGTTAGTGAGCAGATTGAAGGAGCCAATGAGCTTACAATCTACAGAAAAAAGCAGATGTTCGTACCTGCGGGGCAAACCACACAGCTTATTGTGGGTGCCAGCCGGGACAGCGACTTAACCATTCTTAGATTAACTCAGGAGCTATATAACCGTTACAAGCTTAAAAGAGTATATTATTCGGCATATGTGCCTGTGAATGTGGATACTAATCTTCCTGCTATAAATACCAGCCCGCCCCTTTTGAGAGAGCACAGAATATATCAGGCTGAT
Source organism: uncultured Ruminiclostridium sp. (assembly GCA_964391395.1). GTDB lineage: Bacteria > Bacillota > Clostridia > DSM-8532 > DSM-8532 > DTU059. The sequence continues at coordinate 4,810 of CAYMLJ010000019.1, read as the reverse complement.
TGGCTGTTAAGATTTTACGGCTTTAATGCCGGAGAACTTCTTGATGAAGAACATTCAAGCTTTGATACCAAAGTTGACCCAAAATGTGATTGGGCACTTAGGAATCTTGATAAATTTCCGGTCGAAATTAATCGTGCCCCTATCGATATTCTTCTCAGAGTTCCGGGGATAGGTTATAAAATGGCTCAGCGTATTATAATGGCAAGGAAGGTAGCCCCTCTGTCCTTTGAAGACTTGAAAAGAATGCGTGTTGTACTTAAGCGTGCCCAATACTTCATTACCTGCAAAGGGGTATATTACGGCGGCGTGGATATTGATTCAGATAATCTATATTCCATATTGTCGGAGAAAACAGATTCTAAAACTATATGCGGGCAGATATCAATGTTCGGTTAGGTGGATATTAATGATATATGTTACTGATGGTTCCTTTGAGGGAATTCTTACTGCGGTATTTGAAGCTTATGAGAATAAGGAGATCCCTGAAAGTATTGTATCACGGGATTTTTATCAAGTATCACTTGATTCGGTGGTAAGAGAAATTGAAAAAAATGATGAGAAATCGAGCAGGGTTTACAATGCCGTAGTAGAAAAAATGTCTCAAGAAGCTTTGGAGATTATGTATAAAGCATGGCTTAGTGAACACTGTGAAATAGGCACAGCTTTGTATAAATACATAAAAATTGGTCTAAAAATCGGAAGAAAGGTTTTGTCTTACCTACAAAATCCTGATGTGCTTATGATTAACGACCTTGCATATAAAGTAGGAGCCGAGGCTCACAGATTTCTTGGTATTCTGAGGTTTAAGAAGCTTAATAACGGCTTATATTACTCGAAAATCGAGCCTGATAACAATATTACCATGATTATTGCAGAGCATTTTGAACAAAGAATGTCTGATCAGCCTTGGATTATCCATGATATTAAGCGTAATGTTTTTGCATTATATGATACATACCAGGTCATCTTTGTTAAAGAGGATATTTCAATTTCTATAGACAATGGTGAAGATAAAGTATTTGAAGAGTTATGGAAAAGTTATTTTAAAACCATCGCAATTGAAGACAGGCGAAATCCTAGGCTTCAAAAGCAGTTTTTACCAAGACGATATTGGAAGAATTTAACCGAAATGCAATAACCGCAAACCATCTGGTTTTCCCGACAATAACATATTTATGTATGGTAATATTAACAGAAATTGATAATTAGTTCATATTGAGCGGCTATTAAAAATGTGTTATAATAACCTTACCCGTTACCGAAATCAAAGATTTCGAACGGGTGCCGAGAACATTGAAACATTAAGCAGGTTGGCCTGCTGGCAGGCCATGCCGTCTACGTCGGCACATAGCAAATAAATTGCTATGCCTGAACTTATGTTATAATAAAACCAAGAAATCATTCCTGAAATGTGCGTGATGCCTTAATTTTGAACCTGCTATATCTGACACGGGAGCCCGATTGTTTGTATACGTAGTATAGGCCACAAGATAATTCCGACAAACGGTATAAGCCGTTTGCAACGGCGGTGGAAATATGAAATGTACAATAGGACACCCACCTGGCGAGTGCCAGGTGTCAAGAATAGGTAAACGGCATTTTGGGTCGGGCTGTTCGAAAGAACAGCCCTTACTTTATTTAAGCCTTCTTGCTTACTTTTTGTTCTGAAATCATACTTCTAATTTCTTTTATAACAATGCTTGGTTTACCGAGATGGATATGCTCTCCGGCTCCTTCCACTTCAAGAGAGGATGAATTAGGAGAAAGACTCATTACATCAGCCGAGAGCTCTTGGTATGCTCTGCCGAGCTGACGAGCCGAATACTCGTTAATGCCGTTTCTCACCCAATCACGTATGAGTGATTCCCCTGCGGGATATAAAACTCTGAGTGGAATAGGAGGGAACTTATCGGCCGCTTCTACCTCAGCAATAATCTTATCCAGCTGAGATAATTCATTTTGCATGGTAACATAATTCTCTGTTTTGGAATAATGCTCAATAATATATCGCTTGTAACGCAGATCCAATCGATATCCCTTAAATGGAGACGATAATCGATAGAGGCCTTTAGATGCTTTATACTGCATTTTTTTTGCTGATTCAATCATATTAGGGCATTCATCAATGCTATTAATCGCATCTATCCAAGCCGAATAGCGTAAAGGAAGCGGGTTGGTAAATAATGCTCCTAATACCTTGGTGGGATGTGTTTCGCAATAATACCTCGCATAAACCACTCCGGTCCCGTTGGCAACAATAAAAATTGACTTTCTAATTTTCTCAAACTTTAGAATCATATTAAGTTCTTCAGCAAAATCAGATACTGATATATCATCGCTTTCAGAGGTGCTCCATCCATATCCCGGTCTGTCAATTGTTATCACACGACATTTTTGGCCAACCTCGTTTTGAATAGGCCACCATTCAGCCTGCGAGCTGCCGATAGAGTTGATAATGACAACAACTGCTCCGCCTTTACCCTTAATTCGATAATATATTTTCTTACCGTTAGCTGCTGCGAACTTACCTTCCTGAGAATGTCCTTTAGACCATTTAACACTTCTAATGTTACAAATGAGTATAAAAAGATACGCTGCAAATAGCATAAAAATTATTATAGCAATAAAATAGAATAAGCCTCTCATATACTGTCCCCTCTTAAAATCATAGTCATGAGACATAAATCCTATTCATATGCTAACATACTGTCGAAAAGGCTTCAAGAACTAAGTCAAGGTCGGAGGATTTCTCGTATAGTATTTTCAAGAAATTCTATGCGTCCCTCGAGCTCTTGAATGCGTTCATTAAAGGCTTTTTTGTCATCAGCTTCATTCTCGACTTTCTGTGATATGAGCGTCTTCAAGTCAAAAGGAAAATGGAGCCCGTTTCCGAAGAGCATTGGAGTAAGATCACATTTAAAAACTCTGTCTTTTTTGTAGTTTGATTGGTATTTGCACTTTAGCGGGATATCACGGCCAGCCAGATCAATTCGAGCTTCGTCTGCTATGCTTTTCATATCTCGGCTGATTCTTGAAAGTATAAAGGACGACTTCAATGAGCGCACAACATATGGAGTATTATTGACTAAAATAAGGCTGTCGCTTCCTTGGCCGGAAGAGCTGTTATACACCTCAAGCCCCTTAGAAAATTTATTTAGGATAGGATCGAATTTATATATGACACTAACATCTTGGCCATCATCCGGGGAGGCTAAAATATAAAGTAATCCGTCATCAGCAATGACTGATTGCAACCTTAACGAAGCACTGTAGGGAAACGGTGTGGTAATAGGCTTTGATGCTTTTCCGCCATAAAGCTTCCTATGTACTAAAAGGCTTATACCTTGAACATCTGTGAGAAAGAATAGGTGAATATTTACATCGTCTGTGCATACTGCATAGCTCTGTCCCTCGCGTATGATGACACCTTCGACCTCGGGAATCATGCTTTCTGGGCCTCCGATTTTCTGGTATGTTAATAGTTGTTTGCGGTTATGGGATACAATATAAAAAGCATGAATGAATCCATCGGCTTCAACAAGGCGAACATTATACGGTGAATAGCCTTCAATACGACTCTCCAATAAAACTTTCGGTTCTTTTTTTTCTTCACAGGAGTTCATGTAAAGAAGCCTGCCTGAATAATCTACATAACAGGTACTAATTACATCGGTTGTTTCAAGCAGAGCTGAAAAATCAGAGGTTGAAGTATCCGATAATAAAAATGGGGGCCCCCATCTATTCTCTTTATCCAACAAACTCATAAATAGCCCGTTTTTATACCAGATACAGGTAGTGATACCCATACTGTTTTTTAACAGATGTCTTATATTTTCATTTGAGGGCACATCGCACAACCCCTTTTAATAGAATAGGATTAGAGGTACAGGTCTCCATACTTAATTCATATTTATGTCCTGAACTTAATATTACTCTCAGTAACCAATTCATCTAAAAGGCATATTATGACAATGTGAAGGCAATTATTCTGAAATGGAGGACCGATAAAAATGGGCTGTAAAGAACAAGTGGTTCCAGGACTTATATGCGGCGAAGACATATGCAAACTACGGGAAGCCGTATGCGTTCATGTAGAAAAGGTATATGACAATTGCCGTGAAAAGGATTGTATTGAGGATGCGGTTGTTGATTTTGTAGACAATGTACAGGATCTCATCAGTAATGCAATCAAGGTGAAAACAAAAGATGCAGAAGTTGTGGCAGTATTGGCAGATCTTGAGGATGTTCCGTTCAAAAGAGGCTTTTTTACTGTTAATGTACGTTATAAGATTCGTGTAGTATGTGAATTCTGCTACAAGGACGTTACGGGAAATATCGTTAATTCTAGTCCAAAAGTAGGCTTCATATGGTTTTCAAAGACAGTAATTCTCTTTGGATCTGAAGGAAAAATCAAGATTTTTAAGAGTGTTGACTTGAACCATCCCTTGCCTATGGTATGCGAAGGATGCAATGACGGTTGTGGTGGGTTAATTGAACAGGATAACCTCCCTATTATCAAGGTGGAGGTTGCAGAACCTTTAATTCTAAATACCCGTGTTAAGAGAGTGCATGATAAACACCATTGCGGATGTGATGATGAAAGAAGCGAGGTAAATGCCATACTCGGACCACAGAGAAGAGTTGTTATAACTCTTGGTATTTTCTCAATCATAAAGCTTGTACGCCTTGTTCAGCTTTTGATTCCCGCCTTTAATTTCTGCTACCCCAACAAGGAGTGCATTGCTTCTACCGATGAGAATCCTTGCGATATCTTTGACAGCATCGAATTCCCGTTGGACCAGTTCTTCCC
>CAYMLJ010000018.1:7592-18792 GCA_964391395.1 uncultured Ruminiclostridium sp. | reverse complement strand
TTAACGCAAATAGATCCTTCGCTGACGCTCAGGATGCCAATTTTTTTACATACTTGAGTATACGGCAAAGACTTATTAAATAAAATTATTTACGAGGTAATGAGGTTATTATGGATAACGAAAAAAACTATATATATGAAATTACACCTGATGTTTCAGAATTAAACGAATACGGATATTTAAAGCCTTATGCATACCAAAACCTTTTTGGTACTATTGCGGAAAGACATTTAAACAAAATAAATCTAAATGTAGATACTACAATGAAATATGGGTTGGCATGGGTATTAATCTCAATATCCCTTGAGATTGTAAAACCAATTAAGGGATGCAATAAATTATTTGCTCAGACATGGCATTCACAAAAAAAAGGTCCTTATTATCGCCGTGAATTAGTTTTTAAAGGCGAAGAAGGAACTCTTTTATTTCATGGTTCTACATTTTCAGTTCTCCTAGACTTAGAAACAAGAACTGTATTCAGAAAAAAAGAAACGCCTTTTTTTGTAGATGTTCCTATTCAGGAATTCACTATAGATGCAAACCCTTCTTTTAAAACGGACATACCTTTTAACGAGATAGATAAACGAAAAGTCTACAATAGCTATATTGATTGCTTAGGGCATGTCAATAATACCAGATACGGTGAATTTGCCTATGATGCATTAAATAGTGAAGAAAAAGAAAACCTGGATAAAATGAAACGTTATGAAGTTTTCTTTTTATCAGAATTAAGAGACAAGGATGTTTTTTCAGTTCAAAGAGCAAGTATTAATAATAGAATTGTCATAAAGGGAGTTAATGAATCAAACGGGGAATCATCCTTTGATGTTCTGATAGACTTTGATAAATAGAAATGTTTCACGTGAAACATTTGAAGGTCGCTATACTGTTTACAAGGAGCGAGAGCGACGTAAGGAAACAGTAGTAGCACCCATGCAAGGCTTGCCCAAGAAGACGAAGTCTGATTGGCTGCAAGCCACTGCGCTATATTATCTTTTCATATGCGACTCTTTCGCTTCGGTTCTCCAGATAAATTATTCCGCAATATTTAAATCCATTATTGCTAAGCATTTTTCTCATGGATTCATTTTGCTTATGAGTATCAACTTTTATACTGTGTATATTCTTATTTAAACACATTTCTACAATATGAGCTAATATTTTAGCAGATAATCTTTGACCCTTATAATTATTTTCAACGGCTATTCTGTGTACCACTGCATAATTATTTTCGGTAATCCATTTACCGTCATATATATTATCATAGGTTTTCTCATCATTAAAGGAAACTGCAACAGTTGCAACAATTTTGCCATCCTTTTCTAAGACATACCCAATATTTTTTTCTATATCTCTCTTAATAATATCTAAGTTAGGATAATTATCCTGCCATTGGTCTACCCCTTTATTACGTAAATATTCCTGCGCCTGTCCAAGAATACTCATTACTATGTCAATATCTGAAACTATCGCTTTTCTAAATATCATTTTAACCTCAATCCTTAGATATCTAGATTATGAACAAATTTTGCGTGTTTTTGTATAAACTCTCTTCTAGGTTCAACTTTTTCACCCATAAGCACGGTAAATATCTCATCTGTTAATATCGGATCTTCAACGTCTACCTTTAATATTTGCCTTGTTTCAGGGTTCATGGTCGTCTCCCAAAGCTGCTCGGAGTTCATTTCTCCAAGGCCTTTAAAGCGCTGCATCGAAATACTATTATCTTCTTTGGTCCAATTCTTTTCCTTCATAAGCTTCGAAAGTTCACGCTCGTTATATACGTATATCTCTTCTTTTCCTTTTTTCACTTTGAACAGAGGCGGTTGAGCAATATATATATGGCCATTATCAACCAAAGGTTTCATATATCTATAGAAAAAAGTCAAAAGCAATGTTCTTATGTGTGAACCATCTACATCGGCATCGGCCATAATAACAACTTTATGATAACGTAACCTAGAAAGATCTAGCTCGTCGCCAAAACCGGCACCCAGAGCCGTTATTACAGGACTGAGCTTTTCATTTCCGTATACCCTGTCCTCTCTTGCTTTTTCGACATTCAGCATTTTTCCCCAAAGAGGGAGTATGGCTTGAAACCTTCTATCTCTTCCCTGCTTGGCGCTGCCCCCTGCCGAATCGCCCTCAACAATAAATATCTCACATTTTGAAGGATCTTTATCAGAGCAATCTGCAAGCTTACCGGGTAATGATGTATTTTCAAGAACCGATTTTCTTTTAGTTAACTCGCGGGCTTTTCTGGCCGCCTCTCGTGCTCTGAAAGATAATAACGTTTTTTCAAGAATAATCTTTGCTACCTTAGGATTTTCTTCGAAAATATATGAAAGCTTTTCTGTTACAACACTTTCTGCAAATGATCTTATATCAGCGTTTCCGAGTTTAGTTTTGGTCTGGCCCTCAAATTGGGGGTCATGAAGTTTAACACAAACTATAGCGGTTAAGCCTTCTCTGACATCCTCACCTGCAAGATTTTTGTCATTCTCTTTCAACTGATTTGTTTTTCTTGCATAATCATTTACAACTTTTGTAATAGCGGTTCTGAACCCTGTAATATGTGTACCGCCTTCGGTGGTAGCAATATTATTTGCATAACTGTATACATTTTCATTGTATGAATCTGTATACTGCATAGCAACTTCTAATTCTGCACCATCTCTTATGGACTCAAAATATATCACATCGGGATGTATAACCTGTTTGTTTTTATTTATATATTGGACATATGAGCTTATTCCGCCTTCATAGTGTAATACGATTTCATTTTTTTCTTCTTGTCTATCATCAATTATAGTAATAGTAATTAATTTATTAAGAAAAGCCATTTCTCTGAAACGCTTAACGAGAAGGTCGAAATCATATACTGTTTCCTCGAAGATTTCTTCATCAGGTTTAAAAGTAGTCTTTGTACCTGTAAAACCTTCATCGCACTCACCTATTATTTCAACTCCGGTAACAGGTAAACCCCTTTCATAGCGTTGTTTGTATATTTTACCGTCTCGAGCAACTTCTACTTCCATCCATTCAGACAATGCATTAACAACCGAAGCTCCAACACCATGTAAACCGCCAGAAACCTTATAGCCTTCTCCTCCAAATTTTCCTCCGGCGTGAAGAACTGTATGAACTACCTGCATGGTAGGTATTTTCAATTTTGGATGCATACCTGTCGGTATTCCGCGCCCATTATCATAGATAGTTACACTGTTATCCTTATTAAGAATAACATGTACCTGGTCACAGCATCCGGCTAATGATTCGTCAATACTATTATCAACAATTTCATTAACAAGGTGATGTAATCCTCTTGATGATGTGCTTCCTATATACATTCCCGGTCTTTTTCTGACAGCTTCTAATCCTTCCAGAACCTGAATCTGCTCATCATTATATTCAATATGATTTTTGTTTTCGATCATTTTGTGTATTCCTCCTAATATCATCAGTTTCTCTTATTATTCTTTTATTTAGTGTCGCTGACGATATTGGAGATAAATAAACCGTCTGTTTTCCGTTCCGCATCGTCACAATAAATGATTTAGGTATGTCCGAACCTATAGTTACAACCATTCCCTTTTCTTCACAACTTTTTAAAAACTCTCTTGTATTATTGGATGTAGTGGTTTTTTCTATATCCATAACAGCAATAATGTCTTTTATAAATACTACTTTTTCTTCTCCGATATGCAAGATCACAAATATCACCTTTCAATTTTAGTCCACTTTTTGTTTTTTTTCAACTTTTGGTATTGCCCTTCCGTTTTCTATAAAAAACTTTTTTACATTTCGACCTTCTAAGCTTATATATGGGATTTCATCAGTAGTTGTAATTATTGTCTGTACATTAGATAAACCTCTCAACAAGTATTCCTGCCGCTTTAAATCAAGCTCGGACATAACATCATCCAACAATAGAACAGGTTTTTCTCCTTTTTCCTCTTCTATAAAAAAAAGCTCTGCCAATATAAGTGATAGTGCAAGGGTTCTTTGCTGGCCTTGCGAACAGTATTGTCTTGAATTCATACCGTTCAACGATATTTCAAAATCGTCTCTGTGAGGCCCATAAACACATTGTAAAATGCTCATTTCCTTTTGCATGCCTTCGCTTAAGCTTTTCAAAAGTTCACTTTCATAATATGCCTCGTCTTTATCTTCATCAGTATTGCAAAATGTCTTATAAACCAACTCCGAAGTTTCTGCGTTATCGGTTATTTTATGTATTTCATTTTTCATATATAAGTTTAGTTTTTTTATGGCATTCATTCTTAAATAAACAATTTTTCCGCCATAAGAGGAAATGTGCTCATTCCAAATCGGTATTATTTCCTCAAATCTTTTTTCTTGTTTTCCTTTTTTTAGTGCAAGAGATTTGTTTTTAATAAGGGAATTATATCTTTTTAATAAATGAAGATACTTTCTGTTTGTTTGGCATAAAAGTATGTCTAAAAATTTTCTTCTGCATGCAGGAGAACCTTTAACAACCTCAAGAGTCTCCGGAGAAAAAAATATCATATTCAGAGTCCCTAATATATCAGAAAGCTTTTCTCTTCTTATTCCGTTTATTTCGGCACTTTTCCCTTTATCTTTTGAATACCGTACAATGATAGAATTTTCTCTGTTATTAACTGTTGCACTAAGCTTTATTTCAAACCCTATTTGTCCGTTTTGTATCAAATCATGATAATTATTAGTTCTATGAGATTTTCCGGTTGATGATATATACAGTGCTTCCAATATATTTGTTTTTCCCTGGGCATTTTGCCCGTACAAAATATTGATTCCTTCTCCGAAAGCCAGGCTCTGTTTATTATAATTTCTAAATTGGAATAACTCTACTTCCTGTATGGTCACTTTGTTTCACCATTTTTTAAAATTCTGTATTTTTCATTGTTAACCTTAATTATATCGCCGTTACGAAGCTTTTTTCCACGCCTGTTTTCGGGCTCATCATTAACTGAAATATTATTCTCATCAATAAAGAATCGTGCTTCTCCTCCTGCGCCAATTATATTTGCTAACTTTAAAAACTGATCCAGCTTAATATATTCAGAAGTTATTAAAATATCTATCATGTAATTACGCCTTTCAGTTATTTCTTATTCTAACCGGCAATATAAGATAAAGATATCTGTCGTGATCGATGGCAGTGATAATACATGGTCCTATTGATGAAGTAAACGATATTTTTATATTCTCATCGGTAATTGCTTTTAGTGCATCAATAAAGTATCTTGGGTTAAAACCAATCTGTAGTGCAGCACCTTCGTTTTCTATTTTAATTTGTTCCTTCGAAATGCCCACATCAGCTGTAGATGAAACAAGCATATCTTCTTCATTTATGCTGAATTTTACCGGGTATCTTTTATCGTCACTTGTTATCAATGACGCTCTTTCCAAACTATCAATTAGATCTTTTGTATTTACATTTATAACAGTTTCGAATTTTGTCGGAATATAACTTTTATAATTCATGAACTCTCCGTCCAAAACATTTGAAGAAATCCTACAGTTCTCAAAAACAAAAGAAATTATATTACCAGATAACGAAACTATTATATCCTCTTCACTTGTTTCAAGTATCCTCAATAATTCATTCATATTCTTTCCAGGAACTACTACTTTAAAACTTATGTCTTCTTTTATTATAGAATTACTCACAGCCATTCTAAAACCGTCTAATGCAACTAATTTTATTTCACTATTATCTACTTCAATTAATGATCCTGTCATAATCTTTCTGTTCTCATCAGATCCAACGGCAAAAATTGTCTGCTTTATCATTTCTTTAAGAGAAGCCTGACTTATAGTAAATGTAATATCATTTTTGTATTCAGGAGGTAGAGGGTACGATGATGAATCCATTCCTTTTATCTCAAAGTATGAATTAAGACATTCTATTTTTACTTTACTATTATCATAAACCTCTATTGAAACAGGCGCATCGGGAAGTTTTCTTATAATATCTCCGAACATTCTTGCATTTATTACAATTGAACCCTTTTCCATTATGTCAGCTTCAAGATTATACTCAATTGCCAGATCAAAATTATTACCGATTAGCTTTAACTTTTCATCAGCTTCTAGGAATATACCTTCTAGTATAGGTAGTGTTGCTTTTGCCATAATGGCTTTTTGTACTATGTTTATTGCTTCAAGTAGATTCTGTTTAAGGATAATAACTTTCATTTTTTATATCTCCTTATATTATTTATAGATTTAGCAGTAATAGTAGTAAGTCCTGTTAATTATGTTGAAAAGTATTTCAAACTTCTCGGATATAAAGCTTTTCTTTGTTAATAACCTTGTTGATAAATGTAAGTATTTCTTTGTATAACTTTTTTCTATTTAAATCGGCAAAATTATTAACAGTTTTTCCATCCACATATCCACAAATATCTGGGGATATGATTTTTATTCTATTGTTTTCCCGTAATATTTCTTTTTAATTCTGTAATAGCACGCCTCAAATCGGCGCTTTGATCCATTTCGCCGGAAATTTTGTCGTAAGCATGCATAACGGTTGTGTGATCCCTACCTCCAAAAACTTGCCCTATTTTTGGGAGGGACATCCCTGTTAAATCACGACAAAGATACATGGCAACTTGTCTTGGGAATGATATATCACGGGATCTTTTTTGTGTTAACATTTGATCCGGGGATATATCATAGTATCGGGAAACAATCTTTATTATTGTATTATGGTTTATATTAGCAACAGAGATATTTGCCAGAATTTGTTTTAAACATTCCTGCGCAAGCTCCAGTGTAATTGGGCTTCCGGTTAAAGAAGCATAGGCAATTACACGATTTAAAGCCCCTTCAAGCTCTCTTATGTTTGATTCAATATTATTGGCAATATATACTAATACTTCATTTGGTATGTCATAATTTTCTAATTGCGATTTTTTACGAAGGATTGCAATACGAGTTTCTGTATCAGGAGCCTGTATATCTGCAATCAATCCCCATTCGAATCTTGATCGAAGTCTTTCTTCCAAAGTAAGAATCTCCTTTGGAGGCTTATCACTGGAAATAACAATCTGCTTATTTAATTCGTAGAGCGCATTAAAGGTATGGAAAAATTCCTCCTGTGTTCTTTCTTTTCCTCCGATAAACTGAATATCATCAATTAGTAGAACATCTATACTTCTGTATTTACTGCGAAATTCTTCATTTCTGTCATCTTTTATTGCATTTATTAGATCGTTTGTAAATTTTTCCGACGAAGTATACATTACCTTTGTATCTTTTTTTTGCTCAATTACAAAATGACCGATTGCATGCATAAGATGGGTTTTCCCAAGACCTACTCCTCCGTAAATAAAAAGAGGATTATAGGCTGTGGCAGGTGCTTCCGCAACAGCAAGCGCAGCAGCATGAGCTAATTGGTTCCCGTTGCCCTTTACAAATGTATTGAAGGTGTATTTTGGATTTAATATTGAAAGAACTGGCGAACTATCTTCGATTTCTTTTTCAGCCGGCCCATCTACGTTTTCTATACAAAATTCTATTTCAAGATCTCTATTAGTTACTAATTTTATTGCATTATGAATGAGATCTTTATATCTGGATTTTATTATACCCAAATTAAACTCCGAAGGAACCTCAAGGAGAATAGTGTTTTTATTAAAAGAAACAGGTACAATAGTTTCTATCCAAGTTGAAAAGCTGACGCTCGTCATCTCTTCCTCTAGCAATTTCTTGACTTGATACCATGTTTCATTTAAACTAGTTGACATTGAAAATTCCTCCGTATGTTTTCCTTAACCGTACATTTAAATATATCAAACTTCATTCTTCGTTTCAACAGAAACTCAATTGATTACTTTTTATTGACTTTAGTATACATTTGGTTATATAATATTTTCTGGTGTCCTTATTAACGAGAATAAAGATTTCCCCCACCTCTAAGGTGGCGGGTAGGGGTTACTGTCTCAGGCGGGGGCATATCCCCCGCCTCGAGTTTCAATGACTCGGGACCCGTTCGAAATCTTTGATTTCGGTAACGGGTGATATCATTATAAATAAGAAAATTACTTGTCAATATTTATATACTGAACGGAGGTGCTTTATTTATGATTCGTACCTATCAGCCTAAGAAGAGGCAACGTAAAAAGGAGCATGGCTTCAGAAAAAGAATGAAGACTGCTAACGGAAGAAAAGTATTAAGAAGAAGAAGAGCAAAAGGCAGAAAGATATTAACTGCATAAAGACCATTTTATTGGTCTTTTCTTCTATTTAGATTAATTTATACTAAAATGAGTTACAATTAAATTATAACTAAATTAATATGTCCCCGCCTATTTACGCGGCGGTGCCACCTATTTTATAGTTGGAATATAATAATCCCACTATAAAAATTGGATGATGGGCGAAGTCCTTATTAAATAATCCAAAAAATAGAACCAGTGCTATGAAGGGAAATAAAATATCCTGACAGCAGAATTGAAGAAAAAAAGAATGAAAAAACCTTATGTATTAACTAAAAACAGAGAATTTCAAAAGGTATATAGGCGTGGAAAATATGCAGCAACAGCATTTCTAGTTATTTATAGTATTAATAACAATTCCGATATATCAAAGTTTGGTATTACCACAAGCAGGAAGGTCGGAAATTCGGTAAAAAGAAATAGAATGCGCAGGCTCATTAAAGAAAACTTAAGACAATTGTATGACAGGATTGTAAAAGGATTTGATATAGTTATAGTGGCAAGAAAAGCCGAAACATACACAAATATGGAAGTTATAGGGAAAGAATTAAGATATCTTCTTCACAGGTTAGGACTTTTGGATAGGGAAAGTGAATGTTAAAAACAATAGTATTAGCTGTTATTAAATTTTATAGACGTTTTTTGTCTCCCCTAAAAAGAAAACCTACATGTAGATTTTATCCGACATGCTCACAGTATGCCTTGGAGTCCGTAACAAAATACGGTGCAATAAAAGGTACTTATTTAGCGATACTTAGGATATTAAAGTGTCATCCCTTTCATCCGGGAGGATATGACCCTGTAAAATAGATACTTGGAGGAAAAGTTATGGGAATTTTAAGTGCGATAGGCAAGATATTCGGAATGCTGATGTATTTCATTTACAATACAATCGGTCTTCATAACTATGCGCTTTCACTTGTTTTCTTTACATTAGTTTACAAGTTGATTTTATTGCCTTTATCCATTAAACAAATGAAGTCAACCCAGCTGATGCAGGAGCTTCAGCCGGAGCTGCAAAGAATCCAGGAACGATACAAGAATGATAAAGAAAAGCTTCAGGAAGAACAGATGAAGTTTTATCAGGAAAAGAATTATAATCCCGCATCCGGTTGCTTACCTATGTTAATTCAATTGCCGATTATTATTGCGCTTTTCTATGTTATTAGAATGCCTATGTCATATATGATAGATATACCGGCCAGAGCGGTAAGTCACATGGCTCTGGTATCTATAAAAAATGGTGATTTGGCGTTTGATAATAGTAAGTTTAATCTGGACATACGGGATCCAAACGGTGACAATATAGACGATACCTATTTACAGCAAGCATATAAAGATTTGTCAGGTAAAGATCCGTATATCGAAATAAAAATATTGGATGCAATAGACCGAAAAGAAGAAATTGTTTCTGAGAATCCATATCTTTCTCAAGAGCAAAAACAGATATTAACAGACTTTGATCTAAAAGTATTCAATTTTTTCAATCTGGGAGTAAAACCAAGCATTAATCCAAAAGAAATAACGGCTAATCCCGGAGTATATCTGCCGGCGCTAATTTTATTGGTCATTGCAGTAGCCACAACATTCTTGACCACTTCACAAATGATGCCTAAGCAGCCTGAGACAAAAAATAAAGACCCGAGAGCCGCAAACAACGGCTGCGCAAATAAAAGTATGCTTTGGATGAGCCCGATAATGACACTTTGGATAGGGTTGGGAACGCCTTGCGGTTTATCGGTTTATTGGACACTGAACAATATATTAAGCTTTGGTCAACAAAAGCTCGTTAATAAATTTGTTAAAAAGGATAAAAATGAAAAGAAGGAGGAGAGTAGCGTTGCAAAAGTCAATAATAAAAGAAGCTAAAACCATTGATGAAGCTATAAGACTTGCATGTGAAGAGCTTGATACTGAAATTGATGATGTAGATGTTGAAATCATTAACGAAGGAAACAAAGGACTCCTGGGCATTATAGGAAACAAAAATGCTGTAGTCAAAGTAACACAAAAGGCCGGTATTGATGATATAATAGTAGATTTTTTAAGGCCCATTTTTGAGAAAATGGAAATTACGGCAAACCTGGAAATTACCCATGAAGAAGACCATATAACCGTACGTTTAACGGGTGATGATATCGGTATTGTTATAGGCAGAAGGGGAGAAACTCTGGATGCACTCCAATATCTTCTCAGCTTAGTCGTTAACCACAAATCAGATGATTATATACGAGTAATATTGGATGTAGCCGACTACAGGAAAAAACGTGAAGAGACATTAATAAGGCTTGCCAACCGTGTAGCTGATAAGGTAACAAGATATCGGAAGAATTTGACCTTAGAACCCATGAATCCTTATGAAAGAAGAATAATTCATTCAACATTGCAAGACCATAAGTTTGTTGATACTCAGAGTATCGGCGAAGAACCAAATCGTAAGGTGGTCGTCCGTTACAAGCAGGGAAGCGGTAGATCTTATTAGAAAATAAAGGGGTTGTCTAAAAATGGGTGTCATCCTGAGCTCAGCGAAGGATCTTAAAGATTCTTCGGCTATATGGCCTCAGAATGACACAATTCACATTTTAAGACAGCCCCTTTTAATTAGCACCAATCCGCACTCTTTTTTAAAGATACGGGTGTAAATAAAATAGGGTAATTAAAAATATGATAAACGATACAATTGCGGGAATTTCTACAGCTGTCGGAAACTCAGGAATTTCAGTAATCCGATTAAGCGGACCTGAGGCTTTCTTAATAGCAGATAAGATCTTTAGAGGAAAGAATACCGTAACAGATCAAGAATCCCATACAATTCAATACGGAAAAATTTTATCGAATCAGACCAAAGAGGTTATAGACGAGGTTCTTCTTTCAAAAATGGAGGCACCCCGCACCTATACCAGAGAGAATGTAGTGGAGATTTCAAGCCATGGAGGCTATACCATTGCAGTTTCTTTGCTGAATCTGCTTTA
>CAYMLJ010000018.1:4658-7492 GCA_964391395.1 uncultured Ruminiclostridium sp. | reverse complement strand
TCATTAATGAACAGGCTTACAAGAAAGAACCGCTCTATTGTAACCGACATTCCCGGTACAACACGGGATACCGTTGAGGAATATGTGAATATAAAAGGTATACCGGTTAAGCTTGTAGACACAGCAGGAGTGAGGGAAACTTTTGATCAAGTTGAAAAGCAGGGCGTCGAAAGAAGTATAAAAGCAATTTCAGATGCTGATTTTGCAATTATTTTGATAGATATATCCCAAGGCTTTATTCCTGAGGATCAAATACTTCTAAATAAGGTTTTAGATAAGCACAAGCCATACGTCCTATGCTTTAATAAAACAGATCTGGTTAAAGAAAAGCAAAAAACCAATGAATTGGCTAAAGCATATCCCGGTGCAATTTTGATGTCTATATCTGAAGACACGGGAATAGATGAACTGGAGGAGCGTATCTTCGAATTTGCGACAGAAAACAGACAGGATATTGATAATCAGGTTCTCATCACAAACGCGAGACATGAAATCCAGCTGAAAAGGGCGAAGAGCCACTTAGAATCAGCCTACAGGGCAAGTGATTTAAAAATGACATTGGATATGGTAGCACTGGACCTTAAAGTTGCCCTTGAGGAGTTAGGAAAAATAACAGGACACCATGCCGATGAGGATGTAATAAACGCAATCTTCTCAAGATTTTGCTTGGGAAAATAGAGTTAAAAAATATATAAGATGTCATCCTGAGCGCAGCGAAGGATCTTACCCTATGTTAATAATAAGATTCTTCATTTCGCTTCGCTTCATTCAGAATGACACAGGAGATAGCGAAACATATTCTTGCATATTAGGTGATATTTATGAACGATTTTATAGGCGGGGAATACGATGTAATTGTAGTTGGCGCAGGCCACGCAGGCTGTGAGGCGGCTTTAGCCCCTGCCCGGCTTGGCTTTAGCACAGCAATATTTACTCTTAATCTGGACAATATTGCAAACATGCCTTGTAACCCCAACATCGGGGGGACAGCGAAGGGCCAGCTTGTTAGAGAAGTGGATGCATTAGGCGGCCAAATGGGTATTTCGGCTGATGCAAATTTTATTCAGTCCAAAATCCTCAATAAGGCAAAAGGTCCTGCTGTATATTCATTGCGAGCGCAGATTGACAGGCGGGCATATAGCGATTATATGAAGCATGTCTTAGAACATCAGGAAAACCTGGACATAAAGCAGGCAGAGGTTACCGAAATTTTGTGTGAAGACCGAAAAATAAAGGGAGTACGTATTCACACCGGTACGGTTTATTATTGTAAAACTCTTATTTTAACAACAGGAACATATCTTAAGGGATCAATAATTATTGGTGATAGTAAAATAAGCAGCGGGCCTGATGGTCTTTTACCTGCAAATAAGCTGTCTGAGAGCTTAAAAGAGCTAGGTATTGAACTTTTGCGCTTTAAAACCGGTACCCCTCCCCGTATAAATGAGCGCAGCATAGACTATTCCAAAATGATTGAACAGCCCGGAGACGAGGAAATTGTACCGTTTTCCTTTTTGACAGAAGAATTAAACAAGGAACAGGTATCCTGTTATATGACCCATACAACAGCCGAAACTCATAAAATCATCAGGGATAATCTTCATAGATCACCGATGTATAGCGGTGATATTAAAGGAATAGGAGTAAGATACTGCCCCTCTATCGAGGATAAAATTGTTCGTTTTGCCGACAAAGAAAGCCATCAGGTTTTTGTTGAACCAATGGGGCTGGGAACAATGGAAGTATATCTTCAGGGAATGAGCACCAGTATGCCCGAGGATGTGCAATTGAAAATGGTAAGATCCTTGCCGGGTCTTGAAAAGGCCCAGATTATGAGACCGGCTTATGCCATAGAGTACGATTGTATCAATCCTGCTCAGCTTAAATTATCGTTAGAAATAAAGGGGATAGAGGGCTTGTTTTTTGCCGGTCAGATTAACGGCAGCTCAGGATATGAGGAAGCTGCAGCCCAGGGACTTATGGCAGGTATTAATGCAGCCATGAAATTACAAAAGCGTGACCCCTTGGTTTTAGATCGTTCTCAAGCTTATATAGGTGTTTTGATCGATGATTTGGTCACAAAGGGTACAAACGAGCCTTATCGTATGATGACATCCCGTGCCGAGTATAGGCTTTATTTAAGGCAGGATAATGCCGATGTAAGGTTGACCCCTATCGGGCATAAAATTGGTCTGGTAACCCAGGAACGATATAATAGGTTTTTGGGAAAAAGTCAATTGATTGAAAAAGAAATCAAGCGGTTCCAAGACACAGTCCTTCCTGCAAACGACACAATAAACGATTTTTTGGTTCGGCACGGCAGTACAAAAATCATTTCGGGAATTAAACTATATGATTTATTGAAAAGGCCGGAAATAGAATATGGTTATTTAAGTGAAATTGGCCAGGGAGCAGAGCTTCCGAAAGAGGTAATAGAACAGGTTTCAATCAGTATTAAATATGAGGGTTACCTTAAGCGACAAATGAATCAGATTGAACAGTTCAAGCGCATGGAGGAAAGGCATTTGCCCGAAGAAATCGACTATACTAAAATTAACGGTTTAAGTTTAGAGGCGAGGCAAAAACTTAATTCAACAAAGCCCGTTTCTCTCGGACAGGCCTCAAGAATTTCGGGAGTATCTCCTGCCGATATATCGGTGCTTTTAGTATATTTAGAAAGCCGGAAGCGAAAGAGTTAGCGGTCATTCTGAACGGAACGCAGTGTAGTGCACAGAACCAGGAACCAGTGGGGACGGTCCCTGCGGTTTTGAAAAAAAGGGAAACGTCCAAGTTTATGGTTAGCAAAACCGCAGGAACTGTCCCCCTGGTTTCCC
>CAYMLJ010000018.1:2812-4558 GCA_964391395.1 uncultured Ruminiclostridium sp. | reverse complement strand
GAATATATGTTGAGTGAAAAAAATAGAGAATTGCTAAAAGAAGGCGCGAAGGAATATAGTATTTCACTGTCAAGTATGCAAATAGATAAGTTCTCTCAATATGCCCGGCTACTTGCCGAGTGGAACGAGAAAATAAATCTCACGGCCATTACAGACCCGGAGGGTATTGTAATTAAGCACTTTCTGGATTCGCTGTCGATTGCACAGTTTATTCCGGATGAAACAAAGACACTTATAGATGTGGGAACAGGAGCCGGTTTTCCGGGGATACCCTTGAAAATAGTAAAGGAGAACCTGAAAGTAACCTTACTGGATTCTCTTGATAAAAGAGTTAGATTTCTTAATGAAATAAGTAATAACTTAATTCTAAAAGACATTGTCTCTGTTCATGGCAGGGCCGAGGATTTCGGAGTTGATAAAAAATACAGAGAGCGCTTTGATTTTGTGACGGCCAGAGCTGTAGCTAATCTTCCGGTTTTATTAGAGTATTGTTTACCTTTTGTTAATATTGGAGGCATGTTTATTGCAATGAAAGGACCCGATGCTAAGAAAGAGCTAAAGGAATCACATAAAGCTCTTGATATATTAGGCGGAGAGATTGAGGATGTTAAATTTTTTACTCTTCCCAATAGTGATATTGAAAGATACGTTATCTTAATAAAAAAATGTCGACATACACCAACAAATTATCCGAGGAAAAGCGGCAAGCCGACAAAACAACCCATCAAATAATGGCGAAAGTCGCATTATATAAGACTTTGTGCGATATTTACTTTTAAATAAAAAAAGGATGAGGCATTCAAAAGGCGAATTCTCTTATTGATGTAAAAATGTGCTTATACACAAAAGAGGATGAAAGGAAAGGTGCCCTATGATTGCAACAAAATTAAGATTTCCTGGGTTAGAGAGAAAATACGAAGAAAAGAAATCAGAAGAAAAAAAAATAACAATGATTTCTATTGATTTGATAAGACCCAATCCATATCAACCCAGAAGGAAATTCGACAATTCTACCATGGATGAGTTATGCCAATCAATACAGCAATATGGTGTTATCCAGCCGATTAATGTAAGAAAAGTAACCAACACGCATTTTGAGCTTGTGGCAGGAGAAAGAAGGCTAAGAGCAGCTGCCATGGCCGGTCATAAGGAGGTACCTGCAATAATTGTTGATATCGGGGAAGACGATTCGGCAATTATGGCACTTATTGAAAATCTCCAAAGAGAAGATTTGGGTTATATGGAAGAGGCAGAGGGTTATCGGAATTTAATAAAAGAGCACGGGCTGACTCAGGAAGAGCTGGCACAAAAGATTGGGAAAAGCCAATCCACAATTGCCAACAAAATCAGAATACTCAGACTGTCCCCAATGGTAAAGAAAATATTATCCGATAATGGTCTCACCGAAAGACATGCCAGAGCACTTTTAAAAATAGAAGATGAGCAAATACAATTAAAAGTATTGCAGAAGGTTTGTGATAGGGGCCTTAATGTAAGAAAAACAGAGGATCTTGTTCAAAAAGCATTGGACAAGTATTGTAATCAGGGCAAATCAGAAGAATATAAAGGACGGGTAACTAAGTCCATCAAAGATATAAGAATTTTTGTCAATACAATCCGCCAAGCAATAGATACCATGAAAAAGTCAGGAGTAAATGCCAGAGCAGCCCAGATTGATCGGGGCGAGTTTTTGGAGTTTATAGTGCGTATACCTAAAAAGGAAGACCTAAAGAAGGCTCAATAAAG
>CAYMLJ010000018.1:0-2712 GCA_964391395.1 uncultured Ruminiclostridium sp. | reverse complement strand
TAAATGTCCGAAAACGGCGGAAACATAGAGAATCCAAATGCTAATCGAATAATACCGGTTGATATTGAAGCAGAGATGAAGCAATCCTTTATCGATTATGCCATGAGTGTAATTGTAGACAGGGCTCTGCCTGATGTAAGAGACGGCTTAAAGCCGGTACACAGAAGAATTCTTCATGCCATGAACCAATTAAATTTTACCCCTGATAGAGCATATAGAAAATGTGCCACTACGGTTGGTGAAGTATTGGGTAAATACCATCCCCATGGCGACGCAGCTGTATATGACAGTATTGTGCGCCTGGCCCAGGACTTCTCTTTAAGATACCCTTTAGTGGATGGGCACGGTAATTTCGGGTCGGTAGACGGGGATCCGCCGGCAGCTATGCGTTATACAGAGGCAAGGCTTACTAAAATAGCGATGGAAATGCTTAGGGACATAAACAAGGATACGGTAGATTTTAAGCCTAATTTTGATGAGCATGAAATTGAACCTGTAGTATTGCCTTCAAGATTCCCGAACCTTTTAGTAAACGGCTCTTCAGGTATTGCCGTTGGTATGGCTACTAATATACCACCCCATAATCTTTCCGAAGTTATAGACGGAATTATTAAATATATTGAAGACCCAGATATAACAATCGATGAATTAACAGAGATTATTAAAGCTCCTGATTTTCCCACAGGCGGTACTATTATTGGAAAAAGCGGAATTCGCGATGCATACAAAACCGGAAAAGGAAGAATTGTGGTTCGTGCCGTCACTGATATTGAGGCCTATGGAAACAACCGTCAGAGAATAGTGGTAACTGAACTACCTTATCAGGTTAATAAAGCACGTCTCATTGAAAAAATAGCCGATTTGGTCAAGGATAAGCGAATTGAAGGAATATCTGACTTAAGAGACGAATCGGACAGAGACGGCATGCGTATGGTTATCGAGCTTAAAAGGGATGCAAATGCGGGCGTTATCTTAAATCAGCTTTATAAATTCACCCAGCTTCAGGATTCCTTTAGTGCAAATATGCTGGCTCTTGTACAATCTCCGGAAGGTAAATTCGAGCCAAAGGTATTAAACCTTAAAGAGTTTATTAAGTACTATCTACTGCATCAGGAGGAAGTTATCCGACGCAGAACAAGATATGAACTTGAAAAGGCTGAAGCCAGAGCGCATATTTTAGAAGGTTTGAAAATCGCTCATGATAATCTTGACGAAGTAATAAGTATTATCAGAAGTTCCAGAACCGAAGCATTGGCTAAGGAAAGGCTTATGGAGCGCTTCAATTTCAGTGAAAAGCAATCCCAGGCAATAGTGGATATGCGCCTTGGTAGGCTGACAGGTCTTGAGCGTGAAAAGCTGGATCAAGAATATAATGATCTTCTCGAAAAGATTGCATACTATAAAGATGTTCTTTCTAAGCCGGAGCTTGTTCATCAAATAATAAGTGAAGAGCTTCTTGAAATCAAGAGCAAATACGGCGATGAAAGAAGAACCAATATTACAATTGATGAGACTGAAATCGATATGGAGGATCTCATTAAGGATGAAGATGTAGTAGTTACCCTTACCCGTTTTGGCTATATTAAGAGAACACCTATTGATACCTATAAGAGCCAAAAGCGTGGAGGAAAGGGTATTGCCGGCCTCACTACCCGGGAGGATGACTTTGCGGTGGATTTATTTATTACCTCTACCCATAGGTTTATCATGTTCTTCACAAATAAAGGAAGAGTATATAAGCTGCGTGCATGGCAGATTCCCGAGGCAGGGCGACAGGCGCGGGGAACGGCCATTGTTAATCTTCTTCAATTGGACAGCGACGAGAAGATTACCGCAGGAATTAAGATCCACGGCGATGAAAAGGATATGTACCTTATCATGGCCACCAAGCAAGGCATGGTTAAAAAGACTCCTCTGGAGCAATATGAGAATATTCGTAAGGGCGGTATTGCCGCAATAACACTTAAAGAAGGCGATGAGCTTATAGGAACCCGATTAACAGACGGTTCATATGATATTATTCTTGTAACCGAGAATGGATTGTCTATACGCTTCAGTGAAAAGGATGTCAGACCCATGGGAAGGACATCAATGGGAGTAATGGGTATACGCTTAAATGAAGAGGATAAAGTTATTTCAATGGTACCTTATTTTGAAAACACTACACTGCTTGTGGTAACTGTAAACGGTTTCGGAAAGCGAACTGATTTGGATGAATATAAGGTACAAAACAGAGGCGGCAAAGGTGTTCTGACATATCGAGTTACCGATAAGACCGGATTACTTGTAGGAGCAATGTCAGTTTCCGATGATGACGATCTTCTGCTTATATCATCAGACGGCACTATAATAAGAATGCATGTAGATGGCATTAGTGTTCTAAGCAGAGTCACCCAAGGGGTCACTTTAATGCGTACCTCGGAAGAAAACAGAGTAGTGTCATTAACCAGAATTCCTTATGAGGAAAATGATGATGAAGAATTAGAAAATGAGACTACAGAGGAAAATGATGATGAAGGATTAAAAAATGAGACTACAGAGGAAAATGCCGACTAAAGTATGATAGAACAAAGACCATATAATAAAGTAATAAGCTACAAATAAAAAAAATGGGGTATCTCGAGTTATCGAGGTACCCTTTAAATTAATAGAGTATATTAGGGGGGTAAATAATTGACAAAAAATTATCAATTATGTATAAAAAATATACTT
>CAYMLJ010000017.1:12323-19205 GCA_964391395.1 uncultured Ruminiclostridium sp. | reverse complement strand
ACTCTTTCTGCTACTTCATTTTTTGGCCGTCTTCCCTCTATCGTCATCAAAATGATAATACCAAGTACCAGCACCAAAGTAACCGCGAGGCCTCCTTCTAAGCCAAACGGGCCGCCGTTAATAATAGTTCCCGTATCATTAAGTTTAAAGGAAAATAATGAAGCCTGTGTGTCTATGCCGCTCACCTTGATACCAAAAAGATTACCCTGAGCAAAATTCCATGTTGTGTGAAGCGCACAAATACCCCATAAACTGTCCATTTTAAGTGTATAAACAGAAGCGAAAATTCCAAATAGGTTTATCAGAGGAATTACATCAATACCGTTATTAAAAATATGAAGCAATGCAAATAGAATGGAATTAGACATTACCGCTAAAAATATAGAGTTTCGGTTTGCTACAGAAATCATAAAATATCCTCTTAAGAATACCTCCTCACCCATTCCCTGAATTATAAAACCGAGTAGAAATAAAAAGAGTAATCCTACACCGTCTCCTAAGATATATCCCTCAAATGTAACGGTTCCGCATAAAAATGCTATCAATAATGCAAGGGTAAGCATTAAAACACCTATGCCGCAACCGATAATATAATCTGAAAAAGCATTCTTCCTAACAAAACCCATTGAGTATAAGCTGCGCTTTTCAATAGCTTTACAATAGATAATTGTTAAAATGGTCATTAAAATAGTACAAATCAGCGAGGGTAGAATTAAATCATTTTGAAATTTGAGCAAGAAGTTTGTTAATGCATCGGGATCTTCAAGTAAAAGCATTCTTCCGGCGCTCATCTTTATAATTACAACCAAACCGTATATAAATAACGGAATAACCATTGCTACCTGTATAGCCAAAAACACGCCTATAAAAATTAAAACCTGAATTATAAAATTGGGCTTAAACTTCGCATTTTGTGCTTCTAATACTATTGTTGGACGTTCCCTAAATACTGACAGCATAATACCTCCATACATTATGATTTATAATTTAAAATCCATATACTTTGAGTTGAATTTTTATGTCATTCTGAGTAAAGCGAAGAATCTTTTAGTGAACATTTGGAAAGATCCTTCACTATCGTTCAGGATGACAGGGGTATAACAATAGTTTAGTTTAATTCATATATCAAATTTATTAATCTATACAGTGAACTGGCTATTGTACAGCCCTGCATAAAAACCATCTTTTTCGAGCAATTCATTATGCTTACCCTGCTCAATAATAGAACCATCCTTCAAAACAAGTATTGTATCTGCCTCTACTATAGTTGAAAGTCTATGGGCTACAATGAAGCTGGTTCTTCCCTTCATCATTTTTGCAAAAGCTTCTTGAATTTTAAGCTCTGTACGTGTATCAATAGATGATGTAGCTTCGTCGAGAATCAAAACAGGCGGAAGAATAAGCATAACCCGGGCTATACATAATAGCTGTTTTTCGCCTTGTGAGAGACTCCCTCCGTCCTCATTAATCACGGTGTCATATCCATTGGGAAGACGCTTTATAAAGCTATGAGCATGTGAAGCTTTTGCCGCTTCAATTATTTCTTTTTCTGTCGCTTCGGGTTTACCCATAACAATATTATCACGAATTGTACCGGCTTTCAGCCAGGTTTCCTGCAGAACCATCCCGAAGCTTCTTCGAAGACTCTTCCTTGTTATATTACGGATATCAAAACCTTCCATTTCAATACTGCCATCATTTACGTCATAAAACCTCATTAGTAAATTGATTATAGTAGTTTTACCGCTGCCTGTAGGGCCAACGATAGCCACTCTTTGACCGGGTTCTACATTAAGATTCAGATTCTTTATAAGCTTACGATCTTTTGTATATGAAAATTCCACATTTTTAAGGTATACCTTTCCACTGACATTTTCCAATACAATTGCATCATCGGAATCCGGGATCTGAGGTTTCTCCTCTATAAGCTCGAAAATTCTTGCGGCACATGCAAGAGCATTTTGAAGTTCAGTTATTACTCCTGAAATCTCATTAAATGGTTTTGTGTACTGATTTGCATAGCTAAGAAAACTGGTTAAGCCCCCTATAGATATACCGCCACTAACAGCGGCTAATGCTCCGGTTAAACCAACACCGGCATAAATAACATTGTTTATAAACCTAGTACTCGGGTTTGTAATAGATGAATAGAAAATTGCTCTCAATGAGCTCTTTTCCAACTCTTCGTTTACCTCATCAAATTCTTCCTGCGATTTATCCTCCCGGGAAAATGCCTGCACAACCTTTTGATTGCTTATCATTTCATCAATGAATGCTGTTTGTTTAGCTCTGATTTCTGATTGAAGCTTAAACATATTATATGTTCTATTGGCAATAAAGCTGGCCACAAGTAAAGACATGGGAGTGAGTATAACAACAACAGCTGTTATAATCCAGTTGATCGAAAGCATGAACAAGAAGGTTCCCAGAATAGTAACGACACCGGTAAAAAGCTGAGTAAACCCCATAAGAAGGCCTTCGGCAAATTGGTCCACATCTGAAATTAAACGGCTCACTATCTCACCGTAGGTATGTTTATCTAAATACTTTAGAGGCAGAATTTGAATCTTTTTAAATGCCTCATCACGAATATCCCTAATTACATGAAATGTAATTTTATTATTAATAATGTTCATCACCCATTGTAAAATGGCAGTTATAGATGCAATTATTCCGATTTGCAATAATATCTTCAAAACAGCTTCGAAATTAACATCATCTTTCCCAATAATGAAATCTATTGCGCGGCCTACAAGAATAGGAATATACAGTATTAATGCTACAGTGACGGCAGCAAAAAAAATTGATAACAAAAGCAAAATCCGATAGCGTTTTATATATCGAAAAACCTTTTTTAGAGTGCCTATATTAAATTTATTTTCCATGTTATGCACCCTCTTTCTTAAATTGCGAATCATATATCTCACGGTATACCTGGCAAGATTCTTTAAGCTCTTCGTGTTTACCCATTCCTACCATTATCCCATCGTCCAGCACAATGATATTATCTGCAAATTGAATTGAAGAGGTTCTTTGAGATACGACAAAAACAGTCGGAGTATGCTGCATCTGCCTTAAAGAACGACGAAAAGCCGCATCTGTCGCATAGTCAAGAGCTGATGCACTATCATCCAAAATCAATATTTCCGGCTTTTTTACTAATGCTCTGGCAATGGTAAGTCTTTGCTTTTGTCCCCCGGAAAGATTTCTACCCCCCTGCTCTATTTCATAGTCCAACCCACCCTTAGACTCAACCATCTCTTTTGCCTGTGAAATGGTAAGGGCTTCATATATTTCTTCATCAGAAGCGTCATTTTTACCCCAACTAATATTCTCTCTTACAGTACCCTTAAACAGTACTGCTTTTTGAGGCACTACAGCGATTTTTTCTCTCAATTGTTCAACAGGGTAATCCTTAACATTAATACCGTCTATAACCACTTCACCCGATGTGGCATCATAAAACCGGGAGATCATGTTAACAAGGGATGATTTACCTGAGCCTGTACCTCCTATAATTCCTATAGTTTCTCCACGCTTAATCTTAAAGCTTATATTAGATAAAGAATCATCTCCGGCGTTTTTGTACCGAAGATATACATCTTTAAATTCAACTTTAATATCGGTTTTTAGCTTTTCCGGATGTTTATCTATTTGTTCTAAACCGGGCTCTATCTCCAAAACAGCCTGGATACGGTTACCGCAAGCAACAGACTTAGTGATGTTGATTATTAAATTTGCAAGCTTAATTAATTCCACAAGAATCTGGGACATATAATTATATAAAGCAACAACGGCACCTTGAGAAATTATCCCTATTTCTACTCTGATTGCGCCGGTATAAATAAGAGCTATAATAGCTAAGTTTATAATTACGTAAGTAATAGGGTTCATTAAGGAAGAAATCTGTCCAACATGCTTTTGCATTATTGTAAGTTTATCATTTTCTTCTTCAAAATCTTTAATTTGGTCTCCTTCTATATTGAAAGCACGTATAACGCGAACACCTGTAAGGTTTTCTCTTGTGAGGCCCAGAACTTTATCTAATCTTTCTTGAACCTTCTTGTAAAGAGGAATACACCAAATCATAATTCCGAAAACAACTACAGAAAGAACAGGAATTGTTACCGTAAATATCAAAGCTGCTTTAACATCGATAGTAAAAGCCATAATCATGGCTCCGAATACGACAAATGGTGAACGTAATAAAAGCCGGAGAGAAAGATTCACTCCGGTTTGCAGTTGATTCATGTCACTTGTCATCCTTGTTATAAGGGTAGACGTACCTATTGTATCCATCTCGGTAAAAGATAAGCTTTGTATATGAGAATATAATTTTTGTTTTAATTTTTTGATAAAACCAACAGCTGCTTTTGCCGAATAGTACTGGGCAGTGATGGAAAATACAAACCCCACAATACCAAGCACGATTAATAACAAACACATGCGTATAATATAGCTTCTGTCAATGTTTTTGATACCTATATCAATTATTGCCGCTATAACCAATGGTACGAATAACTCAAGAGTTGCTTCCAGAAGTTTAAATAGGGGCCCGAATATACTTTCTTTTATATAGTCTTTAAAGTAAACAAGCAATTTTGTCACAAAGTTCCTCCGAAACAATCAATATATACCGAATTAGTATAGCATATTTTGTGTCTAAAAATGAATTACTACGCGCCCTATGCCCAAATCCATGCTGAACTAGTTTCAGTAACTGCTATACCTTGCTTCATGGACTCTTTTAAATTAATTATTCGCTGGTTACTTGACCCTCTGAAGCTTAACTTGAGGGATTTTTTTGATAGTATAAACGGGCCGTCTATCAGCGTGTTTGCGAGGGACAAAAGTTCCAAGACCAAAGCATTACCATGATTTATCAATTCTTCAAATGTAAATCCGGTGTAAATAGCAAGATCTAACCCTACATCTTTAATCATACGTGCCAGAGGCAAAAGAGCCTCTGCCTGAAGCATCGGCTCTCCTCCGCTAAACGTAACCCCAGAAAGAATAGGGTTTTTCTTAATTTTATCCATAATTTCTTGCGCAGTATAAAGATTGCCGCCGTCCAGCGCCAAAGCACTTTGATTATGGCATCCCTGACAGTTTCTTTCACAACCTTGTACAAACAATGTAAGTCTGAGGCCGGGACCGTCAGTAATTGAATCACTGACAATCCCTGCTACCCGTATTTTGTTAGACATTGTGTTTGACACGGTCTACCACCTCCGCCCGTTTGGCATCGTTAAATCTGTCAAGCGTGCCAACCAGGTAACCGGTTATACGCCTAATTCTTTCAAACCTTTGCGGCTCATCATTTTCTTTTCTGCCGCAGCCCGGACATTCATCGTCAATAATACCGTTATATCCGCAAATAGGATCTCTGTCTACGGGATGGTTAATTGAACCATAACCTATGCCCGCCTCTTTCATTGTACGTATTACCTTTTCAAAGGCATCTAAGTTTTTCACAGGGTCACCGTCCAACTCTACATAGGTAATGTGTCCTGCGTTTGTAAGAGCATGGTATGGTGCTTCTATCTGTATTTTTTCATATGCCGAAATCGGGAAATGTACCGGAATATGGAATCCGTTAGTGTAATAATCTTTATCGGTAACACCCGGTATTATGCCATATTTCTTTTTATCCATTCGGACAAATCTGCCTGAAAGACCTTCCGCCGGCGTGGCAAGAAGAGTAAAATTAAGCTCCTTCTCTTTACTTAAGCGATCTAAATAATCTCGCATAAATCCTACTATTTCAAGACCGAGATTGCGCGATTCCATAGCCTGACCGTGGTGACTGCCTGTGAGAGCCACAAGGGCCTCTGCAAGACCGATAAAACCTAAAGATAATGTACCGTGCTTAAGTATTTCGCCAATTCTATCGTCAATTGAAAGCTTATCCGAACCAATCCAAATGCCCTGCCCCATTAAAAACGGGAAATTTCTTACTGTTTTTGCAGACTGTATCCGGAATCTGTCCAATAACTGTTTTGTCACAAGCTCCATTTTTCTTTCCAGCTCTTCGAAGAACCATTCTACGTTGCCCTTGCTATTAATAGCAATACGGGGAATATTGATGGAAGTAAAGCTGAGATTGCCTCTCCCGAAGGTTATTTCATTTTCTCGGTCATAGGTGTTCCCTATTACTCTCGTGCGGCAGCCCATATAGGCCACCTCGGTTTCAGGGCAACCTTCTTTGTAATAGGCTTTATTAAACGGCGCATCAATAAATGAAAAATTGGGAAATAGTCGTTTTGCGCTTACTCGACAAGCTAGCTTAAACAAATCATAATTAGGGTCTTCCTTATTATAGTTAACACCTTCCTTAACCTTAAAAATGTGTATGGGGAAAATAGGTGTTTCACCGTTGCCGAGCCCTGCCTCGGTTGCCAGTAATACATTTCGAATTACCATGCGTCCTTCAGGCGATGTATCGGTTCCATAATTTATACTCGAAAAGGGGGTTTGGGCTCCTGCCCGGCTATGCATGGTGTTCAAATTGTGTACTAAGCCCTCCATAGCTTGAGCAGTTTCCTTCTCTGTTTCTTCAAGAGCATGAGTCTGAGCAAATGTTTGTACCTTAGCTAAGATGCTTTCAGTTCCCGTTAATTTCAGTAAGGCCTCTTTTTCTTTTTCTATATATTCCTGAGACATGGCCAGAGAAGGATATAGTCCGTTATTTTTTTCAATATCTGAAACAATTTTTTTTACCTCATCCCGTGTTACCTTTGAATCCTGTATCAGCAAAGTCAAAGCTTTGTATAGGTTTGAAGCATACATTTTTTTATAGGTCTTAGCTACACCGGGAGCAAGGCCATAATCAAAATTAGGGATGCTCTGTCCGCCATGCTGATCGTTTTGGTTGGACTGTAT
>CAYMLJ010000017.1:0-12223 GCA_964391395.1 uncultured Ruminiclostridium sp. | reverse complement strand
ATATTATAGGGTACAACTCTTCCGTCTCTCTTTTGTATATTGGTAAACATAATCCCCCTCCTATGTATATAAATTAATACAACATCTTGTGTATCTTATATTTTACAAGCACAACTTATTGAATGTCAATATAATTATGATATTTAACAATTACAATAACCTTAACTTATATTAATTTATATAGAAACGTAAAATATCTGCTTTATATATTTGGCTCTATACTAATGTTATTCAATTCAATGTGACATACTACAGTACTTATAATATAGTGCTTAAAAAAAGCCCCTGACAGCCGATTGATTGGACTGCCGGGGGCATTTTGTTTTAAGTTATATACAACCCCTATCTTAACAAAGATAAGATATGTAATGTAAAATACTATAGCTTCATGCAAACATCCCATGCCCGCCATATTACTGTACGCAGGTTGCCAACTTTTTTGGCATCACCGACAATATGCACCCTCTTAGAGGGTTTTGCCAGAGGCTTCGGGTTGTATCCAATCGCGTTTATGGCCGAATCGCATTTTAAATCAATAGTCTTTCCATTCTTATCTTGAACAACCACGCTATCCTCTTTGATTTCCAAGACCTTAGTTTCAAGATAGACCGGTGTCTTTTTTAAAGCGAGCATTTCACGTAAGAATGAAGAGTTAGCTAGACACACTCCTTTTACAGGTATGAGATCGTTCTTCATTTCTACGATCTGTGGATTCTTGCCTTTAAGAATCAGATTATAAGCTATTTCGCATCCCGTTAGTCCCCCGCCGATAATGATAACATTATCACCGACTTCCTTACCGGATAGATACTCCAACGCATCAATTGAGCGCTCAATTCCCTTAATTGGTGGGAGTTTTGGCTCGGACCCTGTAGCAATAATGATCTCATCAGCTTCAAGCGTATTGATATCCGTGATTTCTTTGTTTAGTTCAACCTTAATTGGATACTTTGAGATCTCTCTTATGTACCACTCTACAAGTCCTCTTTCATGTTTCTTGAATTCAGGTGATGACGCTGGGATGAAAACTCCTCCCAGATGATCTGATTTCTCGTAAATAGTGACATTGTGACCTCTTTGGTTAAGTACCAGTGCGGATTCCATGCCGCCAATGCCTCCGCCGATAATCGCAATATTTTTTACTTTCGGTGCCTTTTCAATTCTATATTTTTTTGACTGCATTGTGCGCGGATTTAGTGCACATCGTGCCATTTTCATAGAATCGGTAAGATCTTGAATGTTAGATGTGCCCTCATATTTTGCCATTGTGAAACAGGCATTGTGGCAATTAATACATGGTTTAATATCAGCTTCGCGGTCTTCCATAAGCTTGGTCACCCATTCCGGGTCTGTTAGAAATTGCCTTGCCACTCCCATTGCATCAAGCTTACCATCACGAATAGCTTCTGCGGCTGCCGAAGGAGTCATCTTGCCGGCACATACTACAGGAATAGTAACGAAATCTTTTATGTGCTTAACATAAGGGAGGTTGCAGTTTTGAGGCATGTATCCCGGTGGATGTGCCCAATACCAGGCATCATAAGTGCCATTATCACAGTTGAGCATATCATAACCGGCATCTTGAAGGAACTTGGCTGCTATTTCGGATTCTTCCATATCACGTCCTACCTCGACATAATCATCTTCACCAGGCAGCGCTCCCTTCCCGAACCCTTTTGTTTTCGAAACAACAGAATAACGAAGTGAAACAGGATAGTCATTTCCACATGTTTTCTTAATAGCCTTCACTATTTCTGCCGCGAAACGGTATCTGTTTTCTAAAGAGCCGCCGTATTCATCTGTTCTCTGGTTTGTATACTTCATTGCAAACTGGTCAAGCAGATAACCCTCATGAACGGCATGAACTTCTACTCCGTCAACACCTGCTTCCATACAAAGCTTTGCTGTTTTAGCATAAGCATCGATGATTTCCTGGATCTCTTCAACGGTCAAGGGCCGGGAATAAACTTCATCCCACCAGCGATTAGGTGTTTCTGAAGCACTTGCGCAAATATAATCCATGTTGAAGATTGGTTTTCCGATTGCGCCAAAGGCTTTGTTTTTAATCATTTTGACCATAATGTCGTTAATGGCCATTGATCGTCCCATTCCGGCGGTGATCTGTATGAACATTTTCGCGCCTGTCTTATGGAATTCATCCATGAACACCTTGAGCTTTCTGAACTTTCTTTCGCCCTGATAGAGCCATTGGCCGCCAAGTATATTACGAATCGGAGCAATACCGGGAAGAATCAGACCCGCATTATTCTTTGCACGCTCCAGTAAAAAGTTTGCAGCCTCCTCTTTAAAATGACTTGGTTCCAACCATCCAAAAATAGAGGTTCCTCCCATCGGGCACATGACGATTCTGTTTTTGATTTCCAAATTACCAATCTTCCAAGGTGTAAATAAGACTTCATACTCTTGTTTCATTTTGTACCCCTCCCTTTTTTTATTCAACTGTTACAAGACCATCAGCAGCAATTGAAATAATCATTCCATCCTTGACATAATTGAGGAATTCTTCGCCGAGATTGTCAATAACAGGCATTTTTGTTTCTGTCCAGTTTGATGCAAGAATAGCTCCGGATGCAGCAAGAGAATCAATTGGTTTTGAAAAAAGCATGCAAGCCGGTTGTTTACCGAGTGCACAAGCACAATAAAGAACCATTCCTCCGGTCGTTGATCCGATAGTTTCAGGAAGACAGAGTGCTTTATCAAACATCGGCTTTTTGTATATATCTATATTATTCTGGTCACCGCATTTGACTTGTTTATCACCAAACATCAATGCCATCTGAAAACTTGCAAGTGTATTAAATCCATTACGGGAAACAAGTGCTTCTGCTTTTGCTGTACCAGGAGTGATAACACGTCCCTTAAATGTTCTTGACATATTACTTCACTCCTTTCGTAATAATTTCTAGAATTTCATTATCGCTATAAAATCGTGCGCTTGTATATGTACGTAATTTGTTTGATGAGGTTATGACGGGCATTTTCTTCGAGAGAGGATTATTCATATACATAAGGGGACATATGTAACTGAGAATGATTCCTGTTGCTTCAAGTCTTGCAGCATATTCAGTTTTCATAAATTCTTTAATAACGCCCGGAGCTGAAGTAAATACAGTCGGAACTTTAACTTTATCATTACCGGCAACTTTTAGACTCTCTTCAACTTTTACTGTCCAGTCTTTAAGCTGTTGCATCGTCAAATGGGGACATCCTATGAAGCAGAGCTTCGGTTGGGCCTCGGCATCCTTCCATATGCAAGGGTAACTATTCTTCACCCTTTCAAGCTCTTCATCATCGACTATATAGACTGGTGCATTTTCACGTATCAATTCCTCGCCATAATCTTTAGCTTCCGGTGTAAGATTCTCAATATGATACAACCCGACTGATCCATTTGATGCTGTTGCAGCACCAAAGTCCTTAAGATAGGCGCAGACATCATCGTTTAGTTCTGTACCGAGCCACTTATCGAGCCCTTTGATATAAGGAACTTTATCAAGCACTTTCATCCCTATCGCTGAGCCAAAAATCTGTGCTTCAGGTATTTTATCGGTTCGTACTTCTATAATCCAATCCGCTTTTCGTCCGTCATTTGTCAAAAGTCCAAACTCAGGGACGAATCCGGCAATAGAGCCCATAAGCTCAATAATACCTGAATTTCGGTTGCATCGCGCACCAAGTACGCTATTTGCATAAACGACTGCCGAGGACTCTGCCCAGGAAAGAATATCCCCGCGCTTTGGAATGTTACCAACTTCCGGCAGATAACAAGCACAGGTGTAAGCATCATCGCTCATTAGTCCAAATTTTTTCAGCTGTTCTTCCAAACGATTCTGTTTGCTGTACATAATTTTGAATACAATATTCTGCAGGAAAGATGATGGTACCTTGTTATCAAGAGGTCTTGGATCTGCGGAGAATTTTTGTTTACTGACCACGTTTTCCTCGAGTAGTTTGCTATACAGGTCGTAAACCGGCTCCATAACACCTATTCCAAAGCTGATGACACTATGTCCATATTCGCTGGTGATTGGAACCATTTTTTCAGCAGAAAAAGCTTCACCATACATGACTAAAGTCTTCATAACCTTTGCCATGGTTTCGCCTTTTTCACCGTCAAGCAGAGCTTGCTGCTCTTTTGTGAGTATCATACCTTGTGTCTCCTTTCATGATAGATTACGAAATTAATAATTCAGGAATCACTTAAAGTAGGATTACTACAGGCAATTCCTGATTATGTTCATCTGTTATATATCATTTATTTGACATTTTTTTAACAAATATCAATACTGTGTCAGGAGATCTTTAAATAACTTAAAATATAGTCAATTGAAATAGTTCTTCTTATAAGATTTTACCCTAAAAACAAACATAAAACAACAAAATAGCTTTTATATCGAGAAAATACTAGTATCTACAAAGATAGTTGCAACAAACTCATCCAGAAAATAGATAAAAATTAAGCCACAGAACCATACATTGTATTTTTCTGTAGCTCAATTTTTTTGGTGGGAGAAGGTGGATTCGAACCACCGAAGTCACTGACAACAGATTTACAGTCTGCCCCCTTTGGCCAACTCGGGAATTCTCCCATAACCTTATTTTGGGCTCTCTTTAGAACCGCATTTACTATATTACATGAGGTCTTAGTCTCTTGTCAACCCTTTTATCAACTTTTAGTGAGACAATTTTTCATCATAGATTTTCTTATTTTTACTTACAAAAAAGGACAGTTTAAATTACTGCCCTATTCCGGTACTAATTATTTTAACAAATTCAGGCCAAGTGTAAATTTTCTTGTTTACAACACCAAATAAAGTTTGATTAGTTAATAAGGGTATCACAAGTTTTTCATTCTTAGTTTCTGTCAATGCAACAAAATCAGTCCCATAATTTATGTCTGCAATAATTATTTCTGCTTTATTATCGTACTCATAGCCCATTTCACTTATTATAGCTGACAATCTATCCGAATCAAAAATTTCACCTAGCTCTCTTACTAAGTAACTACTGTTTTCAAGTGAAGAAACAGTAAAATTCTTACCTTCAGCCGAATACACAGTATTCCTGCTAGAAACAGGCGTTTCCGGCGAATTGATATCAAATGTGGCCGCAGTTAAAACAATGTCAATACTACCATTCTGATTTTTCAGTGGTAAGGCCCAATATCCTTCGCCACTTAATATCTCATTGTAATCGCCTGCATCCAACAATGTTTCTGCATCTATACCGCTTTCGGGCAATGTATATATACGGGTTATACTATCTTTAGCTAAACTAAACCCTGTTCCGTTTTTTAAATTATACTGGTCGGTTATAGAAGTAAAATGTATA
Organism: uncultured Ruminiclostridium sp.; assembly: GCA_964391395.1. Lineage (GTDB taxonomy): Bacteria > Bacillota > Clostridia > DSM-8532 > DSM-8532 > DTU059. Next base: position 6,871 of record CAYMLJ010000017.1, on the reverse strand, counting down.
ACTGATTCATCCACGCCGGGTTCAGCATTATTAGCTGTGCGATTTGCCAAAGAATTCAATACGGTAATATTTTCTCCGAAACGCATCATAGTTACGTCGCCGTCTGATTTTTCCTCAAGAGTTTCAAGTCCTTTCCCTTTAAGTTCCGGATTTTCAGGAATAGACTCGGCAGAGGCAGAATCATAACTTACCGAACAATCATCAGTATTTTTATCCTTGGAGCCGGCTTCACCTGGAGGTGCTGCCGCTGGTGCTGCAGGCGCAGCGGAAGCTTGTGGCGCAGCGGCCATGTTAGTAGACATTTTTCCCGAAAAAAGTTCGGTACCGCTAATAATAAGTACCAAAATCAAGGCTCCTGCTGCCAATGGAGCTCCCAATTTATATGCCATATTCATAAAGCTTCTTGATTTTTTCTCTTGTTTATTTTCTGTTATTTCTGTTTGACATTTTTCCAAAGTAAGATTAATAAGATTATCCGAGGCTTTAATGCTCGATAGCCCTGACTTTAAAGCCTCTTTAATCATGTCATCAGTGATAGATAATGATGTCTTTCTATCAAATGATTCAGCCATGAGCCTCACCTCCAATCATATCGTGAAGCAGTGTCCTCGCTTTGAACAGCCTACTTTTCACAGTTCCCCCCGGAATCTTTAATACATTTGCAATATCTTTAACTCCCATCTCCTGATAATAAAAGAGATGAATAATTTCTCTGTATTTGTCGGGCAGCTTCATAATGGCATTAATCAGTGCTTGCTTTTCACTTCTTTTCTCAATTATTTCTTCGGTATCACTGTCGGCAGTATATGTAAGAAAGTCATCTGTAACAACCACGCGCCTTTTCCAAGCGCTTCTCATATAATCTCTACAAATATTTACGGCAATACTGATAATCCAAGTCTTTTCGCTGCTCTCCCGGCGGTAGCCCGAATAAGAACGGACAACCCTGAGGAATGTTTCTTGGTACACATCCTCTGCCAGCTCTTTTGATTTCAATATTACTGTAGCTATTCTTAAAACATCATTTCCGTATTCCTCGACCAGTCGTGATATCTCTTTGTTCATTTCCGAAGGAGTCAATTTCTCTGCCTCCCTCCTTCATTTAATTTGACGAATAATATCTGTTTTGGTTCACAAATAGAATTATACTTTAATATTACATTCTTTTAAAGACTTATTATACTATATAAAGATGTCTATTACCTTTACATAAACTGCTAAGTGCTTCGTATGAAATTCTGTAATGTCGTGGTATAATATGACCACAAGCTATTCAAAGCAAAGCTTTGAATGCGCCCGGCAAAGCCGGGCAAAAGTATTTTGCTTAGCAAAATACTTTTGCGGTCATGTTACACCATAAACTGCAAATGCTGATTAAATCAGCATTGGTAGGACAAGTCTTGCGCAAAACGGGTAAACCCGTTTTGCAGCGTGTTTATGGTATAATATCATTGATAATTTTAAGTATAGATAGAGTTTTAGTTTATCTACATAGAAAAAATACACACTGTACGGAAGGAAAGATATTATGGAACGTCAAGTAAGAACCCGCTTTGCACCAAGCCCTACAGGATATATGCATATTGGAAACCTGCGCACTGCATTATATGAGTATCTGGTTGCAAAATCCCAAAACGGCAAGTTTATTCTTCGCATTGAAGATACTGATCAGGAGCGTTTGGTGGAAGGCGCCGTTGATGTTATCTATAACACTTTGAAACTATGTGGCATGAAGCATGATGAAGGCCCCGATATAGGCGGTCTTTATGCACCATATGTTCAAAGCGAAAGAAAAAACACTTACAAACCCTATGCCGAGGAATTGATTGAAAAGGGCCATGCATACTATTGTTTCTGTTCTAAAGACAGGTTGGACGCCCTGCGGTCCGAATGTGAAGAAAAAAATCAAACATTTATGTATGACCGCCATTGTCTAAACCTTTCGAAGGATGAAATAGCTGCTAAGCTACAAAATAAAGAACCCTGTGTAATCCGGCAGAAGATGCCCAGAGAGGGTACAACAACCTTTGAAGATGCTGTATACGGTTCTATTACAATTGAAAATAATATGCTTGAGGATCAAATTCTGCTTAAAAGCGATGGTCTTCCCACATATAATTTTGCCAATGTAGTTGATGATCATCTTATGGATATCACACATGTTGTAAGAGGAAGCGAATACCTTTCCTCCACCCCCAAATATAACCTCTTATACGAAGCATTTGGTTGGGATATTCCGGTTTACATTCACCTTCCACTTATAGTTAAACCTGATGGTTCAAAAATATCCAAGCGCAAAGGTGATGCGGGTTTTGAAGATTTGTTAAAAATGGGTTTCCTTGTAGAAGCCATAATCAATTATATTGCGCTCTTGGGTTGGTCTCCCGATTCAAATCAGGAAATGTTTTCACTTTCTGAACTGGAAAAAGCTTTTGATATTAACCATATCAGTAAATCTCCCTCTTCCTTTGATATGGATAAGCTAAGATGGTTTAATGCACAGTATATCAGAGCTATGAGCCCCGAAGAATTTCATACACTTGCTCTGCCCTATCTGTCTGAAAGTATATCTAATAAGGAAATAGAATTATCGAAGGTAAGCAAAATATTACAGGCAAGAACCGAGATTCTGACTGATATTCCTTCTAAGGTAGGATTTTTAAATGAATTATGTGATTATGACCTTAATATCTATGTTCATAAAAAAATGAAAACAAGTTTTGAAAATTCTCTGGAAAGCTTAAAAGAAGCCCTTCCTGTACTGGAGAGTCTCGACAATTGGGATGAAACTTCTATTCATGATAATCTTCTGAGTTTAGTAGGGCACCTCGGCATTAAAAACGGACAAATGCTCTGGCCGGTTCGTACCGCAATTTCAGGCTGGGATGTTACCCCCGGTGGAGCAATAGAAATCGCAGATATACTTGGGAAAAACGAAACCTTAAGAAGAATCAGAATCGGAATAGAACGTTTAGAGAAAGCAATAACTGCAGCTGAATAATTTTTAATACCGCCGAAAGATATCGGCGGTATTTTTCATTCGTCCTGTGTTGCATGAACAACCAGTCTGTGTGAGCCTATTCCGGGCGGGTCACAGGTAAATACGGTCAATATCTTGTCAATGCCGTTACCTTTTATTATTGAAAAGTCATCAGGCTCTATAATAAGCGTTTTATAAATAGTATAATTCAACGTCTTATCCTTAGTCTGAATGGTTATTTTATCCCCTATTCCTAATTCATCCAGACGGTTTAGGTATTTACCGAAGGTAAAACTGCGATGTCCCGCCAATACACAATTACCTACCTCATCTAAACTATCTGTATACGGAAGTCTGCCTGCGGCAACCCGAAGAGTGTCGTCATCAACCCCGTCCATTATCAGCATCTTTACATCTATTTTGGGTATAAGTAATACGCCGGTAGTACGCCTTTGCATTTCTTCCTTGCTCATACCCGGCTTTTTGGTCGGCGCGGGCGAATCTACAGGCTCATCTGCTATAGGTTCATCGGATATTGGTGTTCCCGGTAAAACAGTTGTATTTGGAGTCGGTTCAGGATTATTACTTAACTCCGGAGGAATATAAAAGGCTTCCACCTCTTCGTCCTCCAAAGGATGAATACCTAAGGCCGCGTCTTCAGATTGTCTTAAAAACTCATCAATGATATCATTATTTCGTTTTGTATTAAAATAAGTTATAATAGCAGGAATCATAATTAAGAGTATTCCCGCCAGTATTAACAATATAGAGATTATTTTTTTTGTACTTATACGATGTTTTCCATTCTTTTCCACACGCAATCACCTTAATTCTATTTATTCTTTGAATTTCTGCGTCTTTCAAGCCATTCCTTTATTCTGGCTTCATATCCATTGGCTGAAGGATGGTAATAATGCGTACCCCGCATTTGATCGGGCATATATTCCATGTCATTTACAATATTGCCCGGGTAATCATGTGCATATTTATAACCGACTCCATAGCCCAGGCTTTCCATCCCTTTTGCTGCGGCATTCCTAAGATGCATGGGAGCTTCTCCTGTGTCTTTATGCTCAACATCATGCAGAGCTTCGTCAAGAGCCTTGTGCGAAGAATTCGATTTCGGGCTTGTAGCAACCATTACTGCCGCCTGACCTAATAGTATCCTCGCCTCCGGCATTCCTATCATATGTATTGCCTGGGTTGCAGCAACTGCTAATACTAGTGCATTTGGGTTAGCCATACCTACATCCTCTGAAGCACAAATCATAATTCGTCTGGCAAGAAATTCGGGGTCTTCCCCGGCATAAAGCGCCTTAGCTAAATACAAAAGTGTTGCATCAGGGTCGCTACCCCGCATTGATTTAATAAAAGCACTGATATTATCGTAATGTTGTTCTGATGACTTATCAAACCTAACTACCTTTTTCTGTATACAATCCATTATAACATCTACAGTGATACTGTAAATCCCGTCTTCATTCATATCGGTAGTAAGTACAGCTAATTCCAATGCATTTAATGCAATTCGGGCATCTCCGCCAGACATATCTGCAAGTAATAAAACAGACTCTTCGTCAATGTCTACATTAAGGTTTCCAAGACCTCTTTCCTCATCTGTTACGGCCATATTTATAATTTTCATAATATGTTCTTTTTTTAATGGCTCCAGCATAAAAACTGTGGATCGAGAAATTAAAGCCTTGTTTACTTCAAAAAACGGATTTTCGGTGGTCGCTCCAATCAACACAACCGTGCCATCCTCAACATGCGGGAGAAGCGCATCCTGTTGTGCCTTATTGAAACGGTGAATTTCATCTATAAACAAAACTGACTTTTCGTTAGGGTTCAAAAAGGTATTCTTTGTTTCTTCAACTACCTGTTTGATATCCTTTACTCCTGCGGTAACGGCATTGAGCTTGAAAAAAGCAGCTTTGGTTGTGTTTGCTATAATTCTGGCAATTGAGGTTTTTCCTGTTCCCGGAGGACCAAATAGAATTATTGAGGATATCTTATCAGCCTTAATCATTCTGTTAAGCAGTTTATCATGACCTATTATATGTTCCTGCCCCACAAACTCATCTAAGTTTCGCGGGGACATTCTATATGCCAGAGGTTCCTTTTTCACTATCAATATCGCCACCAGCCTTTTTTCTTCTTTTTTTCTTTGGCAATAGGCCAAAGGCTTCTAATATCTTTTGTTTGTTTTCTTTTTCGTATAACTCGTACATATCAGGCCGCTTATCCCTTGTTCTTTCCAGCATCTTCAAATAACGCCACTTTTCAATATTAGCATGATGGCCTGATACTAATATATCCGGAACTTTTCTCCCTTTGTATTCAGGAGGCCTTGTATATTGGGGAAATTCTAAAAGACCGTTATAGTGTGATTCTTTAAGATAAGATTCATCAGAGCTTAAAACACCTTCAACAAGGCGACTAATTGAATCGATCAAAACCATAGCGGGAAGCTCCCCACCTGTTAAGACGTAATCTCCTATTGAGATTTCCTCATCAACGATTTCCTCCAGAACCCTTTCGTCAATTCCTTCATAGTGTCCGCAGATAATAATTAGCCGTTCTTCATTTTTAAGCTCCTGCACCAAACTTTGGGTTAAAACTCTTCCCTGAGGGCTCATATAAATGGTCTTAGGCCTCTTTGGGCTTTGTTTTACAGTATGTTCCCATGCATCAAATAAAGGCTGAGGTGTCATAACCATTCCGGCTCCTCCTCCATAGGGGTAGTCATCTACCTTTCGATGCTTATTCAAAGAAAAATCACGTATATTAATAGTATTTACAGTTATTATTCCGTTTTCTCTTGCTCTTCCAATAATGCTCTCGTTCAAAAATCTGTCAATACTCTCGGGGAAGAGGGTCAATACATCAAATATCATCAATTAAACCCTCCGGGAGTTTTACCTGCATCCGTTTTCCTTTTATATCAACACTTTCAACCACAGACTTTAAAGCGGGAATAAGTATTTCTTTTTTGTTATTATCGTGAACAATGTAAACGTCATTACTACCTGTTTCCAAAACGTCTGTAAGCTGACCCAGCAGTTTATCCTCCTCATAAACATCTATCCCAATCATATCACAAATAAAGAATTCATCTTCTTCCAACTCAATTGCATGCTTACGCTGAACTAAGAGCTCCTGCCCCTTAAGTTTTTCTGCATCATCCATAGTTTCGATTCCCTTAAGACTCATAAGAACAAAACCCTTATGAATCCTGCATCCGGAAACTCTGAATTCCTTTAGCACGCCCTCATAGCTTGCCGTTACAAAAAGGAGGTAATCAAAACGTGATATGTCCGATGTTATAGGCATTACCTTTAGCTCACCTTTAACACCATGGGTATTTACCACTTTACCAACCGCAAGATAATCGTTTGTCATAAACTTACTCCCTTCTTGTTAACTAAGTTAAATATCTCTCATGAATAAAAAGTCTGTCGTTAGAAATGGTTTTGTCTTACTACAACAATACTTTATTTGCTATATTCAAAATCCCCGGATTTTCCGGGGATTCCTTAATTATATTGATTACTCTGAAATTGGTTTGATTACATCTTTTATTGCCCATTTTTTAATTGTAATCTTTGTTCGTTCCACACTTGTCTCAAAGGTTACCTCGTCATCCTTTATGTTTACGATTTTGCCGGCTAATCCCCCAATTGTGATAATCTGGTCACCTACAATAGCTCCACCGATTGTTTCTCTCAACTTCTTTTCTTTTCTTTTTTGGGGAAGTATCATAATAACATACATCAGCGCAAGCGGAACAATTAGAACCAACATTGAGAGCCAGTTTCCTGCACCGGAAAGATCAGCGCCGGAAGCATTAGGATCAACTGCAGGTGCCTCTGCAGCAAATAGCAATAAGCT
>CAYMLJ010000016.1:17581-19928 GCA_964391395.1 uncultured Ruminiclostridium sp. | reverse complement strand
GCACCTATAAGAGTAACAATCTCGCCTTCGTTTACCGTGAGAGAAATGCCTTTAAGGGCGTGGATTACGCCGAAATGTACATTTATATTCTTAATTTCCAGCATTGTTCAAGTCCTCCCCCAAATAAGCTTCTATAACACGTTTATTTGTTTTAATTTCATCAGGAGTACCGCTTGCTATTACCATCCCGTAATCCAAAACATAGATACGCTCACAAATTCTCATAACAAGTGACATATCATGCTCAATCAGGAGTATTGTTAAATTAAACTTTTCTCTAATCCAACCGATCAACTCAGTTAATTGGGCGGTCTCAGCCGGATTCATTCCCGCGGCAGGTTCATCCAGTAATAGAAGAGAGGGATTCGTGGCAAGAGCGCGGGCTATTTCCAAGTGTCGCTGTTCACCATAAGGAAGATTTTTAGCAAGCTCATCTTTTTTATGATCAAGCTTTAGAATTTGAAGTAATTCCATGCTATTCTCAATAAGCTGAGCTTCCTCTCTATTATAGGAAGGTAGATGGAAAAAGCTCGAAATCAAGCCATATTTAACGTTTTTATGCATTGCGATACGAACATTATCAAGTACCGTTAAATCCTTAAACAACCGTATATTTTGAAATGTTCTGGCTAAACCGTTTTTACATATGGTGTAGGGCTTCAAACCTCCCAAGGATTTACTAGTTCCATTGATATTAAGAGAAATAGTACCTGATGAGGGCACATACACTCCCGTCAACAAATTAAACAAAGTAGTTTTACCGGCACCGTTCGGGCCAATCAAACCAACTAATTCGCCCTCGTTAATTTCCATATTAACATTTGAAACTGCGGTTAAGCCGCCAAAGGATTTAGTTAGTTTGTTTACATTTAAAATTGACATTCTAAACCCTCTCTTTCTTTGATTTAAAACTATTACCAAGCTTACTGAAGATTGAAAGGGATAGTTCTTTTGAACCCATTAAACCCTGTGGCCGGAATATCATAATAATTATCAGCAATAGGGAGTAGAGTATCATCTGTATATTGGCGAAGGCTTGTAAATAGGTAGTTACAACCGCTAATAAAATTGCAGCTATAATTGACCCGGATATGCTGCCTAATCCACCTAAAACCACTATTACCAGTATATCGATGGATTTAGAAAAACCAAAGATTTTAGGATCTATAAAATTGAAGGTGGAAGCATATAAAGCCCCCGCAATCCCGGCAAAAAATGCACCGATGGTAAAGGCTGTTACCTTATATCTGGTCGAATTGATACCCATAGCTTCAGCGGCTATTTCGTCCTCACGAATGGAAATACATGCCCGACCATGAGAGGATTTTATAAAGTTTGAAATAATAAGGATTGTGCCCGCAGTGTATAGGAACAACCAAGGCCAGTTAGTAAATTGCGGAATATCCTGCAATCCGGCAGCCCCGTTTGTAATGCTGTCCATATTAAGAAAAATGATACGGATTATTTCCGCCATACCCAAAGTAGCTATAGCAAGGTAATCACCTCTAAGACGTAAGGTAGGCAAGCCTACAAGAATCCCTACAATAGCTGCGGTAAGAGCGCCTGCAAAGACACCTAAAACAAAACCCGGAATGGTTGGGAGTCTCAAAGTGATTATGGCGCACACATATGCACCTATTGACATGAATCCTGCATGGCCCAACGAAAATTGGCCGGTAAAACCGGTAATAAGGTTAAGGCTTACTGCCAGAATTATATTAATGCAAATGGTTGCCAAGGTAGTTTGTAAATAACTATTAATGATATTAAATGATATTAGCAACTGAATAATAACGAAGGTTAATATAAGTGAAACAAGCGTTCTTATCCAATTGGTTTCAAATAGTTTTTTCAACTTAAATTACACCTTCTCTCTTGAATTTTTACCTAATAATCCAGACGGCTTAATAATTAGAACCAGAATCAAAATAGCAAAAACAACACCGTCTCTATACATTGAGTTTCCATATCCTGATACCATGACTTCGACGATACCAATAAAATAGCCGCCAATCATAGCACCGGGTATAATTCCTATGCCACCAAAAACTGCAGCTACAAAAGCCTTTAAGCCGGGCAACATCCCCATAAGTGGATTTATAGAATTGTAATATATGCCTACCATAATACCAGCAGCTCCTGCCAAGGCTGAACCCAAAGCAAAGGTAAAGGATATTGTTTTGTTAACATTAATACCCATGAGCTCTGCGGCATCCTTATCTAGAGAAACTGCACGCATAGCTTTGCCTATTCTGGTTTTCTTGACAATGAACTGGAGTAAAACCATAAGAATTATTGTAATACTCACAATAATTACCTGCTGCATTGTGATATTAATACTTCCCAG
>CAYMLJ010000016.1:10814-17481 GCA_964391395.1 uncultured Ruminiclostridium sp. | reverse complement strand
ATTGTACTATAATTTAATCCTATTGGGCAACCCTTTCACTGGTAGCGTGTACTCCGTTTTCAATACCTACAACAACAACAGCTTTAACAGGGTTATGATTTTCATCCATGCTGAAAGAACCGGTAATACCTACAAAGTCCTTAGTAGAAGCCAATGCATCCTTAATGGCTACAGTATCAGTGCTTCCTGCACGTTTGATACCATCTGCTAAAAACATAGCAAGATCATAGCCAAGGGCAGCGAATTGATCGGGCTCTTTACCATGTTTTGTTTTAAAGCTTTCAATAAAGCCTGTAACCGAAGGATCTTTATCAAGAGACGAGAAATGGCTTGAGAAAAAGACATTGTTTAAAGCGTCTGCACCGGCAAGCTCAGTTAGTTCGGGAGCACCGAAACCGTCAGCACCGAGAATAGGTGTGTCAATTCCCTGCTCACGAGCCTGTCGGATGATAAGGCCTGCTTCTTCGTAATAACCAGGTATGAATATGACGCCGAAATCCTGTCCTTTTATCTTTGTTAGGATTGCGTTAAAGTCGGTATCACCAGCAACAAAAGCTTCAGTAGCAACAACTTCACCACCACCTGCTTCGAAAGTTGTTGTAAAGTTTGCTGCAAGACCTTTGGCATAGTCGCTGCCATTATCCATTATAACAACTGCCTTGGTCTGCTTCATATTGTTTAGAGCATAGTTTGCCATGGCGGTTCCTTGGTAGCTATCAGTGAAACAAATGCGGAAAGCGTATTCCTTGACTCCGTTTTCATCTACTGTTACTTCATCTGAGGTTGCTGATCCTGATGCGACAACAACTTTATTCTTTATAGCTTCGGGAATTGTTGCTTTAAACGCACCTGAGGTTGCAGGACCAAGTACAGCTACAACCTTGTCTTGAGTCATAAGCTTAGTTGCAAGTGTAGTAGCTTGTGACTTATCAGACTTATTGTCATATTTTTTAGCAACAATTTTTTTACCGTCAATTCCACCGGCAGCATTGATTTCATCAATTGCAAGCTCAATGCCGTCTACAGAAGCTTGACCATAAGAAGCAACTTCACCGGTAAGCTCATAATTGATACCGATTTTAATTTCGTTGGCATTTGCTGCGCCCCCACAACCCGAGATAAGTGTTAGTGTTAGTGCCATGAGTAGTATAATACTAATAGTTTTTTTCATATTTTTCTCTCCTCGCTTTTATATTTTTTCTATATAGAATTTCCGAGTTCGGAAATATCTTTATCAATAATTAAAAAAAGCCTCGCCCCTTTAATAAAAAAGAGACAAAACTTCATCGTTCTGCGGTACCACCCTTAATTGCTGTAAATACAAACAGCCTCTCAGTGCATAAAATTTATGCTGATTTTTAACGGTTATCAACCGGTCAAGCCTAATAAACAATCCTTTAACGACAATTTTACATCGCAGAATTGGCTTTTAGCCTGACGGCTCCGGGATGAGTATTCACACAATACAAACCTTATCTCACAGCTTACGATAAGTTCTCTGTAGCTCTTCTTGTGCTGTTTTTCCCTTCAATGCCATTAACTATATTTTAGTTAGTGTATACTTTTACCCGACTTTTGTCAATAGAAAATTGACTATTCATACTAAATGATATTGTTGCAAAATGAGATTAATAATGATATATAATCAAAGTAAAGAAAAAAGCAAAAACATATTCTTGGACTACTTTTTCGTTAAATATTGCTAAATTGAAAGGCGGCTCGTATCAGATATGGAGATTAAGGAAACCGGTAATTTCACAGAAAATATCCATAACGTTGATTTTGAAAGCATTTATTATTCAAAGGTTATTGATAACGACAGCTTAATTTTTGATTATTCCAGAGAAAAGGAATACTTGAATGGCAATTGGAACTTTGGTGTTGATCAGTATGATAATTGTTTAAGATCTAAGTGGTATGAGGAAAAATATTATGATGAAGACGGGAGAGAATACCCGTTAGATTATAGTTTTGATTTATGGGAAAAAATTAAGGTTCCATCCTGTTGGAATATGCATTCGGACAAATACTTTCATTATGAAGGAAGTGTAGTATTTACGCGTTTGTTCAAATACAAAAACAAAGGTGAAAAAAGGGTTTTTATAAAATTCGGAGCTGTTAATTATGAAGCAAAGGTATTTCTGAATAAGCAATTTATAGGTATGCATAAGGGCGGCTCGACACCTTTTTATATTGAAATTACTGATTATTTGGAAGAGATAAACAGAATTATAGTGGTAGCCAATAATACACGAAAAAGAACCAATGTACCCTGCGAGAACACGGACTGGTTCAATTATGGCGGAATATATAGGGATGTTGAACTTATAAGGCTTCCAGAGACCTTTATTAAGGATTTTCGCATAAATCTTCTTAAGGGAAGCGATTACAAGCAGGTTCAAGCCTATATTAGAATTGACGGAGGCAATAAAAACGGTAAAGCAGTTCTTAAAATAGAAGAGTTGAGTGTTGAAAAAGAGATTGATATAAACAATGGCAGCGGACAAATAATTATGGATTTGCAACCTGAGTTGTGGAGTCCCGACCATCCTAAGCTTTATGATGTAAAAGTATCTTATGATGGGGATAGCTTGATTGAAAAAGTTGGATTCAGAGAAATCAAAAGAGAAGGAACCGATTTATTCTTAAATGGCAAAAAGGTATTTCTAAAGGGTGTTTGTACGCATGAAGAAAGCGTAAAAAACGGTAAAGCCATGACAGAGGAAGAGATAAGGGAAAACTTCCGACTTGCAAAGGAAATGAATTGTAACTTCATGCGTCTTGCTCATTACCCTCACACCGAGAAAGCTGCAAGAATTGCAGATGAAGTGGGAATTATGCTATGGGAAGAAATCCCTGTATATTGGGCCATAGATTTCAAGAACAAAGAAACTTATCAAGATGCTGAGAATCAGCTTACCGAGCTTATTTTAAGGGATATAAACAGAGCAAGCGTTATTATTTGGTCTGTCGGAAATGAAAATGCAGATACCGAAGAAAGACTGGAATTCATGAGCTCTCTTGCAAAGAAAGCTAAAGAGCTGGACACCGAAAGACTTGTATCGGCAGCATGTTTGGTTGATCATGTGGAGTTAAAAATAGCAGACAGGCTGGCAGATTTCGTGGATGTTATTGGTATAAATGAATACTACGGATGGTACGAACCTGACTTTTCAAAACTCATCAGAATTTTTGAAAACAGCAAGCCCTCAAAGCCTGTTATCATAAGTGAATTCGGAGCGGATGCTAAAGCGGGGTCACGCGGAACCAAGGATGATCTTTATACCGAGGATCATCAATTAGAGGTTTATAATAATCAGATAAACACCCTGAGCCGGATACCTTATGTAAAAGGTACAAGTCCATGGATACTATATGATTTCAGGTGTCCAAGAAGGCTCCAGGCCATGCAGAATTACTATAATATCAAGGGTCTGTTGTCGGCTGATAAGAGTTATAAAAAACCGTCGTTTTATGCTATGCAAAAGTTTTACGCCTCAATTGATTATTAATCGATTTTGCGGATGCTGATAGCTTTTATTAATGATAAAATTAAGTAGCGGGCTAAATTCCGAAAGGCTCACTATTAATCCTTTCGGAATTTTGAAAACTCAAGGGGGCATTATTTTTGGTTTTTTCAAGTTTGTTTTTTTTATGTAACTTTCTCCCGGTTTGCTTGGGTTTATATTATGTTATTAAGAATAGAACCTATAGAAACTGGCTGCTTATAATCGCATCCCTGCTTTTCTATGCATGGGGAGAGCCGGTTTGGATTTCAATACTTTTATTATCAACCGGGTTTAGCTATTTTAGTGCACTGTTTGCTGAGAAGTACAGAGGAAGTATTAAAGGGAAGGTGGCTCTTATAGCTTCAATTACCGGAAATCTTCTTATTCTTGGCTTTTTCAAGTATTCCGGCTTTCTGCTTGACAATATAAACGCTTTGTTGGGAACAAGTATTCAGATTCCGGATGTCGGTCTGCCCATAGGAATTTCATTTTATACCTTCAAAATTATTTCTTACATAGTGGATGTATATAAAGGGGAAACAGAAGCACAAAAATCGCCTTTTAAGTTACTTCTCTATGTTTCGTTGTTCCACCAGCTGATGGCAGGGCCTATAACCCGCTATAAGGATATTTCCGAGGCTATTGACAACAGGGTAGAAACGTTCAAGAATTTTAACTACGGGGTCAGCCGCTTCATAATCGGACTTGGGAAAAAGGTTATTCTGGCCGGTACAGCCGGAAAAATGACAGAAACATTTATGGGTACCGATTATACAAGGCTTCCTTTGCTTGGTGCCTGGTTCGGTATTTTGATGTTTGCCCTTCAGTTATATTTTGATTTTTCAGGTTATTCGGATATGGCTATAGGACTTGGCAGCATGTTTGGATTTAAGTATAAGGAGAATTTCGATTATCCGTATATTTCTAAATCAGCAAGTGAGTTCTGGCGAAGATGGCATATATCCTTAGGGAACTTTTTTAAGGACTATGTATATATACCGCTGGGAGGAAACAGAAAGTATAGAATAAGGAATCTGTTTATAGTCTGGGGGTTAACCGGTTTATGGCATGGTGCCGATTGGAATTTCGTAATTTGGGGGCTATATTATTTTGTGCTTCTTGTGATTGAAAAAGCGTTTTTACTTAAGCTTTTTGAGAAGATGCCCGGAATAATATCAAGATTATACCTGTGGGTCGCAGTTCTTGTTGGATGGGTATTTTTCTACCACAACGATATAGGGCAGGCATTTAAATTTTTGGGGATAATGTTCGGGCCGGGAGCCAAAGAGATATCCAGTCCGGAGCTTAATATACATTTTTGGAATAATGCAGTATTTCTGATTATTGCTCTTATCGGCTGTACGCCAATTATTAACGGAATTTTTAAGAAGCTTAAGGGAGAGGGAGACGGGGGAAAGCTTATCAGATTTATTGAAGCTTTCGGTATACCGGTTTTCAATATAGCCGTATTTATTCTATCGGTTGTTTTCCTTGTGGGACAATCCTACAGCCCATTTATGTATTTTAAGTTTTAAGCTTTGGAGGAACCTGAGCATGTTGTATAAGTGATATATACCGAACGACAAGTGCTCTCATTGGAATTTAGGGAGGGACAGCTTTGAAAAAGCTAAAAATTGATACGATATTCTTTATTATATTTATTACTTTGTTGGGCTTGGTTAATATATTTAACCCAAACAAGCCTACAGTATCCAATCTTGAAAACAGGGCTCTTAAAACTATGCCCCGGTTTTCTTTGCCAAATCTGGTAGAGGGAAATTACCAAAGAGATTTTGAGGAATATTACAGCGATACCTTTATTTTACGAGACAATCTGGTGAAAATAAGTAAGGATATAAATAAGATTATGGCCTTTTTAGGGCCTAATATAAGCATTGTTACAGCAGTTGAGGACGTAGAATTACCTCCGAATATACCGGAGGATGGCAAAGAAACCGTATCTCCGGTGCCGACAAGCAGTGAAGCTCACGAAGAAATCGATAACACCTCTCCATCTTCCGGGAATACCGAAACAACAACACCTACACCCACTCCTGAGCCTGAAAAGGATTATGGAGACGGACCTAATGTGGGATATTGGATGGTTGTGGATGGAAAGGCTGTTCAGTTGTTTAAATTTAATAAGGAAAGCTTTGAATACTATGCACAGGTATTAAATAAATACAGTGAGAAGCTTGGCGACGGAGTAAAAATTTATTCCATGATACCTCCCACAAACGGCGAATTTATGCAGTTAAAGAAGTACAAGGGTATAACAGATTCTCAAAATGATGCACTTGGATTTTTGAAGAGCAAGTTAGATAATAGCATTTCGTCTGTTGATGTCTTCGATGCTTTGAACAAACACAAGGACGAATATATTTACTTTAGAACTGACCATCACTGGACTGCGCTTGGAGCTTATTACGGATATAGCGAATTTATGAGCAGCAAGGGGGATACACCTCTTTCACTTGATCAATTTGAAAAAATAGATTTGGGAGATTTCTTGGGAAGCTCCTATACCAAAACCTTGGATAAAAGTCTTGAGGAAAATCCTGATAATATTGTCGCATATAAGCCGTTAAACAACCACGAGTTTACCATATATAAAGGGAATGATGGTACTAAAGCCGATATAATCGACCTTAAATATGCCGATGATATCAGTAAAAAATATCTGACATTCATAAGCTCAGGCGGGGCAACCTGGAGCAGGGTTAAGACAGATATTAAAAACGGCAAAAAAGTTTTAGTAGTAAAAGACTCCTTTGGCAACATGTTAGTACCTTTTCTGGTGCCCCACTATGAAGAGATTTATGTTGTTGACTCAAGATTTTACAGTATAAACCTAACTGAGAAAAATATCGTGGAATTTGTAAAGGACAACCAAATTAATGAAGTCCTATTCTGCATATACATGGAGGACGTAAACTGGCACAAGTTTATGAGCGGTGTTGAGAACATGCTAGGAAGCGAAATATAACTAAACCTGTCATTCTGCATATATGAGGTGACAAGGGGACGGAGTTCTTGTCACACATAAGAGGGGGGACGGTGACTTTTACTCGTATCCCTCTGGTTTAAATCTCCTTATGATACTCCTGCAAAGATTTAGTCTTATTCTTGCCGGAGGTTTCAACCAAGCAGGCTTTTAT
>CAYMLJ010000016.1:0-10714 GCA_964391395.1 uncultured Ruminiclostridium sp. | reverse complement strand
AGCTCAACCTGTGTTGCCTCTTGAGACTTATAAAATGCAATTCCGAAGGTATCGGCAAGTCCCAGCACCTCACCGGTGGACCTCATTTCCGGACCTAGAACAGGATCTACCTCCGGGAACATATTAAACGGGAAAACGGCTTCTTTTACACCATAGTGAAGTATTCTTCCCGATGGCATAACGGGTATCTTGGCAGATGCTCCTGTTTCTTTTGCCATGATTAATTCGGTAGCAATCCTGGCCATAGATACGTTACATACTTTTGAAACCAGCGGCACGGTACGGGAAGCTCTGGGATTTGCTTCTAAAACATAAACCTTGTCATGGGATATGGCATATTGCATATTCATAAGACCTACAACGCCAAGCTCACGGGCAATTTTCTCTGTATATTCGGTAATGGTTTTTATATGCTTCTCGGGAATACTGACAGGGGGAATGACACAAGCCGAGTCACCCGAATGGATGCCGGCAAATTCTATATGCTCCATTACAGCCGGAACTAAACAACAATTGCCGTCAGTTACCGCATCAGCCTCGCATTCTATGGCGTGATCCAAAAATTTGTCTATCAATACGGGCCTTTCCGGGGACATGTCTTCAGCAGAAGCTATATAATTCTTCAGAGACGTCTCGTCATAAACGACCTCCATACCCCGTCCTCCGAGCACATAGGAGGGCCTTGCCATCAATGGATAACCAATTTCTTCAGCCGCAGCCAAAGCTTCATCTATATTACATACCATTGCCGATTGAGGCATTGGGATGTCGAGTTTATTCATTATCTCACGGAATCTGTCTCTGTCTTCGGCAAGATCAATAGTCTCAGGGGAGGTGCCGAGTATTTTTACACCTGCGCTTTCCAACTCTCTCGCTATGTTGAGAGGTGTCTGCCCACCAAATTGGGCTATTACTCCCAATGGCTTTTCTTTGTTATATATACTTAATACATCTTCTACCGTCAAAGGCTCAAAATAAAGCTTATCCGAGGTATCATAATCTGTCGAGACTGTTTCGGGATTGCAGTTTACGATTATAGTCTCATACCCTAAATCTCTTAATGCGAAAGCCGCATGAACACAACAATAATCAAATTCTATACCCTGACCTATCCTGTTTGGGCCTCCACCTAGAATCATAACTTTCTGTTTGTTGGAGTAAGGACTTTTGTCTTCTATATTATATGAAGAATAGTAATAAGCTGAATTCTCTACGCCGCTAACCGGGACAGCGTCCCAGCCCTCAATAACACCAAGATTAATTCGGCGTTTCCTTATTTCGGATTCTTTTTTGTCTAATATTTTGGCTAAGTAACGATCGGCAAATCCGTCTTTTTTGGCACGTATAAGCAGCTCATCTGGTAACGTACCGTCTTTATAGAAAAGAATTTCTTCTTCAAGGCTAACAAGTTCCTGCATCTGTTCTATAAACCATTTTTTAATATGGGTCAGATTATGAAGTGATTCTACAGAAGCACCCTTACGTAGAGCTTCATACATGACAAAATGGCGTTGACTTGAAGGCTCTATAAGAAGCTCCATAAGTTTTTCTAGAGGCAAACTGTCGTAATTACCGGCAAAGCCCAGCCCATATCTGCCGATTTCCAAAGAACGAATGGCTTTTTGCAAAGCTTCCTTATAGTTTTTGCCTATGCTCATGACTTCCCCGACTGCACGCATTTGGGTACCCAGTTTATCCTGAGCATCCTTAAATTTCTCAAAGGTCCAGCGGGCAAATTTCACTACAACATAATCGCCCCAAGGTGTATATTTATCCAGAGTTCCTTCTTTCCAGTAGGGGATTTCATCTAAGGTTAATCCAACTGCAAGCATTGCTGAAATAAGAGCTATAGGAAAGCCGGTTGCTTTTGATGCCAGCGCAGAAGACCGGGATGTTCTGGGGTTAATCTCGATTATTACTACTCTGTCGGTAACCGGGTCATGGGCCATTTGTACATTGGTTCCGCCGATTACTTCGATGGCTTCAACTATTTTAAATGCTAAATTTTGTAGACGCTTCTGTAAATCGGTACTAATGGTCAGCATAGGAGCGGTACAAAAAGAATCCCCGGTATGTACACCCATAGGGTCTACATTTTCTATATAGCATACTGTTATCATCTGGTTCTTAGAATCTCGAACAACCTCGACTTCTAGCTCTTCCCATCCAAGAACCGATTCTTCGATGAGTACTTGACCGACAAGACTGGCTGCGATTCCGCGATTTGCGACATTTTGCAGTTCTTCAATATTATAAACCAATCCACCGCCGGTACCACCAAGGGTATAAGCTGGCCGAACCACAACTGGAAATCCCAGTTCAAGAGCAATTTCCTGAGCCTCTTCCACACTGTAAGCAGGTTTACTTTTGGGCATTTCAATACCCAGCCTGCTCATAGTCTCCTTAAAGGCTATACGGTCTTCTCCTCGTTCTATGACATCAACCTTTATTCCGATTACTTCTACCCCGTATTTTTCAAGGACTCCTGCTTTAGATAATTCCAGACAAAGGTTTAAGCCTGTTTGGCCCCCAAAGTTGGGGAGAAGGGCATCGGGCCTTTCTTTTTCTATAATTTGCGTAAGGCGTTTTAAGTTGAGAGGCTCTATGTATGTTGAATCCGCAGTAGACGGGTCTGTCATAATGGTGGCTGGATTTGAATTTACAAGGACTATTTTGTAGCCTAGATTTTTGAGAGCCTTACAAGCCTGTGTCCCTGAATAGTCAAATTCACTCGCCTGTCCGATGATTATCGGCCCTGACCCAATAATCATTATTTTGTTAATATCGGTGCGCTTTGGCATACTTTTTACTCCTCTAAACTTTTTTTAAAGTTAAGTACATATACATTATTTGTGTATTATTATACATCATATTCATGAATAAGAATACATTTTTTTTAATAAATATACACATATTTTTAGATTGTTTTGATAAAGCTAAAAGAAACAATAAGGAGGTAAGCAAATGAAGCCAAAACCAGATGATCGACGCGATAATGCCAGAAAAATAAGAAATAATATTGACAATACCGTAGAAAATATTGAACTAGCCGAAGATATGATTAATGGCATTGATAACCAAAAGACCATACATGATCTGCAGGCTAAAAATGAAAGAAGAAAAGAAGCTGTGGAAGGAATGCGTCAGGAATTGAAAGACGAGACCAGAAACCAATTCAAATAGTAAAATACTCATACAAAAGGAAGCTGGAGTGCTTTTGTGTTAACGCAAAGCCCTCCGGCTTTTTTCAAATTCTGTGTTATTCATAGTGTTAAAAAGAAAATTAATGTATTAATTGATGCTACTATGTATTAATTGATGCTACTATGTTGAAATGTGTTATTTCACAATATATAATATAGAATATTAGAGCGGCGCCACTAGTTAGTGGGGCTGTGGTATAATAGCTGATAAAGCTTATTATTAATAAAACTGAATAGGAGAAGGAGAAATGAAGAAAAGAGCATTGTCTTTAATTTTGGTATTGCTGCTTAGTGTTTTGATATTAGCGGGATGTGGGGCGAAAAAAGATGACGGAGTTTTTAGGGTAGGAATGGAATGTGGCTATGCACCGTTCAACTGGACTCAAATGGGTGATTCCAATGGTGGCGTTAAAATTGAAGGCACTGCTGAATATGCCGGCGGATATGATGTAGAGATTGCAAAGAAAATTGCAGAAGGCCTCGGAAAAGAATTGGTTATTGTTAAGACCGAATGGCTTGGTCTTACCCCTGCCGTCAATTCGGGCAAAATCGATGCGATTATTGCCGGAATGTCTCCTACCGCAGATCGTCTATTAGAGGTAGACTTCTCAGATATTTATTATACTTCGGATTTAGTCATGGTTGTAAAAAGAGGCGGAGCTTATGAAACAGCCACTTCAATTCATGATTTTAAAGGCGCAAAGATAACGGCTCAGCTAAATACTTTCCATTATACAGTTATAGATCAAATAGAAGGTGTTGATCAACAGACTGCTATGGACGACTTCCCTGCAATGAGGGTTGCTCTTGAATCGGGGATAATCGATGGTTATGTCTCTGAAAAACCTGAAGGAGTCAGTGCAGAGGCTGCCAATAGTAATTTTAAAATGATAGAGTTTACAGACGGATTTGAGACTTCTCCTGAAGACACAGCTATTGCAGTAGGGGTTAAAAAAGGTAGTGAGCTAACCTCAAAAATTAATGAAATATTAAAAGGCATTTCCGAAAATGAGCGTATAAAGTTGATGGATAACGCCATTATTAATCAACCTGCAGCTGAGTAATAAACAAATAAACCGGGTGTGCTTGATGTACATTCGGTTTTTTTCATGCGGAGGAGAAAATGATTGTTTCAAAGATGGGGAAAATAATTTTGGAGTACTGGCCCATGTTTCTTCGAGGGGCTGGCATGACATTGTACATCTCAATGATAGCAACAATACTTGGCACTACCATCGGCTTATTAGTCGGAGTAATTCGTACAATACCAATTCCCGAAAAAGGCATTAAAAAAGTTTTTTTGAAGATTGTAAACGGTTTGCTTTCGGCATATATTGAGTTTTTCCGCGGAACACCAATGATGGTGCAGGCTATGGTAATATTCTATGGTTCAGCTGAAGCATTTGGTATAAGTATGGATAAAACTTTTGCAGCCATATTAATTGTATCGATAAACACCGGCGCTTATATGTCTGAAATCGTCCGTGGTGGTATCATTTCTATTGATAAGGGGCAATTTGAGGCCGCTCATGCTATCGGTATGAATCATGTTCAGACTATGACTAATGTGGTTATGCCCCAGGTTATACGTAATATTTTGCCTGCCACAGGTAATGAATTTGTAATAAACATCAAGGATACATCTGTTTTAAACGTTATATCAGTTTCTGAGCTTTATTTTGCTACTAAGTCAATCGCTGGGAATACGTTCATTTTCTATCCACCTTTTTTCATCGCATGTATTCTTTATTTTATAATGACGTTTACCGTAACAAGGATACTACGGCTCTTTGAGAAAAAAATCGACGGCCCTGAGAATTTTAATTTGACGGGCAACCAGATGCAGGTGGCAAGACCTGAAGACATAATACGCAAAAAAAGAGCCATGGGCGCAAGGAAACTGTAATTTAGGGGGAGCTATGGATAAATTAATTGAAATTCAGCATCTAAGCAAAACCTTCGGTACAAACGAAGTTTTAAAGGATATTGATTTTTCGGTAAAAAAAGGTGAAGTAGTTTGTATTATAGGTTCTTCGGGGTCAGGTAAATCTACTCTGCTTAGATGTGTGAACTTGCTGGAAAAGCCAAGCGGAGGCCAAATAATCTATAAAGGCGAAAACATACTTGATGATAAACATGATATATATGCATACCGTACAAAGCTGGGGATGGTGTTCCAGCAGTTTAACCTCTTTAATAATCTTAATGTTTTAGGGAACTGTACTGTAGGTCAAATTAAGGTTTTGAAACGTGCGAAGGAAGAGGCTAAGGATGTGGCTATGAAATACTTGAACGTTGTCGGTATGGATCAGTATATTAATGCCAAGCCCAAACAACTATCAGGCGGACAAAAACAGCGCGTGGCAATTGCAAGAGCCCTCTCCATGGAGCCCGATGTAATGCTTTTTGATGAGCCTACCTCAGCTCTTGACCCTGAGATGGTAGGGGAAGTTCTGAAAGTTATGAGAGAGCTTGCAGGATCTGGGCTTACTATGCTAATAGTGACTCATGAAATGGGATTTGCCAAAGATGTGGCAGATAGGGTCGTGTTTATGGATCAGGGCGTTATTGTTGAAGAGGGAAGCCCTGAACAGGTTTTAAATAATCCTATACAAGAACGAACAAGGGAATTTTTAAGCCGTACACTCAATCAATTGTAATAACTAATCGAGATATAGGCTTCGCCGGTTAAAGGCGGAGCCTTTTTACTGTGAAAACAACAAGGTTCCCGGGACCCGTCAGCAATCTTTGATTGCGTTGATGGGGCCTGATGAATTTAGAGAATTTGAATGCTTAAGAATAGATGCCGGGGCTGTGGTTGGAGAGAATAAAAAAGAAATGGTTTTGAGAGTTTTACCGAATGTAACTTTACTATTTGACCTGCTAATGTTATTTGTGATATTTTGAATATTATTGTGTGATGCTGCAAAAATTTGAAGCAGTTATGTAAAATTGCCTATATAAAAAATAAATGAGACTAGGGAGAATTGATGATCTTATCTGCAGAGAGAATATCAAAAAGCTATAGCGAAAAAATATTGATAAATGAAATATCGATTGTTATCAATGAAGGTGAGAAGATAGGTCTTATCGGTGTTAACGGCACAGGTAAAACTACCTTGCTAAGGGTTCTTGCCGGAAATGAGGCCTATGATACAGGAAACATAATCTATTCGAATGGTATAAAGATAGAGTACTTACCACAAAATCCTGACTTTATTGATGGAACCACAATACTTGAACAGACTTTCAAAGGGAACTCGCCTGTTATGAAGCTGATTAGAGAATATGAGGGTGCCCTGGAAGAGGCAAGAGAAAACCCAGATGATGAGCAGTGCGCAAAAAGACTAATAGGGCTATCTCAAAGAATGGACAGCCTTAATGCATGGTCGATTGAATCCGAGGCTAAGAGCATTTTGACAAAGCTGGGTATTACCGATTTTAAAGCTGATGTAGGGAATTTGTCGGGTGGACAGAGAAAAAGGATTGCCATTGCCGGCGCCTTAATAAATCCTGCCGACTTATTGATTTTGGACGAACCAACCAACCATATTGATAATAACGCCGTCGACTGGCTTGAGAATTATCTGAATAAGCGAAAAGGCGCTTTACTGATGGTAACCCATGACCGATACCTCCTTGACAGAGTGGTTAATAGAATGATAGAGCTAGATGGTGGTAAGCTGTATAGCTATCAGGCCAACTATTCTAAATATTTAGAGATGAAGGCCGAGAGAGAAGAGCTTACCGAAGCCTCAGAAAGAAAGCGTCAAAGTCTTATACGAAGAGAACTGGAATGGATAAGACGAGGAGCGCAGGCTCGTACCACCAAGCAGAAGGCAAGGATAGAAAGATTTGAGAGGCTTACTGAACAGCAAGGACTTAGTGATAATACTGAAATTGAGATGAATGTTAGCTTTTCACGTCTGGGCAAAAAGATAATTGAAATAGAAAATGTGAGTAAAAGCTACCCGTGCGGAGAGGTGATTAAGAATTTATGCTATAACCTGTTAAGGGACGACAGAATCGGAATTATCGGGCCAAATGGTGCCGGTAAGTCCACTCTCTTGAAAATCATGTCCGGAAGGCTAATGCCGGACGAGGGTAAGGTTTCTGTTGGTGAAACAGTTAAAATCGGTTACTTTTCGCAGGAAAATGACCATATGGAAAATAGCAATCTACGTGTCATAGAATATATCAGGGAACAGGCAGAAACAATAATTACCAATGATGGTACTCTAAGCGCATCCCAGATGCTGGAAAGATTTCTGTTTCCTCAAAGTGTTCAATGGACACCGTTGTCGAAGCTGTCAGGAGGAGAAAAACGGAGACTACATCTATTAAGTGTTCTTATTAAAGCACCGAATGTTTTGATGTTGGATGAGCCGACAAACGATTTAGATATTCAAACGTTGACAATTCTTGAGGAATATCTCGATGAGTTTCCCGGGGCGGTTATAGTTGTATCTCATGACCGATATTTTCTGGATAAAGTGGCAGACAAAGTCTTTTCGTTTGAAGGTAACGGAGCAATAAAGAGGTATACAGGAAACTATTCCGAGAATATTCAACTTATTCAGGAGCGGCAGGAACATTTAAAAGATATCAGTCCCAATCATACGAACGATAAAGCAGGCGAAAAACCTGTAAGAAAGAAAGATAAACCTCTAAAGTTTACTTTTAAGGAGCAAAGGGAGTTTGAACAGATAGATGATTTAATCGCAAAGCTTGAAGACGATATTCAAAGGGTTGAGGAAGAGATGAATAAAGCATCCAGTGATTTTATTAAGCTGCAACAGCTCATATCAGAAAAAGAGCAGCTTGATGTGGAATTAGATCAGGCAATATCACGATGGGCCTATTTAAATGAGCTTTCAGAAGAGATCGAAAGGCTAAAAAAATAATTGATTTCACAAATAATATTCGGTTTTGAGCAATTGACCTGTTTCGGTCGTTGTGTTATTGTGGTAAAGATAAATAAGTATTAACATAGTTTTAATTTTATTATAGGAGCTTATCATGACAAAAATTGGGTTTGACAACGATAAATATATTGAGATGCAATCCAAAAAAATACTTGAACGAATATCCCATTTTGGAGGAAAGTTATATCTTGAATTTGGTGGAAAGCTTTTTGACGATTACCATGCATCAAGAGTTCTTCCTGGATTCAAGCCCGACAGTAAAGTAAAGATGCTGATGCAGCTTAAGGATCAAGCTGAAATAGTAATTACAATAAGTGCTGATGATATAGAAAAAAGCAAACGCAGAGGCGACCTTGGAATAACCTATGACCTTGATGTATTACGCTTGATAGATGCTTTTCGTGATATAGGATTGTATGTGGGAAGCGTTGTTATAACTCAGTATCGTGCACAGCATACTGCCGATATATTCAAAAAAAGGCTCTTAAATTTAGGAATGAAAGTTTACGTACATTATCCCATCCCCGACTATCCTTCAAATATTTCACTAATAGTCAGTGATGATGGATGCGGTAAAAACGAGTATATAGAGACTACACGATCCCTTGTTATTATTACGGCACCCGGGCCGGGAAGCGGAAAAATGGCAGTCTGCCTCTCCCAGCTTTACCACGACAACCAACGGGGACTGAGAGCCGGGTATGCAAAGTTTGAGACCTTTCCAATATGGAATCTTCCCATCAAGCATCCGGTTAATATTGCATATGAAGCAGCTACGACAGATTTGAATGATGTTAATATGATAGACCCATTTCATCTTGAGGCCTATGGAGTTACTTCGGTAAACTATAACAGGGATATTGAGATATTCCCCGTGTTAAACGCTATATTTGAAAAAATAGAAGGCAAGTCTCCTTACAAGAGTCCTACTGATATGGGTGTTAATATGGCCGGCTACTGTATTACCGATGATGAAATCGTTAGTAATGCCTCCAAACAAGAGGTTATCAGAAGGTATTACAGCACATATTGCTCACAGAGGCAGGGGCTTTCAGAGAAAGCAGAAGTGTACAAATTGGAGCTTTTAATGAAGCAACTTGGAGTATCTTCTAAGGATCGTCCTGTAGTTGATGCAGCTTTGGAGCGGGCTGAATCTACCGGTTCGCCTGCTGTAGCTCTTGAGCTTAATGATGGTCGAATTGTCACCGGAAAAACTACACCGTTACTTGGTGCCTCGGCCGCACTTTTACTAAATTCGCTAAAGGAACTGGGTGGAATTCATCATGATATACATCTGATTTCGCCCATCATCATAGAGCCGATTCAGGTTCTTAAAATCAAACACATGGGAAATCGGAACCCGCGCCTTCATACCGATGAAATACTGATAGCCCTTTCTATATGTGCTGCCACCAATCCAACCGCTGCCCTTGCAATGGAACAAATTGCGAAGCTCCGGGGATGTGAAGCTCATTCAACTGTTATACTATCTCGAGTTGATGAGAATTTATTTCATAAGTTAGGGATAAATATCACATGCGAGCCCCAGTATCAATCAAAGAAGCTCTATCATAAATAGAATATACTCTAATATCTACTGCAATCTAACTGAACGAATATATGCAATGCGTACTAGCTTTTACACATGATGTTATGCTACAATCTATCATTGTGTACTTAATTGTGCTAAACATAATTTTGGAGGAAAAATTTGATTACAGTAGATAATCTCAGTCTGAATTTTACCGGAACAAGCTTGTTTTCCAACGTAAATTTGAAATTCACGCCCGGCAATTGCTATGGAATAATTGGTGCCAATGGTTCGGGGAAATCAACATTTCTTAAAATTTTGTCAGGGGAAATAGAGCCTTCTACCGGAGGGGTATATATACCTGAAAATATACGGTTATCAGTTTTAAAGCAGGATCAGTATGCATATGATGAGTATACTGTGCTTGATACCATAATAATGGGGAATATGAGACTTTACCAAATTTCGCAGGAAAAAGACGCTCTTTATGCTAAGGAGGACTTTTCTGATGAAGATGGTATCAGAGCTTCCGAGTTGGAAGCCGAATTTGCGGAGCTAAATGGCTGGGAGGCTGAAACCGAGGCTTCAAAGCTTATTCAGGGTTTAGGCCTAGATAACGATATTCTCTATGATCTAATGTCAAGTCTTGATGGTAACTCAAAAGTAAAGGTTCTGCTGGCACAAGCGCTGTTTGGACAACCCGAAATAATCCTTTTAGACGAGCCCACAAACAATTTAGACATAGAATCAAAAGAATGGTTGGAAAACTTCTTGCTTGAGTATACCGGTACTATAATTGTGGTTTCGCATGACAGGCATTTTTTGAATACGGTATGTACCCATATTGTTGATATAGATTATGGTAAGATAAAAATATTCGTCGGAAACTACGATTTTTGGTATGAATCAAGTCAGTTAATACAACGCATGATAAAAGAACAGAACAAGAAAAATGAAGATAAGGCTAAGGACTTGCAAGCCTTTATTGCACGTTTTTCTGCTAATAAATCAAAGTCGAAGCAGGCCACCTCAAGAAAGAAGCTCTTAGATAAGCT
>CAYMLJ010000015.1:14126-21016 GCA_964391395.1 uncultured Ruminiclostridium sp. | reverse complement strand
TTAGTAAGCACTACATTCAGAATAGATACCAGAATGCCAATGGCCGCAATCTTAAAAATTAAATCCACATTCATGTATGTATCCCCTTAAAAAATATTTCAATGATGGCTCCATTTAACTTATATCAGTAAAATTACCGCTGCAGCTCCGCTTAGGACTCCCAAATTCCTATACAACTTGCCTTTTGTATTCATAGCTTCTCCGGCCTTCTTCTCAAGCATTTCAAGATTTTCCTTTTCTAAATCTAACACTGATTCCTGATTTTCTCTGTCGGACTTACCCAACATTTCGCCAAAATCAGAAAGTGCCCGCCAATCCGATTCATCTAAGGGAAGACTATCCCCTCTCTTTTCAATTGCCATTTTCCATGCTTCCCCTGCGTCTATATGCTGCTCTTTCATCACATTTCCGCATTCAATAAATACCTCCGACCAAATCCCGCCAATTCGCTCTTTTCCTATATTTTCAAAGGCCAAAAAAAGCGGTATTCCCAAACCGCAAATTTGGTTTCTGAGATTAAGAAGGATTTCTATGAGCTTTGATAACGCACGCTGTCTCTCGGCAAGCCTGGTTGACATCTTCATTCCCGTAGCTGCGCATCCTGCAAACACCATCAGACAACCTATAATCTTGAGCCAAACTGCTAAGTTCATTACCATTTACACCCATCACCCTTGTCCATCTTTTTCCGTTGTCCATTCCGAGAAGAACTATTCGCTCAAACCCATCTTTTGCAGCTAGTTGGCCTACTCCCAGCCTTCTTTTAAAATCCTCAAGTCCGAATGCATGAGCTGTGGCTATAATTCTGACACCGGCGTTCCATGCCATTTGTATTGCATCTGCATCTCCCTTTGCGCCCAATTCGTCCACAATAATAACTTGTGGAGCCATACCCCTGAGCATCATTTCAATTCCTTGACTTTTACGGCATCCGTCCAACACATCGGTTCTCGGTCCTAGATCATTTTGTGGCACTCCCCTGAAGCTTGCGGCAAGTTCCGATCGTTCATCTATAACTGCGGTTCTCAGTCCCTTGAAGCTATCATTTTCAAGCCCTTGGCTTATCATGCGGCACAAGTCTCTTAAAATGGTGGTTTTCCCGCACCGGGGCGGTGACAGAATCAATGTGTTATAAATATCTTCTTTATTTCGTATCAGATGTTGAAATACATCCCGGGCACAACCTTCCACCTGTCTTGAAAATCTGATATTAACCGAAGAAATATCCTTAATGGCTTTTATCCTTTCTCCTTCATATACCACGGTACCGCAGATGCCGGCTCTATGCCCACCTTTCAAGGTAATAAACCCCCTAATTATGTCATCCTGATAAGCATATATTGATTGCTCACATAAAAGAAGAAATAATAAATTTACTTCTTTTGCCGTGATATTTAGTGCTGACTGATGACTATGCGATAAATTGCCTTCCTCACTAATAAAATAATCATTCCCAGAAAATACTCCCATGAGAGGGAGACCGCTTCGAATTCTTATTTCCTCCAGCTCATTTATGTAATCATTCTTAATTCCCTTAACAGCTTTTTTTATTCTGTCGGGAAGATACGCCGAAAGCAACATATCCAAACCTTCTATTCTGATTTTTTGCTGCCCCATAATAAACCTCCACCGGGAAAAGGACATGCTTAAATGTATGCCTTAACACTTCCCGATATACCAAAAAGGAGCCAAATTGAAAGTCTTAACCTTCAATTTAGGCTCCTTGCATCTATTATTGGTGATTAATTTAATTTATCTATAGGAAATAGATTCATAAACTCGCTCATTTTTAATAATGTTATATTTGGATTCCAGTCCCCAACTTTCTATAGCACTATTGTAAAATTCCTGACTAGCATTATATTCCATTGAGGTTCTAACCACAGCTTTTACATCTTCAAATGCTGTTTTGTCTTCTATCTTTACCACATAAATAAAGTAGTCCCCCTCAATTATCTTCATATCCCCTGGTTTATTAGTGAAAACCCATTCTAAAACATCCCATTCAAGATAATATTGGTACATGGAATTTTGACTGTATGTGATGTTGGCTTTGCCCAAAACTTTCTGTTCGGTGCCGGTTTCGGAAGATGCCACCGTTTCCTCGGTATATTCAGCTATTACACTGTCAATTGACTTTCCTTGCTGTATTTTACTTAAAGCCTCCTCAGCCTTTTCTTTCTTTTCGGCTATTTTGTCTTCGGGAAGTGTTGCGCCGGTTTCATCCATAAGGTTCAGGGTTATATAGCTAATATCTGCATTGTCATACAGCTTTGGATCTTCGTTATATTCAGCTTCTATTTGCTCATCTGTATAAGCTTCCATTTTAAATTGCTCTTCTAAATATTTACTTTTAAAGTTCTCTATAACACTAAATATTTCATAAATACTCTGAAGCTCTGTAGCAGTCGTCTTATATGTCTCCTTGAACTGTTTATCTGTTAATTGTCCTTTAGCTGAAGCTATCATTGATGCAACCTGTTCTTTTATAGTGGAATCAATTTTCAGCCCCATTTCCTGTGCTTTAATGTACTGAATCATAAATTCCTTTGAGTAATTCAAAGCTTCACGTTTGGCTGTTTCATACGGATCCTGACCATCTGCGATGGTTGTCCAGAATTTATCCTTTTCTGCCTGAGTTGTAAGCCCCTCCTCGGATTCAGCAGCAGACATTTGCTGTTGCAAGAAAAATTGATATACAGATTTTGATATTCTCTGCCCGTCAACTGTGGCCACATAGCTTCCAGAATCAATAAAATAATAAATTATTACTGCAAGAAGCACCATGACAATTGTTACAATTATCTTTGTTCTGTTTTTCTCACGCTCGGTTTTTATCAATTTTTTCTTTTGGGGCATTTTTGCCTTATTTATACTATCTTTCTTATCCATATATTCCATCCTTTTTCTGTACATAAATACATGTCAGCCATATATTGTCCGATATTTATTTGATGACTTATCTGGGCAATATACATCTATTATAAGGCTTCACGGCTTTAACTTCAATTTTTGTAACGCTTGTAATAGAATTTTAATATTTTCAAGGACTTCGCCCGGTTTCATATTTTTAGTTCGAAGCGATAAATAAGGTTGTTTTCCTGCACTGAATAATAATTTGCCCTTCCACCGGCTCATTAGTTCCCCGATGGTTTCTAACGGTAACCCTCCTTGTTCGGCAAAGTTCAGCAGTACTACCTCCTCCTTCTGCTTTACAGAGGAGAATCCAAGGTATGAGGCCAGATTCTTAATATATGCTATCTCGATAAGCTGATTGGTTTCCATGGGTATATCGCCATATCTGTCAATCAGTTCATCTTTTATGTCCAATATGTCCTCCTGAGTTTCAATAGTTACAATGGTTCTGTACATATCTATTCTTTGTTCCTCATCCTTGATATATGAAGAATCGATGTATGCACCGGTCAACAGCTCCACTGTGGTATCGGCTGCTCTGTTAGTAACGGCTTCTCCCTTCAGCTCGATAACCGTTTCATCCAGCAGCTTCAAGTACATGTCATATCCCACCGATTCCATGTGTCCGTGCTGTTCAGCGCCTAGAATATTTCCCGCACCTCTAATCTGCAAATCTCTCATTGCTATTTTAAAGCCCGATCCAAACTCGGTAAACTCCCTTATGGCTCTCAACCGCTTTTCTGCAATCTCACTTAAAACCTTGTCCCTTTTATACGTTAAATATGCGTATGCCAAACGGTTTGATCTTCCCACTCTTCCGCGAAGCTGATAAAGCTGAGCAAGACCCAATCTGTCCGAATCCTCTACAATAATAGTATTAACATTTGGCATATCAATCCCCGATTCAATAATTGTCGTGCATACCAATACATCAAAATCTTTATCTAAAAAGGATTGGATAACTCTCTCCAGCTCTCTTTCTCCCATTTGTCCATGGGCATAGCCAATTCTGGCTTCAGGTATCAATGCCTGCACTTGTGACATTTTCCCATGAATACCTCGCACCCTGTTGAAAAGGTAAAATATCTGGCCACCCCTGGCCATTTCACGATTTATGGCGTTTTGAACAATATCTTCCCTTTGTTCGACAACATAGGTCTGAACCGGATATCTATGCTCGGGAGGGTCCTCCAGAGTACTGATATCCCTTATGCCCGAAAGAGACATGTTAAGCGTCCTTGGTATGGGTGTTGCTGAAAGAGTAAGGATGTCCACCTTAGGGTATCGCAGCTTAATGGTTTCTTTATGCTCAACCCCAAAGCGCTGTTCCTCATCTATTACCAGAAGTCCTAAATCCTTAAACCTTACTGACTCTCCCAGAATCATATGAGTGCCGACTATAACATCTATTCTGCCGCTTTTTAAATCCCTTATTATGGACTTTTGTTCAGCATCGGTTCTAAATCTGCTCAGCATTTCAACTTTAATGGGGAACCCTGAAAACCTTTTTTTGAAGGTTTCAAAATGCTGTGAGGCCAAAACTGTGGTAGGTACTAAAAATGCTGCCTGCTTACTGTCCATTACAGCCTTGAAAGCCGCACGAATAGCAACCTCGGTTTTACCATATCCCACATCACCACACAAGAGGCGATCCATAATAAGTTCCGATTCCATATCGGCTTTTATTTCATCAACGCATCTTAACTGATCTGGGGTTTCCTCATAGGCAAAGGTTTCCTCAAATTGCTTTTGCCATACCGTATCGGGAGAAAATGCATAGCCTTTGGTATTCCGCCGTTCTGCCTGTATCCGGATTAAATCAGCAGCCAAAACTTTTAAGGACTCTTTAACCCGTGCCTTGGCTTTGGTCCATTCAGTACCGCCAAGTTTATTAAGTCTGGGTTCCCGTCCTTCGGCCCCTATATACTTTTGGATAAGGTCCATTCCGGTGGTTGGAATAAAAAGAGTGCCTCCGTCCTTATAGCTTATTTTGAGGTAATCCTTTCTGATTCCTTCAACTACCAGTTGCTCTATGCCATTATAGATTCCGATACCATGAGCCTGATGAACTACATAATCTCCTACCTTTAAATCAGTAAAGGAGGATATCCGTTTGCCTTTCTCACCGAATCTTCTTCTGGTCTGCCCGGATTTTACTGCCGATAAATCACTTTCGGCTAAGATAACAAGTTTTTCTTCTTTATATGCAAAACCTGTTTGAAGATGGCCATGAACAACCACTATAGAAACATTCTCAGGCCATGTCCCTTCTTCGTCGGCTTTAATTGCTTTAACATCTTTTTCCCTTAAATCATCAACATATCTATCCAGTCTGTCCTTGGATGAACACAAAAAAGCAACCCGATAACCCTCATTTAACCATGCTTTTATATCATCGCCGATTAAATCCAGTTTGCCGTTATATGGACTGACCCCTGAACCTCTGATTTCGATTTTCTCTGTTTTTCCTGCCGTCAGTGAATTATTGTCATCTAGGGATTCAAGGGTAATTATGCTGTTTTTATCGGCTCTTTCCATAAGGGTATCAACATCGAAGAGCATGGAGAAAGTCCCTTTTAGAATCGTTCCTTTTTCCATGAGTGTTTCACACAGGTTACTCAACGCTTCCTGCTCATTTTCCATACGCTCCCGGGCTCTTTGTGATTCCTCAAAAAACACCAGATGTCTCCCTTTTAAATAATCAAACAGACTGGCTTTTTTCTCTATAAGATATGGAATGAATTTATCTACACCGGTAAAATAGTGGCTGTCTTGCAGCTTTTCTATATACCTCTCTATATTTTTTTTCAAAAGGGGATGAAGCTCTGTCGAAATAAGCGGTGTGGTTTCAGCAAGAGCTTCCCGCATTCTGCCTGCAATAGCTTCTATTTCAGATCTGGAATATACTATTTCTCTTGCGGGATATATATTAAGCTCTTCACAAGAACCTACTGAGCGCTGCGTTTCTTCAGAAAACCAGCGCATTGAATCTATTTCAATATCAAAAAACTCGATTCGGCAGGGCATATCACTGTTTACAGGATATATGTCCAGAATCCCGCCGCGTTTTGCGTACTGCCCTCTACCTTCAACTTTTTCCTCTCTGTTATAGCCCAACACCAGAAGCTTTTCTTCTAAAGCATCCCAGTCAACAATATCTCCGGGCTTAAGAGTAATAAGCTTCTTTTCAAAATCATCCGGATCCATTATAAAATGCATGAGCGCCTCAACCGAGGTCACTATGAATTTATAATCACCCTTAAGAATACGTGCCAACGAAGATATCCTATCCCGGGTCTGCTCAAAGCTCCTTGCTTCCACGTCATAAAGCATTATCTCACGGTTTGATAAATAAACGGCTTTGTCATCAGTAAGATAGGACAAATCAAGATAGGCCTGTCGTGCCTGCATTTCGTTCCATGCCACATACAAACCCTTGAGCCCTGATATTTCGGCTACTGTATTTGATAAATGCCGTTTTTGAGAATCTGAAATACCATGAACAATGGTATTTGCGCCTGTTCGCGCCAATTTAACAAGACGGCTTATCTTTGGGGAATCCTTTATTGCATAGGTGATAAGCTTCATAATAATCTTTTTGTAATCCTTGTCTTAATTATTAATTAAAAAACTGTTATAGCCCCCGAATAGTTACTGAGTCTATTGAAAAAGACCCTGCATAATTTGCCATAATCCATTATCGGGGCTTATACCCAAAATGGTTCTTGTTGTAAAGGCCATACTGCGAAAAATAGGATCTGCAACTACTCTGATAAAGGTGCTTAGAAAGTTATTTGGCACTAAAACCACAAGTGCTAAGAAAGCAAGTCCAATAAATTGCTCATAGCGGGCAAATTTATAAAAGGACTCCTCGGGAATAAAACCCGATATAAGTCTCGACCCGTCTAATGGCGGTATAGGTAGCATGTTAAATATTGCCAGATTTATGTTTACCGAAACAAGTATATAAAAGA
>CAYMLJ010000015.1:0-14026 GCA_964391395.1 uncultured Ruminiclostridium sp. | reverse complement strand
GGTAGCATGTTAAATATTGCCAGATTTATGTTTACCGAAACAAGTATATAAAAGAAAAGTGCTATATATAAAAAGATTTGCAGCATTCTTTCGGTTGTTATTGTTATTACGCCAATCTCAAAAAGCTTGGCAATAATGCCTCCGATAAATAAACTTATGAATCCTAGCAAAATGTTGGACATAGGACCTGCTATTGCCACTAGAATAGTTCCCATGCGGCGATCTTTAAGGTTGCTAAAATTAACCGGAACCGGCTTTGCCCAGCCAAAACCCACAGTATACATCATCAATACACCTATAAGGGTTAAGTGCTTAAAAGGGTTCAGGGTTAATCTCCCTGCCTCCTTGGCCGTCGGGTCGCCCAATTTATAAGCTACCCAGCCGTGAGCAAACTCATGAATAGGTAAAGCAATAAAAAGAATGGGCGTCATTAATAAAAGTTTTTCTGGAGAAAATAAATCCATATATAACCTATCTACCCATGTTAGTCAAAATCATTATGTCATCCTGAGCGAATGCGAAGGATCTTCCACATTTACTAAAAGATTCTTCATTCCGCTTCGCAACATTCAGAATGACAATAAATTTATTATCGGGCCAATAAAAACAATTATTCCTATTATAACAGAAATAAATGCGCTTACCAACACTGCCGCTGCGCTGATGTCTTTTACTTTTTTGGCCTGCGCTGAATATTCGGTGGTTACCATATCGGTAAGCAATTCAATTGCCGTATTAATAAGTTCACAAATAAAAACCAAGCCTATTACAATTACCACTGCCATCCAACGCAGAGTATCAAGCCTTAATAGTATCCCCAGAATTACAACCGTTATTGCCGCGCACATATGTATTTTCATATTGCGTTCTTTGGTAGCGGCCTGGCAAAATCCACTAAAGGCATTCTTAAAGCTTTGGTCAATACCTTTGTTTTTCATTTTCTAAAGAGCCCCATTTCGTTTAGTATATCTTCCTGTAAAGAAAACATATGCTTTTCTTCATTTTCGGTTTCATGGTCATATCCCAACAGATGCAATATACCATGAACAGCCAAAAACGCTAATTCCCTCTCGATAGAATGGCCGTAGCTCTGTGCCTGTTCAAAGGCTTTTTCCACCGATATAATAATATCCCCTAAAAATACCTGTCCGGAATCCGGGTCTATATCACCGGGTTGTATTTGCGGCTCATCATTAACATATTCAATCAAAGGGAAAGAAAGTACATCTGTGGGCTCGTCAATGTCGCGATGCTCCCGGTTAAGCTCTTTAATACTCTCATTATCTGTTAATGTAACAGAGGCCTCACAAGGGTACGGAAAGCCTTCTTTTTTCACACACAGCTTAACTGCCTTTTCAATTAGCTTCTGTATATCCTTTGATATCTCCCGTGATTTCTGGCGGTTGTATATTGTTAGTTTCATTTACCTCATCCCTCCTATGGGTTTTATTTTCTTTCGAGGTATTATATATACTGTTATCAAGCTCCGACAAGCTCTTTTTCTTTTCCAATTCGGGATACTCGGGCCGTTCATGATAAACACCGCTCAGAACCTGCACGAAGCTGTCGGCTATGATACTGAGGTCCTTTAAAGTGAGGTCACAACGGCTTAATTGCTCATCATCGAGCTTGTCCTTAATAATTTTTCGAACCAATCCCTCGGTTTTTCCCGGAGTCTTTTCGGGCATAGAGCGGACAGCAGCTTCTACCGAATCGGCCAACATTACTACTGCAGCCTCTCTGCTGTCGGGCACAGGGCCTTCATATCGGAAATTTTCTTCATTGAGTTCATCGGTTTTATCTGTTTGCGTTGCCTTATGGTAAAAATACGCAACTAAGGTATTCCCATGATGCTGGGTTATTATATCTCTTATTATTTTAGGCAGATGATATTTAGTTGCAAATTCTTCCCCGTCCTTTGTGTGAGATGTAATTACAAGAGTGCTTAAGTTTGGTGTAAGCTTGTCATGGGGGTTGTCCGATAATTGATTCTCTTTAAAAAAGTATGGCCGCTTTAATTTTCCCACATCATGAAAATATGCGCCTACTCTTGCTAAAAGGGCATTTCCACCGATTTCTCTAGTTGCCACCTCGGCCAGATTTCCCACCATAAGACTATGGTGATATGTGCCCGGTGCCTCCATTAGAAGGCGCTTTAAAAGAGGGTGATTTGGGTCGGCTAATTCAAGGAGCTTTAACGGTGTCACCACATTGAAGGTTGTCTCCAAAAACGGTAAAAGACCGATTGCAAGAATAATAGATAAAAGACCGTTAATAAATGCAAGGCCTCCATCATTTAAAAAACTCTCCAGACTCTTCTTCTCAATTAAACCTACCATAATTATGACTAAAGCATTTAAGCAACCTAATGCAAAGCCTGTCAGTGATATTTTCCTTCTCTGAGTGGCATTTGCGGTAAAAAATGCGGCAAAGGAGCCTCCCAATATCGACATAATCATAAATTCAAAATTTCCTCCCACCATGAGCGAAAAGCTGAAGGTAAGAAGTATATTTATGGTTATGGCCGACTCTATACCTAAAAAAATCGCAATCAGTACCGGGGCTATAAATATGGGAATAATAAAATAAGATAAATCGGGAATAAACTCACGAATAACCCAAGCAAACAAGCTTGTAATCAGTATGGAAACGCATATTAAAAATATTGAATTCCGATCATAAAAAACTTTTGGATGAAAACTCTTAAGATATTGAAAAGAACTTATAAAAAGAAGCAAAATAATAATATAAACAGCTATATAAAGGAGATAATCAGGTTTTCCTTCACTGTCTATGTAATTAATTTCTTTCAGAACATCATATTTATCCTCTGTAACCGCATCATCCTTGCTTATTATCCTCTCATCTTTATAGATAATAACAGGATTCTCTTTGACGTAGTTTTCGATATACGTATCTCTCTGGGCATTCGTAGCCTCTTCATCAATACGACTGTTGGGCTTTATTACCTTCTGCAGAACATCTACTGCAATAGGCTTCAATGCCGCGCTTGCATGTGTTTCCCCAATGGTCTCGAGTCCTTTTGCTATCTCAATAGCAAGGTTATCTTCCATCAGCTTCTTTTTGGTCAGTTCGGGAATTATTGCTTTTATAACTGTACTCTTAAGAACCTGAAAACTCCCGCCGCCCTGCTCATCCATCATCAGTATTAATACCGGCTCGTCCAGGTCAAAAAGCACATCATATGCTCCTTGCATATCAATCCCTTGGATTTTCTCATTCAAGGTTTGATATGCGGTATCTTTGTTAACATCAGTTATAAGCTTTTCCAGACCTTCAAAATACTCATATGCATCGTTTAGCATATCACTGTTAGCATTTTCAATATCAATTACAACGGGCGTCAACTTGGAAGCCTTCTCCTCTGCGTTTTGTCTTGTTCTTATAGAATTTTCAATATCTCTGGGTGCTTGAATATCATACTGGGAGATATCCCCTATCTCCAGTTTGTATTTTACAGGAGCCGCTTCATACGCAACTATTGTTGATAATATAAGCCAGGTGATTATAATTACAATCATCCTTTGAAATGAATTACTTTTAAGCATCTTAAAAAATTTCAATTCTGTTTTATTCCTAGTCTTTTTTGCCATTTACAAGCCCCTGCCTTTCGCGTCATTTTCATACGCTTTCACAATGCGCTGGACAAGCTCATGCCTTACCACATCTCTCTCGGTTAAATACACAAAGGACAGCCCATCCACGTTTCTTAAGATTCTCCTGGCCTCGTTTAGGCCGGACTTACCCCCCGGAAGGTCAATCTGTGTTATATCACCGGTTATAACCATCCTTGAGCCTATTCCCATTCGTGTAAGAAACATTTTCATCTGCTCCGGTGTTGTATTCTGTGCCTCATCTAAGATAATAAAGGAATCGTCGAGGGTTCTCCCTCGCATATAAGCAAGAGGTGCAACCTCAATAATACCTTTTTCAAGGTTACTCTGATAGGTTTCGGGACCCATGATTTGATAAAGTGCATCATATAAAGGACGCAGATACGGATCAACCTTATTCTGAAGGTCACCGGGAAGGAATCCCAAGCGTTCTCCGGCTTCTACTGCAGGACGGGTCAAAATAATACGACTGACCAGCTTTTTTCTGAATGCCATTACGGCAAGGGCAACTGCAAGAAATGTTTTCCCTGTTCCTGCCGGACCAATACCAAAAACAATGGGATTTTTACGCATGGCCTCTACATATTTTTTCTGTCCCAAGGTTTTTGACTTGATAGGCTTGCCTCTATAAGTTACACATACCTCATCCAACAAAATGTTGTCATTGCTAATCCGCTCCTCTTCAGTTAATTCCAAAAGATAACGGACACTTTGTTCTGTAATACTGTCCTCACTTTTTGCTATGGTCATAAGCTTTTTCAGAATATCAACAGCAATATCGGCACGGCTCTCAAAGCCGGCTATATGCAATTCATCATTTCTGACTGTAATTTTTACATCAAGTCTATCCTCAATCAATTTTATATTCTTATCATTTGCTCCGAACAGGTTTAAAGCAAAATCCGGTTCCGGTAAAGCTAATTGTCTCTCTACAACTGTATCCAAAGCTTTTTTCGCCTTTCTTCCGATAAGTTTTTACTGCGATACAGGCACTAAGCCTGCAATGTCTTCTTCGCACTCAAATACTACTTGTATGTAAATTGCATTATTTTCTCCATTATACTGTTTAACTATCTCATCAACAACAATGCAGTCCTCAGGAATCCTTTTTCGCAAATCTTCTTTTGCAGTTTCGGTAGCCACTGTAAGAGCTTCATCCAATGTTAAATCCACTTGTTTTTCAGCTATTTCTAAACTATTTTCAACAGTCAACCCTATGGGTAATTTCAGACCAAAAGGGCCTGT
This sequence comes from uncultured Ruminiclostridium sp., assembly GCA_964391395.1. Lineage (GTDB taxonomy): Bacteria > Bacillota > Clostridia > DSM-8532 > DSM-8532 > DTU059. Next base: position 9,146 of record CAYMLJ010000015.1, on the reverse strand, counting down.
GATTGGTTTTTCGACGGTAACAGTCTCAAACATTTCATATGGTAAATCCCCTCCGGAGATCTTAAGCTTGCTGTCCAGAAATCTTAAAAATGTAATCTTATGAGTATTCCCGGTTTTAATCCTTTGGGTATATACCATTGATACGGGCAAGGAATTTTCATACCATGTTCTGGCTATAATCTTTCCCAGAGCGTGGATATCACGGGTTCCGAACTCCGGATTCTTACTTTCAAGTTTACCCGATACAAGCACCTGCCCTTTTTTTACTGTTTCGCCTTCCTTTATCAGCGCATTTCCAGCGTATACCTCCATAATTTTGACTAAGCCGTCTCTTTCGGCCACAATATTGAATGACTCATTATTTTTTATCAAAACCGGTGCCTCTATACTATCCTTAAGCGTTATAAAAAGCTTTACACCCTTTATTTCCACTCCTACCCATGCTATTCCTTCAACATTCAGAGCAATTTTTGATGCTATCTTTTTGGGATTCAGCTTCATTTTAAAGCTGCCTCTTCCTATATTATCCACATTTAATACATTCATAACCTGCGGAATCATTTCCGACTTACAACCGATTATTTCGATATCCCAAATAATAGATACCGAAAGTATTAAGAAGGCAGCAAATATAAGTAACCCTAGTTTAAAGCCCTTTCTTCTTTTAAAGCGGTACAGAAAAAAGGGTAACCCACATTTTTTCTTTATATGGATCCTGCATCCGGATTTTTTTGCCGCCGGCCGCATCAAGCGAAATCCTCGAATGCTTGCCTTCATTGAAGCTGAATCCATATCGGCTCTAACTATATCCCACAAAAGAATCTGGCGCTTTGAACAGATGTTTATAAAGCGTTCTATGCTTTTGCCGGTAACTATAATGATAACATATCCCCTTATATAATTCCATAAATGAACCAAAAACATAACATAACCAACTTTCTTTTAGGCATCATAATCTATATTAGAAATTTTACCTCCGATAATGATTTCCTCATTGGTTATCTCTCTTATATTTAAAGCCTCCCCAGTGACCTTTATTACTCCGTTATTTGTATTAATTCTTATCATACCGCTCTGAAAATCCATTATACCTCTAAAGTTTTCGATTAGAACCTCTCCTCTGCCAATGGCAGTAACCTTAGGACGATTACCATAAACATCACCCGGTATTTCAAACAGCCGGGCCAGTCTTTCGCCTAAGCTTTCCTTGGACTCCTTTTTATTATCCTTAGCACCTTTTAATCTATGAATACCTCTTTTCATCAGCCTTCACCTCTTGCAAGCTTTTCCAATTCAAAAATATCGCCGAATTCATACCCGGCAGATCTTGCGTACTCAATAATTGAATTAAGTGCCTCACAATTATCCTTAGAGACTGCATGCAGAAGGATTATTTCGCCATTATGAAGATTTTGTTTTACTTTTTCAAATGCATATTCCCGACCTCTTTGACGATCCACCGCCCAATCATCATAAGCAAAGCTCCAGAAAACATTTATGTATCCCAGCTTTGAGGTAACTTCTAACGATTTTTCGCTGTACTCTCCTTTTGGAGGTCTTAAAAAGACCATATTCTTTCCGTATTTCTGATAAAAGCGTCTGTCCAGCCCAACAACCTCATCTTCAATACCCTTTTCATCCAATAAAGGAAGGCTTTTGTGATTAATGGTGTGATTGCCTACCCCATGACCTTCATCCAACATCCGCTGAACCAGCACATCTTCCTTATCCAAATATGGTCCGGTAATAAAGAATAATGCCTTTACATTGTTTTCATAAAGTATATCTAAAATTTTACCTGTATATCCGTTTTCATAACCCTCATCGAAGGTTAGGTATATGGTTTTCTTTGCTGTGTCCCCCAAATATATGGAATTATATCTGTCAAGTATTTCGGGCGCTCCCGGGTCAGCCCTCGGAATTTCACCGTTCTTCCCCCTGGCAATACCCCAGCTTTTTAATCCTGTGTACCGTTCATTTATCCCCGATGCATAAAACCGTGAGTCGCTACCTATATCGGTACTTCCCTCGGATAAATTACCTGTCAGCTCTTCGGTAAAGGTTATAGCCGATATGACGGGAAGTTCGGGAGTAGTCAGCAGGCATACCGTTATTACAGCCAATAAGCCTAAAACAAAAAAACTAAAATACTTGTATATCCTTTCCACTGTCCATCACCAAAGCAAAAAGAGCCATTACTATTGAATGACTCTTATCTCCTACCACCATTATATTACATAAGGACAGGCTAAAATTACTGAGTGTGTAAAAACAATCCGTTCATTATTACTGCACCACCGGGGTAAGCCTGTCAATTTTTATATATTCCTCACGAACAGCAGGAATAACAACATTTTCCTCTTTTTTTAAAGTTGTTTTAAACTCAAAATATTGATATTTTTCAAGTACCCCGCCTAATAGTTTAAGGGATCTTTCCATATTATCTGCATGTCCTATAGCCTTTATTGTATACGGGGGAACAAGTTGGTTCCCGTTTACCATAATATAGTCCCCGGCTTTTCGTATCTCGCTCATTGCAACAATTCTTTCATCATTCACCGAGATAGCCTGAACATCACTGGCTTTAAGCTCATTAATCAGCTCTTCAATATGCCGGTCTTCTACTGTCTTTAATCCACCTGCTTCTATTGTTATTATCAGGCCTGAACCCTTTACTGTTTCCAAACCCGCTTTTATTCGTGCCGCCTTCACAGATTGTTCCATAGCCTGAACATTCTCCTTAACACCTGTTTCACCGGCCTTGAAGGTATCTACCTCTCTCTGAAGTTCTTGAATCCGTTGCTTTAAATTTTCATTATTATTCTTTTCTATCAAAAGCTCATCAATTATTTCACTTACGTTTTTCTTCTCGTATTGGGCCAGAACTTGATTCATCTTGACACTTCTATATTGCCAAGACATAATAACTCCCAAAATAAGGCATACAGCTGTAAGGGATATTATCTTGAAAGTCTTCACTATTTAACCACCTCCAACCCTTTTAACGAGTTTTCCAAAGTGCTATACATTCGATATCTGTTAATAGTAATCTCATCCTTCTTTTCAACGTCTATGCGTATATTAGTCAGACGCATAAAAGCCACCTGGGGCATATTCTCTATTGCTTCATATAAAATCTCCGGATCGCCTATTGCCTGTATAACATAAGGCGGAGGATATCTGCTCTCGTTGACTATAATAGTAGGTCCGGCACAAACCGGTTTTGTGGTTAGTACAACTCGTTCACCGTTTATCGAGATTGCCTGAGCCCCGTTTGCCTTCAACTCGTCTAAAATATCATTTACATTGTTGTCGTGAATAATATATTCCTCAATGTCAAGATCCCCTTTTGCAGGTGCATCCTCCATTGTAATCACAATTCCCTTACCGGTAACCGTAACCAAGCCTGCCCTAAGATACTCATAATCCTTTTGCTTTAACAACTCATTAATTTCTTGATTGTTCAGATTATCCCCTATACTTCTCCAGAGCATATCCCGCTCGGCCTCTATATTTATAAGCTGCTCCATAAGCTTTTCATTTTCACTTTTTTCAAGTTCAAGCTGCGCAGCAAGCTCCTTTGCTGATGCGCCGTTTTTTGGCTCAGCCATAATAATACCTTTGAATTGAAGATTTATCAGAAGACCAAATACAAAAAATAATATAAATGTAATGGCGCGAAGGCCTTTGCTCATTCAAATCCTGCCTTTCAAAAAAATCAAATAAACTCCTTAATCCTCACTATTTTTGATACCGAGGTGTCTATGTATCTATCGTCGACCTGTACAACCGGACGAGATAAGTTGGCTTTATTCATAAATATAACAACACCGCTTTCCCCTGTATTTAGCAATACCTTGGCTCCTAAATAATATGTTGTAATATTATCTAAGAACACATTTAAAACGATAGGGTCCAATAAACCAAAGCTTCCATGCTGCATTAGTTCAAATACCTTAAACGGAGTATCTTTGCTCTTATATGAACGATTGGCCGTCATTGCATCAAATATATCCGACACTGTTATAATTTTTGAGTATAGATTTAACTTATTCCCTGTAAGTCCCATAGGATAGCCGCTTCCATCTTCTTTTTCATGGTGGGTTAAAATAGCCTTGGCTACCTCCGGTGGAACATCCTCAGAATCTTTTACAATATTATATCCATATTCTGAATGCCTTTTCATTTCATTAAATTCGTCATCTGTCAGTTTACCTGGCTTATTTAACAGTTCCAGCGGTATTTTCGACTTTCCAATATCATGAAGTAGGCCGGCTTGAGTCAGATTCTTTACATGGTATTCATCCAGCCTCAGCCACTTACCGATAATCATACAAAGCATGGATACATTAATACTATGATAATATGTATATTCATCAATGTTTCTTACCTCTGTTATAGTATCAATAATATTACGGTTACTCTCTGATTTCTTTACAATTGAGTTTACTATATCATCGGTAGCTTCAACATCTATTTTCCTACCCGAGGAAATAGACTGGAACATTTGCTTCGTGGAATTCAAATCGTTCTCATATTCGGCTTTAAAGCGCTCCGGTGAGTCTTCATCATAATTAAACCCGCTCATCTCTTGGGGCTCATCTATTTGCACGTATAATTCATCAATACCCACGTTTTTAAGGCGCTGAATTGTAAGGCTGTCCAATGCAACCCCATCCCAAAGCATTACATTGCCTTCCTTATTAAAAATGACATCTGCTGTTTTCATACCCGGATTTATCAATTCAATGGGCAAAAGCATTTTTTTACTAACCATGCTACACAGCCTCCAGTTTCCCAGATTTATCTTTAGTCTCTTTAATATTATCGAAATTTATAAGGCATGCCTTAAGAGTTACCCTTCACACATTTTTTTAAAAGTATCCTCATCTATAATATTAACCCCAAGTTGTACTGCTTTGTCAAGTTTACTCCCTGCTTCCTCTCCTGCCAAAACATAGGATGTTTTTTTAGATACACTTCCCGAGACCTTTCCGCCCCTTTTTTCAATAAGCTCCGTTGCCTCTGCTCTCGAATAGGTGGGTAATGTCCCTGTGAGTACAAAGGTAAGACCGGTAAATACTCCTGTTTTTTGTCCCTGAACTCTCGATTCCATATTAACACCATATTCTTTTAACAAATTTATAGTGTGTATGGTTTGTTCTTGCTTTAAAAAACTTTCCAAGCTTACTGCCATCTTCTCGCCATACTCATCGACCTTTTGAAAATCTTCGCATGTGGCTGCCCTAAGGGCATCCATAGTCTTAAAACATTCGGATGCAAGCTGAGCAGCTCTCTTTCCTATATGTCGTGCTCCGAGACCAAAAAGCAGCTTACTCAAATCATTATCCTTAGATTTTTCAATGGCAAGCAATAGGTTTTCAACTGATTTTTCCCCCATGCGCTCAAGAGCAATCAACTCTTCTCTTTTGTTATATAATGTATACAAATCAGGAATTCCCTTAATAAAGCCTTTCTCCAATAGTACCTCGATCAAAGCCGGCCCTATTCCCTCAATATTCATAGCATCACGGGAAACAAAATGTACCACGCTTCGGTATAATCTAGCCGGGCATTCAATACCTGTACAACGTGTAACTGCCTCCTGTTCTTCTCTTACAGCAGGAGCTCCGCATACCGGGCAATTTTCAGGCATTTTAAAAGGAGATGTATTTTCAGGTCTGGTCGAAAGATCAACACCTAATACCTCCGGGATAATTTCACCGGCTTTCCTTACCCACACTTCATCGCCTATTCGAATGTCTCTCTCTTTTATATAATCTTCGTTATGAAGTGTAGCTCGTGAAACAGTAGTTCCGGCAAGTCTGACAGGCTCTAAAACAGCATTGGGAGTTAATGCACCGGTGCGCCCGACCTGGATTATTATGTCCTTCAATAGAGTTTTTTTCTCTTCGGGAGGATATTTATATGCCGCAGCCCATCTGGGAGCTTTGCTGGTAGATCCCAGCAATTCCCTTAAGGCTAAATTATTAATTTTTACCACGGCACCGTCTGTTTCAAAATCAAAGTTTCCTCTATTTTCTCCGATAGTATTTATTTCATTTATTACTTCTTCAATAGAGCTGCATATTTTAAAATCCGGACTGATTTTGAATCCCAGCTTTTTCAGTAGGTATAAAGCCTCGGAATGGGTATTAAAGCTTATTCCATCGGCTCTTTGTATATTGAAAACAAAAATGTCCAGCTTTCTTGATGCAGTAACAGAAGGTTCCAATTGTCTTAAAGATCCTGCAGCCGCATTCCGGGGATTGGCAAAGAGCTTTTGTCCCGTTGCTTCCTGTCTTTCATTTAAATCCAGAAAATCTTTTTTTGACATAAAAACCTCACCCCTAACTTCAAGGTAGGGTAAGGTCATATCTTCAGATATTGATAATTTTAACGGTATAGACCGGATAGTTTTCAGATTATTGGTAACATCTTCTCCTATTTGACCGTCACCGCGGGTGGATCCTCTTTTAAACAATCCATTTTCATATTCAAGGGATACCGATAATCCGTCAATTTTTTTCTCAACAATATATTCAACAGAATTGCTGCCTATAGCATCCTTAACACGGCGGTCAAAAGCATAAAGCTCCTCTATTGAAAAAACATCGTTCAAGCTTTCCATCTTTACTTCGTGAATAACCTTTGTAAAGGCATCCTCAGCCTGCCCTCCTACTCTTTGGGTAGGCGAATCGGCTGTTATCAAATGAGGATTTTCCTCCTCCAGGTTTAAAAGCTCATGGTAAAGCTTGTCATATTCATAGTCCTGAATCTCAGGGTTGTCATCGACATAATATTTACGGCTATGGTAATTTAAAAGTTCTCGTAATTCAGTTATCCTTTTTTTGGTATCCATTTAATTGTCACTCTCCGATTTCCTTGAATACATACATTCCTTCATCATGTTCAAAGACACCTATTTCTTCCATGGCAACTTCAATACCGTCTGCAATTCCTCTTGCTGTATTTTCCTTGAACTCATCTGAAATCAGCCGCTCGAAATCTCCCTGATTAGTTATATATGCCGTTTCAACCAATACCGCAGGCATCTTGGTATTTCTTACAACAGCAAGTCTTAAATCACCTTTCATAAATCTGAATGTCATGCCGTTGGCTGCCAAAATCGAATCCCTCATAATTTCAGCAAAGCGCTGCTGGGTAAAATCAGTATATATCTCATGCTTATCTTCGAAATAGTAAATCTCCATACCATTTACACCCGCCGCACCTTTATACTTCAAGTCATAGGCATTTACATGGATACTGACAAAGAGAGAGGCTTTTTGCTCGTTGGCAAGGCTCCAACGGGCCACCAAATCCGCCTCACTGTCGTTAACCACCAGCTGCTGATCTATTTCCCGGGTGAGCATGGAGTTAATGCCCTTATCGTCAAGGATCTTTTTCACCCTTTTAGAAATATCAAAAACGATATCCTTTTCCATCACACCTGTTTTCTCAAGCCATGTACCCCCATCAAGTCCTCCATGACCTGGATCTATCATAACAAAAAACGGTTCCATAGTTTTTCCTTCCGGAACAGGAAACGGAGTAGGCGTTGGTACCGGGGTAGGTGTCGGAGTGGGTACATCTATTGTTTCGGTGGGTTTTAACCCATATTTATTGTTACCGTTACCCTTAATTTTTGCAAGTATAACCAATACAGCTGTTATGGTAAGCAAGAAAACCAGAATCACAGCCACAAACCGTGCAATATTCTTTATTCTGTAGCGGGGTTGCTTTTTAGAAAAATTTAATTGGGAATATTTCATTAGTCTACCACTCCATTAATTACTGTATAACTAATAATACACTAATTTATATACAAAAAACAGTGGGAATAAGATAACTGCAAGCGTCTTAATGTAAAATACTACTGAATAAATCTATCAACATCGTTAGGCCCGATATTTTCATGCAATGCCATATTGATACCGTTTGCCACAAGTTTAGAAAGATAATCAACAATATCGTCGGTATCCTTGGGTGTTACAACCAAATTTCCCGAATAAGGTTCTAATAGCTCTATTATCATACGATATTTTTCATCCCGGTCAATACCCATCAACATCTTGTAAAACTCACTGCCTTGACCCGCCTGTTCCATCATATTGTCCATAACAAGATCAAGAACATCGCTTGCCATAGTGGCGGCATCCACGACAGTGGGTATGCCGATTGCTATAACCGGTACTCCAAGAGATTCTTTATTAAGTGCAGCTCTTTTATTGCCCACGCCGGATCCCGGTGCAATCCCAGTGTTCGCCAACTGAATTGATGAATTGACTCTGCTCATGCTTCTGGAAGCCAAAGCATCAATGGCAATCACTAATGAAGGCTTTACATTATCCACTATGCCTTTTATGATATGTCCTGTTTCTATTCCCGTTATCCCAAGAACTCCCGGTGATATTGCGCATACGGGTCTCTCAGTTTCATCCACCTCTTTGGGAAGATATTCATATATATGCCTCGTCACCAGTACAGACTGTGCTACTTTCGGGCCCAGCGCATCAGCTGTTACATTCCAGTTTCCCAATCCTACAATCAAAACCGTATCTTTTTTATCCAGATGAATTAGGCTCTCCAATTCTCTTGCCAGCATCCGACAGGATTTTTCATATAAATCCCTGCTCTTTTCGTTCACCTTAGGAATGTCCATGGTTATATAGCTTCCTATGGGTTTTCCGACCTTTTGTTCACCCTCTTGTGTGTCCACATGAACTCTGGTAATTGCTACATCGTTGTCACCGTCATTTTCAATTCTTATCCCTTCGCCAAGGCTACTGTCCCGGGTTCTGGTCTGTGTACCTGCCCCGACAACCCTTGATTCATCTGCCATATCAGTTCTTATAACACGTGTAAATTTATCCATGATTAACCTCCAAATATTTAATCAAGTCCTATTATTGACAAAACCGGAGGTTTCATTCAAAACATCAACCATAAATTGAGTAAAGGTGAGTAAAGGGGACGGTGACTTTTACTCACATATTACTTCAAATTCTCAAGCTGGTTTTTGATTTTTTCGGCCAATTGTTTGCCTATGCCCTTGACTTGTGAGATATCATCCACACTGGCTTCTTTCAGCTTTTTAACCGAACCAAAGGCTCTTATAAGTCCTTTTTTTCGAACCGGCCCTA
>CAYMLJ010000014.1:0-21523 GCA_964391395.1 uncultured Ruminiclostridium sp. | reverse complement strand
GATAGATTTATTGGCTAAAAGGAGGTGCTGTTATGCCTGAGGAACGGAAGAATTTTGAGCAGCGGGCACAGAATATTATACTGAAGGATAGAAGACGCCTTATGATATCGGGAGTAAGGCATGTTGAAAGCTTTAACGAAGATTGCATTGTGCTCGATACCGAATTAGGTATTTTAGTGGTTCGGGGAATGGGAATGCATATCAACAAACTCAATGTGGAAACCTCTGAGCTTGATGTGGAAGGTGATATTGCTGCGTGTGAGTACGTGGATAACGTCGGAAATCAAAGAAAAGGGGGCTTCTTCTCGGGGCTATTCAGATAGAGGGGCGGCTATAGATGCAAAACAGTGTAGCGTATGAGTTGACGGTATTTGGAGGGGCTGGAGCGGCAGGGGTTATTATAGCCTTTCTTTATGATATGTTTAGGCTGAAACGACGCATGGTAAGAACGAAAACCGCTATGGTTCACTTCGAGGATATAGTATTCTGGGTTATTGCAGCAATAATATTTTTCTTATCGTCCTATGTTATCAGTAACGGTGAAACTAGGGCATATTATTATATGGGATCCTTTATAGGAGGAGTTCTGTACTTTAGTATTTTAAGCAGGCCGCTTCTATGGCTATTAACGGGATTAATAAGAATAATATTATGGCCTTTTGTGAAGTTGATAAATATATTAAAACCCATAATAGAAATTTTTATTTGTCAAATAAAAAAATTATTGAGGAAGATTAGAAACCGTGCAGCAATAGGGAGCTATCGGACAAGTATTAATTTCAAGCGACTTTGCAATACTTTCACAAAAAAATAGGACAAAAGGCCTAAAGACCTTGTTACAATAAATGGTACCGTGGTATAATATGAACATAAAGAGTGTTTACTAAAGAAAAAGGATTGATGTAAGTGTCAATGCGAAAGACAAAAAAGGGCTGGTGGCTGACGCCGCTTCTGGCAGTCGTACTGATTTATGCGGCCTTTACTTTTACTGCCCAGTCTAACGATTTATATATACTGAATCTGGAGATAAAGCAGCTTGAACAAAAAGTAGCTAAGGAAGAGGAAGAAAAGCAGCGGCTTATGGAAGAAAAAGATGAGATTTCCAGCGATGAAAGTATTGAAAAAATAGCCAGAGAAAAGCTTGGCATGGTTAAAGACGGCGAAAGAGTTTTTGTAGATACAAATAAGTAAATTAAATGGCGGCCAAAAGGCCGCCATTGTTATGGTTATTTATGCTGCTTTCCGACAGAGCAATTAAAGTTCTTGCCACTATATTTTCAGTTCCCTGATAATACTTTTTAAAGTTTCAGCCGAATGATTCAAAAGCTTTTGCTCATTTTCAGAAAGAGGAACCTCTAATACCCGATTAATACCGTTACGGTCAACTACTGTAGGAACGCTGATAGCCACATCGGAAATTCCGTATTGACCCTGCAGGATGCTTGATACGGTTAGAATAGAGTGTTCATCGCGCATTATGGCCTCTGCTATTCGTTGAACAGCTAAAGCGACTGCAAAATAAGTTGCTCCTTTTGCATTTATGATTTCGTAAGCCGAGTTTTTTACTTCATTAAAAATTTTGTCTAGCTCATCACAGTCTTTGCATTCATTGCATGTTGAACAGTATGTGTCCATGGTCATACCGGCTATAGAGGTTAAGCTCCAGGCCGGAAGCTCTGTATCTCCGTGTTCACCCAAAATATATCCATGTACATTGCGGGTATCAATACCTGTATGTTGCCCGATTAAGTACTTGAAGCGGGCAGTATCTAAGACTGTGCCTGACCCTAAAACCCGGTTTATAGGGAATCCTGACAGCTTCCAGGTAACATATGTCAGAATATCGACAGGGTTTGTAACAACCAGCAGCAAAGTGTTTTCGGGGCTATTATATTTAATTATCTCTGAAATAATAGATTTAAACACGGCAGTATTTTTGTGAACCAGATCTATGCGAGTTTCGCCCTCTTTTTGGTTTGCTCCTGCAGTTATTATAATCAAATCCGAGTCCTTGCTGTCCTCATAGCTACCTTGATATATTTTAACCGGTTTGGCAAAAGGCAGCCCGTGGTTTAAATCCATTGCTTCACCCTTGGCTTTTGTTGTGTTAATATCGATTAGTACCAGCTCAGAAAAAAGCCCGTTTAGCATAAGGGTATATGCTGATGTTGACCCTACAAATCCTGCGCCGACAACTGTTACTTTTTGAATTTCTTTTTTGTTCATGATCTCACTTCCTCGTATAAGTGTAACCCTCTGCCTGAGAAGGCGGAAAAGACATCTTTAATTTATTACTATTATTTACCACTATATAGAGAAGTATAACAAAAAGAAGGCAATTTATGCTGCCCTCCTTGTAAACAGTGTAGCGACCTTCAGCAGTAGCTTGCTGCCAATCAGTCTTCGCTAGCGCTCGCCTTCTCGGGCAAGCCTTGCATGGGTGTTGCTACTGTTTCCTTAGTCGCTTCGCTCCTTGTAAACAGTGCAACGACCTTCAAGCTTCAATTCTTCTTTGCGATCTTTGCCCAAGTGTCTTTCAACCCGACAGTCTTATTAAATACAAGCGTGCCGGGCTTAGAATCCTTGTTATCTACACAAAAATAACCCATTCTTAAAAACTGGAACCTGTCTCCGGGTTTTGCATCCTTTAGAGCCGGCTCGACCTTGCTGTTATTCAATACTATAAGTGAATCAGGATTCATATTATCCTTATAATCCCCGCCTTCAGGCACCTCATCGGGATTTTCAACCTTAAATAGCATATCATATAAGCGGACCTCGGCATCAATTGCATGCTTGGCAGAAACCCACTGTATAGTACCCCTGACTTTGCGTCCGTCAGGAGATTCTCCCCCTCTGGAGTCAGGGTCATAGGTAGCTCTGACCAGCGTGACATTACCGTCTTCATCAGTTTCATAGCCTGTACATTTTATAAAATAAGCGTTCTTTAAGCGTACCTCTCCATCAGGTTTAAGTCTAAAATACTTCGATGGAGGATTTACCATAAAGTCATCCTGCTCAATAAAGATTTCTCTGGAAAACGGCACTTTTCTGGTTCCTCTTTCAGGGATTTCGGGGTTGTTCTCAACATCAAATTCTTCGGTTTTATCTTCAGGGTAATTTTCTATAATAACCTTTAAAGGATTTAGTACGCCCATTACCCGGTCTGCTGTTTTATTGAGATCCTCTCGTACACAGTGCTCTAACAGTCCCCAATCAACCACGCTGTTGGTTCTAGATACTCCCACCAACTCGATGAAATTTCTGATTGATGCGGGGGTAAATCCACGACGCCTTAATCCACAAAGGGTTGGCATTCTAGGGTCATCCCACCCTGAAACATAATCCTTTTCTACAAGCTCTCTGAGCTTTCTCTTACTCATAACGGTATAGTTTATGTTTAGCCTTGAAAACTCATATTGATGAGGCGGATTCTCGATTTCCAGCTTTTCAAGAAACCAATCATATAAAGGCCTGTGATCAGCGTATTCAATTGAACAAAGGGAATGGGTAATGCCTTCGATTGAATCCTGCAGGGGATGCGCAAAGTCATACATAGGGTATATGCACCATTCATCACCGGTGCGATGGTGGTGTTCCTTTTTTATGCGGTATACAACGGGGTCTCTCATGTTTATATTAGGAGAAGCCATATCTATTCTGGCTCTTAATACCTTTTCACCACTTTCGAATTCGCCGTTTCGCATTCTTGTAAATAAATCAAGACTTTCTTCGATGGATCTGTCCCGCCAAGGACTGTTTTTTCCCGGCTCGGTTAAGGTTCCGCGATATTCGCGGATTTGGTCGACATCAAGGTCATCTACATACGCCAAACCTCTATTAATAAGCTCTATTGCGTAATTATATATTTGCTCGCTATAATCGGAACCGTAGTAGAGGCGGTCCTCAAAATCAAAGCCCATCCATTTTATATCTTCAATTATGGCGTCTACATATTCTACGTCCTCTTTTGCCGGATTGGTATCATCAAAACGTAAATTACACTTTCCACCATATTTTTCGGCGATCCCAAAATCTATGCACATAGCTTTGGTATGGCCTATATGAAGATAACCGTTGGGCTCAGGCGGAAAACGAGTGTGGACTTCTTTAACCCTACCGGAGCTTAAATCATCTTCAACTATTTCCTCAATAAAGTTTTTCTGCTTTCTTTCCATTTCTTCCATAAAACTACCATACCTTTTATTGATAATATTTTAATCTTTAATTATATACAGTGTGTTATTTACTGGATTATATTACTTTCCATAATTATAAGACAATACCCCCATAAAGTAAACCTAGGGAGCTTTATGTCCTAACCATAATATTAAGAATTTATTTTGCTCGGCAAAGCCGTGCTTATTCAAAGCAAAGCTTTGAATAGGCTTGTGGGCATATTTACAGCCTTCGCAAATGCCATATGTCCCTTTGTTAATCTTTTGAAGCGATCTTTCTATCTCACCGATTTCATGCTCATGCAGCTTTTTTAAAGCCATTTGGTGTTCAATGTCATACAATTCGCTGGCTAATTCAGCCGGGTGATTATCATAGTTTGAAAGCTCACTGTTCTCATTATTATCATTTTCGCCCAGCTTTAGATTCTCCATATCATCCAAAATATCTTCACGGTTTTCTTTATGCTGATTCAACAAATGTCTGTAGTGGTTGTTTTCTCTTACATCCATATAAACATGCCTTTCCCATCTCTCTGATATTATTAATAATTAATATCTCACCTAATGGGATTAATAATACTTTCCTTTAAGACTATTCGCCGATAATTTTTATAAGAATGCGCTTATTGCGTTTCCCGTCATATTCACCGTAGAAAATTTGCTCCCATGTTCCAAAATCCAGCTTGCCGTTAGTTATTGCCACTACCACCTCACGGCCCATTAATTGTCTTTTTAAATGGGCGTCGGCATTATCCTCATACCCGTTATGTGCATATTGTGAGTGGGGTTTTTCGGGAGCCAGTTTTTCAAGCCATTTTTCAAAATCGGCATGGAGACCCGATTCGTTATCATTAATAAACACACTTGCCGTAATGTTCATGGCATTAACCAAAACAAGACCTTCTTTAACTCCACTTTCCTGAAGGCATTTTTCTACCTCATGAGTAATATTCAGATATGCTCGCCTTGCTGGAATATTTACTGTAAGCTCTTTTCTGAAAGATTTCATGGTATACCATCCTCCCTATTGTTAATAATTAAATAAAAAAAGCTAATGCTTTTATAGTAATAAAGCCGATAGATACTATGATATAGTATTAAATAATAATTAGTATAGCATTTCAAGTTTAAGAGGAATAACCGGATGAATTTTTTACGTAAGACAAAACGGATTATTACTTTCCGCTACATTAGCTGGTTCATATATCTGGCTTCTTTTGCAGGGCTCCTGTTGATATCTATTTTACCCCTTTTTGGCAACAATACAAATCTATTAATTAGCAACCCTGATTATTTTTATTGGTTATTGCGTATATTTACCGTGCTTGTAGGCGTGAACTTTGTTTTACAATATTTTATTTTTAAGCGTCATGATCAAGCCTTTTTTGAATTTGATAAATCTTTAACCAATGTACAAATGGAGGTCTTGTCCGCAGACGATGGCTCCAAAAAAATGGACATGATGACTATAACGGCAGCATTGAATTATTCACTGGAGAATTTGAATGAAAAAAATGAAAGACTAAAAACTGAAATTAAAAAAAATGAACGGCTTTCAGAAAACATATCTGAATTTTATAGACAAATGAGAACTCTTAAAGAAGCCGATCTTATATTTGATTTTTTTGAATATGACATAAGCAGTTCTGAATTTATTTTTATTTCAGGTATGATAACCGCCTTGGCCGGTGAAAGTGAAGCCACAGAAATCAGTGCGGAAAACCTCTTTAATAATTTCAGCTTCAATATTACCTTGATGGATTTTATCAAGCATGTAGAAACATGTCTTAAAAAAGACTGCGATATGAATTTCGAATGCAGTGTCAACGGTAAGGAAGAAGTTCGTTGGCTGAAATTCTGGGGACGCCCGACCAAGGATAAGACAAGAATAACCGGCGCTATTACAGACATCACCAGAGAGGTAAAAAGCAGGAATATTGAAAAAGAACGTACCATACATGACAATATAACCGGTTTTTATAACCGGAATGCTTTATCTGAGATTGGAGGCAAAGCAATTGCCGAATGCAAAGAAGATGAGCATGTGGTCTTTGTTTACATTGGCCTTACAGGGTATCAGGAATTTCAAGAACGCTTTGGAATGGTCGCAGGAAACAGCTATATTCGTGTATGTGCAGAGGTCATGAAAAAATTTATAACAAAAGATATGATTCCGGTTAGATGGTGGGGTTCTGATTTTCTCTTTATAGTAAAAGGTGTAAGAGACTTAAAAGTGTTTGAAAGAGAAGCTACTGCCATAGCCGCCAAGATAGGAAAATATGTAGGCGAGGTAGACGGTATTGCAGTTGCTTTCCCAATGGTAATGGGGTATTCTGCATCAAAAATACATGGAAAAACCCCCGCGGAGTTACTTGAATTTGCTGCATTTGCGGAGCATGAGGCCTTGCGTGAGGTGGCTATGAGCCCAAATGAATTTAACTATGATCGTTTTGAAGAGGCCCACATGGCATCTCTAAGGAGAACATTTATTAAAGATATCATTGATAGAAATCAATTAAGTGTTGTATTCCAGCCAATTGTATCTTTGCGTACAGGTGAGCTTTTTGGATTCGAGGCTTTATCACGGCCTGTGAATCCCGCCTACGATAGCATTTTAGAGCTGATTGATGATGCAGAGGCATCGGGCCATTATGTAATATTAGAAAAAAGAATGGTATATAATGCTCTGGATTCTTATATGGCGCGCGACTCAAGGTATAAGGATCATTATCTGTTTATTAATACGGCGCCCTACGCAACCCTTGATGAAAAAGACTATAACGATATCAGAGACAGATATTTCGGTCATATGAAAGTGGTCTTTGAGGTTATAGAGAGAAATCGTATGGATCCAGATGAAATAAACCTCAGAAAGTCTATTGTGAGGAAAGCAGGAGCCAAGTTTGCCTTGGATGATTTTGGATCGGGACATTCAAATTTTTTGGCGCTTCTGGCCCTTGAACCTGATATTATAAAAATTGATAGAGAGATGGTGCGAGGAATCAATGAAGACTTAAGAAAACAACATATGCTTGAGGATATAATTAGCTATGCCCGCTACCGTGGTACCCGTGTATTGGGGGAAGGAGTGGAGACTCAGGAAGAACTTGAGACGCTATGCCGTATGGGCGTAGATTATGTACAGGGTTTCTTTACAGGAATACCCGATAAAAAGTTGACCGAACCTGATATAAAAGCAAAAAAAATAATTAAGGGCATTATTCGAAACAAAAATATTGATTTAAGACAATTATATATTATCATGGAAAAATCGATTGCCATAATCAATGAAGATTATGCAAGATGTCTCTCTGTCACCGTTTACTTGATGATAAAGCTCTGTAAGCGCCTCAATATTGAAGAAGATAGGTTTACTAATTTAATTATTACTTCAATATTCCACGAGATTGGACTTCTCTATTCCGGTTATAAAAACTGTAGCATTTTAGAAAGCGATGAAATAACCGAGCACAGTATCTTTGCTTATGTGCTGTATAAAGAAATTTCTCCTTATCCCGAACTTGCCAGAATTATTCTGTATCACAATAAAAAATATGATATCAATGGAGCTATCGGCAATATTGTCGTCCCCGACGAAGCATACCTATTATCCTTAGCAGTGACCATAGCCGAGGTTATTATAAACAGCAAGGAAAAAGATATTAATAAGAACGTTGCTGAAAGAATTAAAGAAAATGATTTTAAACCAGAATATAAAGAGGTATTTGAACAATTATATGAAGAAAATATGTTAAATCGCATTACAACAGGGGAGTATAGGGTGGAGCTGCTATCGTATATCGGGGCAATAAAACTGAGTAAGGCTGAAATAATGAGCTTGTTAAGAACATTCATATATGCCATAACCTATAGAACCCCGCACAACTTTGCCCATGCCAAATCAATGGAAACCATAGTGAGTCTTCTGGGGCAAATAACAAAGCAGAACTGGAACATGATGGAAAAGGTATGTGCCGCAGCCCTATTATACAATATCGGCATGCTTACTCTTGACAAGAAAACCTTTGAAAAAGAACATTCTAACCTTGAGCTTCACAGATTATTAAGCAAAGCCATTAAGAAAATAAATGTAATTTTCGAGGAAGCAGAGCTGATAGATATCGTGGATATATTTAATGCCGCAATTGGAGAGAGTACATTTTCAGAAAAGCATATGCTTATGAGCAAGGATATTATAAGCGGAGCAAATATGATTAATTTAGCAGATATTTTGGCTTCACTTATGGAACAGAGATGTTATGCCTATGAGACCTCATGCCGAGATATTTTTGATGAGCTAAAAGAAATAAGTAAAACCGAAGATTTGTATCTTCCTATGATTGACCTTATGGAAGAATATGTTGAAGACATTGACGCTCGTGTTAAGTCCTGCCGAGCAGATATTGGAAAGCATTATCACAACGTAATCTCAGGGTTTGAAAAACTCAAGACGTTTCTTATCGATAGTCAAAAAGACTAAACATAAACACCGTTTAAAGGTTAAAAATACAATAAAAGGGGAATAGTGAGTATGTAGATGCTTACATATCTATATATAAAAGAGCGTTTTAATATATGGTGAAAAAGCTTATTAATAAAGGCTTTCAGCCGTGGGTCTTTGACTTTTATTTTCAGTTGGTGTATACTGGATATTAAGCGAGTATATAAATCTACTAAAAAATGACATGCAGTAGCAGCTCCATACATACATTTGACTTATTTATTAAAAGAATTAAGCAAATGGAATATGTATGATAAAAAGGAGCGGAAAATTATGTTCAGTATAGGGGATAAAATTGTTTATCCTATGCACGGTGCAGGTGTAATCGAATCCATAGAAGAAAAAGAAATTCTTGGTGAAAAGAAAAGCTATTATGTAATGAAAATGCCTGTCGGAGACATGAAGGTTATGATTCCCATAAACAATGTTGATTGTATCGGCATAAGGGATATTATTAACAGGAATGATGCCGATAAAGTTTTCAAATCTCTGGAAATAAGCTGTGATGAGCAAACAGCAAATTGGAATAAAAGATATCGCGAAAATATGATTAAAATAAAAAGCGGAGATGTATTTGAAGTTGCTGAAGTGGTGAAGAGTCTTATTTCAAGAGAAAGGAATAAAGGCCTATCCACAGGCGAACGCAAAATGCTTAACAGTGCCAAACAAATTCTTATAAGTGAATTGGTCTTGGCTAAAAATATGAACCCTATGGATGTAGAAGATATAATTAATACTAGGATAACAACCTGATTTTATCCATTCAAAGGAAGTTTATATGCTGGAGAAGATCTTAAAGTACGCATTTGGGCTTACAGGAGCATTAACGGGAATATCGCTGGTACGTCTATTAATGATTCGAAGCGGCATGGATGAATATCTCGGCACGTTTTATGGAGTTGGGCTACTTGCAGTTGCCGCCGTTATTCTTGGCGTAATAATGTTTTTTCTGGGAGGCAGGGTTATTGCCATTTCTGCAGGTTTTGTCGACAAAATCGAAGACTCATTACAGAAAATTACCCTTTATGAGCTCATGATAGGAGCCAGCGGGCTTATTGCCGGATTGATAATTGCTAATCTTATTTCTATTCCAATTGTAAAAATCGAATTAGTCGGAGTACCCTTATCAATAATAATAAATATTTTATTTGGTATTTGCGGGATTTATTTTACTGTTATTAAAAAGCATGAAAACATATTTGACGGGGCTTTGGACAGAAAGAAAACCTTAAAATCAAATGGAATAAAGCTTTTGGATACCAGTGCTATTATTGATGGCCGTATTCTGGATTTAAGCAGGACAGGCTTTTTGGAAGGCGAGCTTGTTATTCCGGGTTTTGTGCTGGAGGAGCTTCGACATCTGGCCGATTCGGCCGATGATGTAATTAGAGCCAAAGGACGCCGCGGGCTTGATGTTTTGAATATGCTGAAAAGCGACGCCAAGTTTCCTATTACCATAGATAAATCAGAGGGGGACTCGCAAATTGAGGTAGACGAGCAGCTTTTGTCAAGAGCGAAGGAAATAGGGGCAAAGGTTATAACAAATGACTATAATCTGGGGAAAGTAGCGGCAATTAAAAGTATTGATGTACTTAACATAAATGATTTGGCCAACTCCATGAAGCCGGTAGCAGTGTCCGGAGAAGAAATGACAATTCGTATAGTTAAAGAAGGCAAGGAGAGCGGCCAAGGCGTTGGGTATTTGGATGACGGAACCATGGTTGTGGTAGAACAAGCCTATAAATTTAAGGGCCAGCTTGTGGACGTCGTTGTGGTTAGCGTTCTTCAAACTTCTGCCGGACGTATGGTTTTTGGTAAATTTAAAAATGTTCATCTTTCTTTGGTAAATTAGATCTATGATTAATATCAGAAGGTGACTATATGCCTAAAGTAAAAAATATAAATAAAACAGAATCTTTGGATAAGAAAAAAGGCGCCGTAGGCGCCATTATTGTCGCCGCCGGAAAAGGGAGCCGTATGGGCCTTGGCTACAATAAGGTTTTGGCAAACTTAAGGGAAAGGCCGGTTATTGAGTGGACTATCCGAAAATTTGTGTTTTCAGAGCTAATTGATTTTATGATACTTGTAATAAACCCAGAAGATAAAGAAGCCATGGTGCGCATCTGTAAACCGTATATAAATAGGATTGAACTTATTATGGCCAATGGAGGAGATACCCGACAAGACTCGGTATATAACGGACTTAAGGCTCTTCCAAAAGAGGTTGAGATTGTACTTATCCATGATGGAGCAAGGCCCTTTGTGAATAATGAGATTATTGAAAACAGCATTAAAAAAGCAGAAGAGCTTGGTGCAGTATGTGCCGGATTACCTGCGAAAGATACCATAAAAATTGTTGATGGTGAAAATGCGGTTCAGTCAACACCGGATAGAATAACGATTTGGCATGCACAAACACCTCAGTCCTTTAAGAAAGATATTATAACAAAGGCATATGAAAATGCACGGGAAAAAGGTATCAATGGTACTGATGACGCCGGTATAGCAGAATGGGCAGGTTTTAAAGTTACCATGTTCGAGGGGAGTAGTAGGAACATAAAGCTAACCTCTGCAGAGGATCTTATTTTGGGGGAATATTTTATTGGTATGTCAAAAACAGAGTTTTAAATGCTTTAACAAATAGATACAAAAAAGTCTTCGAAGATAAGCCGCATAAAGATGCGAGCTAATATAAAAAAAGGGCTGCCTTTGGGCAGTCCTTTTAACTCATACTCTATATTGGCTTTTTTAATTCAGAGTAACATTCACCACAAACGTTTTTTCCTCTATAAACCGTAATGCCTCTTGCATTGTCGCAAAAAATGCAGGCAGGTTCATATTTTTTTAAAACTATGGTGTTTTCGTCGGAATAAAACTCCAAACCATCTCCGATGGCTATGTCTAAAACCCGTCTTAACTCAATAGGTATAACAATTCTACCTAATTGATCAAGACTTCTAATCATTCCTGTAGCTTTCATATTCAATTTCCCCCCATTACTGTGTATAAGTGAATTTTAATTTTTTTATCGGCTTATGTCAAGTTTCACAATAAATTTTATCAATCACAAAATTTGTTAATATGTAAAAAATAATATCAAGACATTCTGTTTCATACAATAGTAGAAATGTCCTATATTGCCTAGGGACTACATGGATTGCGGCTATTAATGGCTTTATCAAAGAAGAATTATACCGTTTTCATGACAGCATCTTTGCATTTCGTCAGGCCATATGGATGCCTGGACTTCACCAACATGAGCCTTTCCTAAGAGGAACATGCAAATACGGGACTGACCAAGGCCTCCACCCAAGGTATAAGGAAGTTTTTTGTTGAGAATATCACTATGGAAGGGGAATCGGCTTCTGTTTTCACAACCGGCCTTTTTAAGCTGGGAACGCAAAGAATCTTCATCTACACGAATACCCATGGACGATACCTCGAAGGCAGTGTCTAGTACCGGATAATAAAAAATAATATCACAGTTCAGGTTCCAATCATCATAGTCAGGGGCCCTTCCGTCATGAGGCTTTCCGGATTTAAGTTTATCGCCTATCTGCATAAGACAGGTTGCTCCATGAGCTTTAGTAAAGGCATGTTCGCGTTCTTTTGGAGTATAATCGGGATAAAGATCCTCCAACTCCTGAGTTGTTACAAATGTAATTTTATCGGATAAATGCCTGGTTAGAACAGGATACTCGCTTACGATATAGTCCTCTGTATGCTTAAAAACCTTATATATTCGCTCTACAGAATTCTTTAATGTCTCTATATTGCGTTCTTCCTTAGATATAATCAGCTCCCAGTCCCATTGATCAACATAAATGGAATGGAGATTATCGGGATCTTCATCACGGCGTATTGCATTCATGTCTGTATAAAGGCCTTCACCAAGAGAAAAACCGTAACGGCCCAAGGCCATTCTTTTCCACTTGGCAAGAGATTGTACGATCTCCACCGTTGTTTGGTCTATATACTTTGTATCAAAGGAGACAGGTCTTTCAACGCCGCTTAAATTGTCGTTTAAGCCTGATTCAGGTCGTACAAAAAGCGGGGCCGAAACACGGGTAAGATTTAACTCTAAAGCCAAAGCGTTCTCAAAGAAATCCTTGATTTTTTTGATAGCTATTTCTGTATCCTTAAGATTTAAAGAAGTTTTGTAATTTGCAGGTATCTTGCAGGAATTAGCATTCATAATCTGCACTCACTTTCATGTTTACTAATATCTATATTAATTTTGAGCCGTAGAATTTACATAACACCGACAGCAACCTCGTATTGCTTAATCGCTGTAAGCTCTAATATTGTATTATAAAAGAATCCAATACAAAAGTATAGACGATAATTATTATTTTAGAATATTTATATAAGTGTGAGGCTGCACAATCAGGAAGTTTTTTATACTTTTTAGTATATTAAAATTGACGCTGTGTCGGGCTATTACCGCGCAACTGCAACGTCTATCACGTTATTACCCAAATTTGACCATCCCAAAAGTTTATGTTAAAATTATTAAGCTTAAACACTGCGAATATTCTATTAGATTGTCGCATATACTTTTTCAGCATCTCTATATGCTGTTGCATGTCTGAGAGTTGTTCGATTAAATAAGCGCTTAATCTTTGTTATCAAAGAGCGGGAAAACCATTTTGTGGGGTGAATCCGGTTATACCGGTAGGGTTATACTCTTTCAATCCGAACCCGTCAGCTAATCTCGTAAGCGTTGAAGGAGAGGGTGGTTATTATGCTATAACGTCATAAAATTACGCATCCAATATTTTAAGCCACAGATTGGAGGAATGTTTTATGACCAATGTATGCCTAATTGGCCTTGGCAGAACAGGTATGGAAATAGCACGGATTATCATGGAGCAGCGTGATATGAAGCTTGTAGCAGCTATTTGTTCTGATTTTTCAAGCAAGGCCGGAAAAGATATCGGAGAAATTTTAGGATTACCCGACATTGGGGCAAAGATTTATACTTCAAGTCAGCTCAATTATGTTCTTGAAAAGCTTAAACCTGATGTTTTTGTTGATTTTTCAAATTATAAAGCTACGATGAATTATGTAGCAAGCATTTCTGAAAAGAAAGCTGCTTTGGTTATAGGTACTACCGGTTTTTCAAAAACTGATTTTTTACGTATGAAGGTACTGACAAAAAAGAATGGCTCAGCAATTTTAAATGCGCCTAATATAACGGTAGGAGTAAATGTGATGATGCTCTTATCCAATATAGCATCGCGCATTTTAAGTGATTACGATTTTGAAATAAATGAGGCCCATCACAAGCATAAGAAAGATTCGCCTTCGGGAACTGCATTAAAAATTGCAGACCAAATTGAAGAAGGATTGCAGTCTTCCGGTGTGGAAATCAATGAATCAATCCCCATCCATGCCGTCAGAGCCGGGGGTATAATTGGAAGACATGAGCTTATGATTGCTGGAGAAAATGATAAAATAGAGATTGTCCACGAATCCTTCAACCGAAAGGCATTTGCGGATGGAGCTTTAAAAGGCATACGCTTTATTAAAGGCAAAAGAGGTTTCTTTGGAATGCAAGATGTGTTGGATTTGGAAAGGGTGTTGGCCTCATATTTTGATAAACGTAAAATTACCATTGCAAGTTCCAGTAGCTGATAAACTAGAAGCGTCTGTCTCAAAATGGTCATCCTGAGCGAAGCGAAGGATCTTGAAAACGAACAAAAAGATTCTTCATTTCCGCTTTGCTCCATTCAGAATGACACCTTTTATTTTGGAGCAGACGCTTTTATCTAAAGCTTATAGAGATACCATTTATAGCTGTTAACCTCATATTTCATTTCAAAGATCCGCTCAACCCCGTTTATAATGCTTTGAACGGTAAAAACCAGCATGGGATTACCCGCAAGTTTTTCTGTTTTTCTGTCTAATATACGGTCTATTCGAATAATTTTGGGCTCCTGCCCATCCTCATACCATCGGAATTTAAGAGGAGTAATAGCACCTTCACAGGTGCTAAGACAAATCATATCTACACTTTTCATTAATATTTTCATAATAACACTCCAAAATAATCAAAGCTGACTTCGCATACCCGGATAGTCATCTATAACTCCGCCCGTAAGAGGCGGAATTCCTGAATTTATAAAGCTTCCGCGAACCACTGAAGTATTCCCATAATGAAGGCGGATGGCATCAATGCTGGAATCCAGTGATTTTTTTTGGTAAGTTTGTTCATCCTCAAAAATAGAAGTTTGGTAAAACCGATCATTACAGAGGGATGAAAAAGAGACACCCAAATGCCTCAAGGGCGCACCGTCCCAAAGTTCCCTGAAAAGCGCACTTGCAATTTTAAAAAGGCTTTCTGTGTTATCTGTGGGAGTGAGAAGCCTTCTTTGATGCGAAAAGAAAGTCAAATCTGTTTCCCGTATTGATATAGAAACTACCTGGGCCAGAAGCCGGGCGGCTCTTAATCTGGAAGAGGCGGTTTCTACAAGGGAAAGAAGAAACAGCAGAGCTTCCCTTTCGTTATCTACATTAAAGGGTGTAGTGGTAGAATTTCCAATACCCTTTGCGGGTGGGCTACAGGGATTTACCGGCGAATTATCTATGCCGTTAGCGTACTGCCAAAGCAAACTTCCGAAGCTTTTAAATTGGGCCCTGAGAAATTGGGGGTCGGTATTAGCCAGCTGGCCTATGGAAAAAATATTCAGGCGATAAAGCTTAGGGGCTGTACGCCTCCCAACCATAAACAATTCTCTGACCGGAAGAATCCACAATTTTTTCGGAACTTCATCAGGGAAAAGCGTGTGTACTTTGTCGGGTTTTTCAAAATCAGAGGCCATCTTGGCCAAAAGCTTGTTAGAGGAAATTCCTATATTTACAGTGAAACCGAGAACACTCTTGATTTTGTTTGAAATTTCTCGGGCAATATCTAAAGGTTTTTTACTTTTTAAAGTCTCAGTAATATCAAGAAAGCATTCATCGATAGAATACCGCTCCAAAAGGGGCGAATATTCGTATAATAAATCAATCAATGCGGTGGAACACTGCATGTATAGAGAATAATCTGGTGGGACAATTACAAGGTTGGGACATTTACTTCTGGCTTGCCATAAAACTTCCCCGGTCTGGATACCGTACTTTTTAGCAGGAATAGACTTAGCCAAAACAATTCCGTGACGGCTTTCTTCGTCTCCTCCTACAACGCTCGGTACTTCCCGAAGATCAAGGGTTGCTCCGTGTTGAAGTCTATATGCCGCTTCCCAACTTAAAAAAGCGGAGTTTACGTCGATGTGCATGATGATACGATCTCCGCTTTTATATGTGTCCATAATAACCCTCCGAGCAAACAACAATCATAGATCAATTATAAACGAACATATGTTCGAAGTAAAGAGGAAAAAATGTGCTTTCTGTTTAATGCTGCTTAATGCATGGTAAAATAACCGTAATATATACCATATAAAAGATATGTTAAAATTGAAATAGAGAGGATGATAGCTATGAAGACAACAAAGCTGCAAAATGCCCTTAAAGGGCTTACAAATGCTATTACCCGTTTTCCGTTGACGACGCTGTTCCTTCTTGGAGCTGTAATTGTAAATGCCATCGATATTAACGGAGGCGGAGACTATTCAAAATACTTGTTGACACTAATTGTGGGAGCTATCCTTGGAGCGGTTGCCCAGGTGATATTTGAACGTTTTTATCAAGGAAGTTATTCCCGGTTGGCTCTAAACGGCGGAGCAGCTCTGCTGACCGTCGGTTATTATCTTATAATTATGCCGCTACCCGAGCTGAGCATGGAAATCAGCATAAGAACAGCAGTTGCATTGTTCGCACTATTAATTGCCTTTATATGGATTCCATCCATTATGAGCAAAGCAAGCTTTAACGAAAGCTTTATGATTGCGTTTAAAGGCTTTTTTATTTCATTGTTTTTTGCCGGAATCATTTTTGCGGGTACCAGCATAATAATGGCAGCTACAAATGAATTGCTCTTTGAGGTGGACAGTGAAGCGTACTCTCATGCTGCAAATATAATATTTATATTATTTGCGCCTATTTACTTCCTGTCCCTTATACCTGTTTATTACGGAAAGGCTGATGAGAATCAAAATGAAGAGAGCATGGAATTAAAAGAGGACAAAATTGGCAAGATGGCTAATTGTCCGAAATATCTGGAAATTTTAATTTCATATATTATAATTCCGCTGACGGCGGTTTTTACGCTGATTTTGGGTGTTTATATTGCAACAAATTTAGGCAGTGATTTTTGGAGTGACAATTTATTAGAGCCAATGATTGTATCATATTCCATTACAGTAATACTTGTATATATTCTGGCAAGCCGGCTTGAAAATAGGTTTGCCCAACTGTTCAGAAAAATTTTCCCCAAGGTTCTGGTACCCATTGTAATTTTCCAGGTTATAGCCTCTGTTATGAAAATCGGGGATACGGGAATGACCCATACCCGTTACTTTGTAATAGTATTTGGTATTTTTGCAATTGCTTCCGGAATAATTTTCAGTATTTTACCGGTAAGAAAAAACGGTATAATTGCAGTCATATTAATTGTTATCTCGGTGATATCTATAGTTCCGCCGGTAGACGCCTTTACCGTCAGCAGAAATAATCAGACAGCCATTCTTCACGATACACTAATAAAAAACAATATGTTGGATGACAATCGGATAAAACCCAGTCCTAATATTTCTTCCGGTGATAGGGAAAAAATCGTGGAAGCTTTAGGTTATCTAGAAAGGCTGGATTATACTGAAAGAATACCGTTCCTTCCTTCCGGATTTAATTACTATTCCGATTTTGAAAAAGTGTTTGGATTCAACATGTACGAGCCGCAAGACGAATCAAAATTTGCATATTTTAGGCTGAATGACAAAGCAATGCTTGATATCGCGGGTTATGATGTTCTGACTGAAACAGCGGTAATCATATCCCGAAATAACAAAAATGATGAGGTTATCGGAAACATAAATAAGACAGGAAAAAGCTTTGTCCTTAAAAAAGTTACTACTTCCAAAGATTGTATTATATCGCTGGTTGAAGAAAATGAGCAGGAGTTATTGAGCTTTTCCACTAAAGAGATATTCGAGAAGTTTAACGAAAGTGACAGTAGCGTTAAGGAAATAATCTCCCTTGAAGAAGCGACATTCTCAAAAGAGAATGAAGATGCTGCCATTACTGTTGTAGTTAAAACTCTGAACATGGAAACTTCAACCGATAGTTTCTACTATAATGCCGACATAATAATACTTGTAAAGATTAAGTGATAATGGGGCCGCCGTTAGGGCGGCCCTTTTTTGAAGGTCGCTACACTGTTTATGAGGAGCGAAGTGAAATGTTCTTTCTCATACAAAAGGGCAAGGGGTAGCGTTTATGGGTTGAATGATACTTTGTGCATTCATCGCATTTACCGAAACGTTTGCAATTTTTCCATTTGCATGGACACTTTTTGGAACCTTCGATTTCTATGTTAAATTACCCCGGACGCTTATTTTTGATATAGTTTTTGCGTTTAATATTTATTTATTCTATAATAAAGTGGCGTCATCCTGAGCGGAGCAAAGCGGAGTCGAAGGATCTTTGTGTTAACCGAAAAGATTCTTCGCTGACGCTCAGAATGACAAATGTTAGCTACTGCCAAATAACGGACAATGCCCTTATTGAAGGCAGAAAATTATTAAGAAAAGGAAACACTCTAGGAGGATTTTATGACTGATATATTATCAAGGCTTGCGAAGGAACTATCTATAAGACAGTCTCAGGTTGACAGTACAGTAAAACTCATTGATGAGGGCAATACTATTCCTTTCATCGCCAGATATCGTAAGGAAGTAACGGGCGGGCTGGATGATCAGGTTTTAAGAGAACTCCATGACCGCTTGGTCTATTTAAGAAATCTGGAGAGCCGCAAGGAAGAAGTAAGAAGGCTAATTGAAGCCCAGGAAATGCTGACCGACGAGATCTCCGGGAGCCTGGATAAGGCCGAAACCTTGCAGGAAATAGAAGATATTTACCGTCCGTTTAAGCCAAAACGCCGGACCAGGGCATCCATAGCAAGAGAAAAGGGCTTAGAGCCTCTGGCCGTAATAATATATAGCCAAAAGCTTGTTCAAGGTGATGTTAATGCTTTGGCCTCAAAATATTTAGATGAGGAAAAGGGCGTCAGTACAGTTGAAGAAGCAATTCAGGGAGCGATGGACATTATAGCCGAGACAGTATCCGATAATGCAGAATACAGAAGATCCGTACGGGAACTTACTTTTAAGGAGGGGGTAATAATTACCTTGGCAAAGAAAGAGGAAGATTCCCCCTACCGCATGTATTATGACTTTAAGGAGCCTGTTTATAAAATAGCTCCTCATAGAATATTAGCCATCGATCGAGGAGAAAAGGAAGAATTTTTGTCGGTCAAGCTTGAGGTTCCTGAAGCAAGAATTGTGGACTGGCTTAAAGGGCGAACCCTTTCAAAATCCGGTTCTATATTTACCGAAATAATAGAAAAGGCTGTTGAGGATGCATATAAGCGTTTAATCTCACCGTCTATAGAGAATGAAATAAGAGGGAGCCTCACCGAAGCGGCTTCGGAACAGGCAATAAAGGTTTTTTCCGAGAATTTAAGGAACCTACTTTTACAGCCACCCGTAAAGGGAAAGACTGTGTTGGGTTTGGACCCGGCATATCGTACCGGCTGCAAGCTGTCCGTTGTAAATGAAATCGGAAAGGTATTGCATACTGGGGTGATTTATCCCACACCGCCTCAGAACAAGGTTGTTGAAGCAGCGGCCACGCTAAAAGCCCTTATAACAAAGCACGATGTTGAAATTATAGCTATAGGAAACGGCACCGCATCTAGGGAATCTGAGATATTTGTGGCTGGAGTTATAAAGACTCTGAACAAAAAAGTTCGTTATATGGTGGTAAGTGAAGCGGGAGCCTCGGTTTATTCGGCCTCGAAACTGGCTGCCGAGGAATTTCCGGAGTTTGATGTATCCTTGAGAAGTGCTGTTTCAATTGCCCGGCGTCTTCAGGACCCCTTGGCCGAATTGGTTAAGATAGACCCGAAAGCCATAGGAGTAGGACAATATCAGCACGACATGAACCAAAAAAGGCTCGGAGGAGCATTGTCCGGAGTAGTTGAAAGCTGTGTAAATAGTGTAGGAGTAGATTTAAATACTGCATCTCCATCCCTTTTGTCATATGTAGCCGGAGTTAATTCAACTGTAGCAAATAATATCGTGGAGTACAGGGACGAAAACGGAGGCTTTAAGACTAGAAAAGAGCTTATAAAGGTAAAGAAACTCGGAGCAAAGGCTTTTGAACAATGTGCGGGCTTTTTACGTATCCCGGAAGGGAATAATATTCTTGATAACACCTCGGTCCATCCTGAGACCTATGAGGCCTGTAAAGAGCTGTTAAAACTAACCGGACACACTTTGGATGATGTAAAGGATAGGAAACTGGGGATGTTGAAGGAAGAGGTTGCAAAGCTCGGCACCGAAAAGGTAGCCTCACTTATAGGAGTGGGGGTACCTACATTGAACGATATTGTGAACGAGCTTTTAAAGCCTGGAAGGGACCCCAGAGACGAGCTTCCGCCTCCGTTATTGTCGGAGGATGTCTTGGATATAGCCGATTTAAAGCCCGACATGATTTTAGACGGTACAGTACGTAATGTAGTGGACTTTGGAGCTTTTGTTGATATAGGTGTTCATCAGGACGGTTTGGTGCACGTTTCAGAGCTCTGCGATAGATTTGTACGAAGCCCCATGGAAGTGGTTTCGGTGGGAGATATAGTCAAGGTAAGAGTTTTAGAGGTTGACACAAAACGTAAAAGAATTTCATTATCTATGAAAGGAATAGGAAAGTAAATCTAAGTGCCACTCTGAATGAATTCAAAGCGGAATGAAGAATCTTCTTTGTTAGCTTAAAGATTCTTCGTTTTGCTCAGGATGACTGCCAGCTACTACTTTCGCTTAATATAGTAAATGTCTCGCATGCAATTGCATATTGGGACAGGCAGCGGGAATACTTATTAATTGAGTATTTAGAAAGCGGAAGGGTTGCGTGTTTATTGGACAATAAAGGATATTTCAAGTCTGACGATAAACTGGCCGCATTTAAGGTGGCAAGAGCTATTTCGGAAACCATGGAAACAGCTGGATTAAGACATAAAACAAGTATTGCCCGCGAACGCAATATCGTTGCTATGTGCATAGGAACTGACCGTTCCACCGGGGATTCACTGGGACCTCTTGTAGGAGATATGTTGATTAAATATAAAATTAACGGGGTTCATGTATACGGTACCCTAGATTATCCCGTTCATGCAAGAAATCTGGAGGAAACATTATTAAAAGCCTTCGCACTTCATCCGGAAGCCTATCTGGTCGCCGTAGACGCATCCCTAGGCACTTTGGATCATGTCGGATGCATCTCTGTCGGAAATGGCCCGATAAAGCCGGGAGCGGGCCTAAAAAAGGAGTTGCCTGCCGTAGGCAATATGCATATTACCGGAGTAGTGAATACAGGCGGATTTATGGATTTTCTTGTTTTGCAAAGCACTCGGCTGTCTGTGGTCATGAAAATGGCCGATATAATTGCCCGGGGACTTCATATGGCCTTTAACGAGTATTCATCTGTTAACTTTCAGGATACGTACAATGTTCTATAGAATAAATGAGGATAAGATAAAAAGTTTACCCAAATTTGGTTTTAAAGATAGGCAATAGTGGTATATAAATCATTACTCAGGCAATAAATTATATGGTTGCTTAAGTTAGTATGGCTTAAGCGAATTTTTTAAGGACATAGCTATTATTGCCCTATTATTTTGATTAGC
>CAYMLJ010000013.1:18138-22447 GCA_964391395.1 uncultured Ruminiclostridium sp. | reverse complement strand
TCTCAAGATATGAGGTCATACCGTTTTTCTGATAAGATACCAACACCTTTTCCAAGATTTTCAGTTGTATATTATAGTTCTCTTGGCGCTTTAAAATATCGGCTTCCATTACCTTAATTTCCTTGGCAATAAATTCGGATTCCTTTGACAATTCCTCTGCCTTTCTGTTCATCTCATCTATCTCTTGGGAAAGGAAAAAAAGCTCCTCCAAAACAGCCTTCTCCTCATTAGAAATGTCCTCTAGGTTTTGTTGGGTATTGGAAACAATATCAGTCTGCCCCATTGCCGCAGCGATAAAGGTAAAGCACAATATTAATATTAAGACGCTCATGAGTTTTTTCAGCTTAACCATGCCCCTTTCAAACTCATACTGTAACTACCGATAAAGCGGTTACAAGAAATGCTTTTCAACGCTTTTTTATATACGTATTAAAGCGATGCTAAAACTATTATACTAAATCCGCTCCTACATTCCTATCTTCTTTTCCCTCGCATAATAGAAAAGATATTGCTGGGCAAATCCCGCCAGAGCTCCGAACTTCTTTATTGCGAACCTATTTACCTCTTCATTTTCTGCTTCATGACCAATATACAATTCGGCCATTACTCGTCTTACCCATCTATCCACAGGAAAAATATCATATCGGATTCCACTGAATAAAAGCGTGCAGTCAGCAACCTTTTCTCCTACACCAAAAAGCTTTTTCATTTCATCTCTGCTTTGGGAAGGATCACCTTTTTTCAAAATATCCATATCCACTTCCCCTAAACATATTTGCTGTGCTGTTTTTTTTATGTATTTATCCCTGTACCCTGCCCGGATAATTCTTAATTCTTCAAGACTTATCCTAGCAAGGCTTTCGCAGGACGGAAAGGTTTTTATATCAGGCTTTGCGCAAACAATGGGTTCTCCAAAATGCTGTGCCAAGCTTTCTACAATTTTTCGTATGCGGGGTATCCCGTTGTTTTGAGATATTAAAAAAGATATAAGCGTCTCCTGAAAATCCTGCCGAAGAAGTCTTATACCATGCCCGAAACTGATTGCTTCTTTCATAACAGGATCATCTTTTTGAAGTTTTTCTTTAATTTCGCCGTAATCCCTATCCAAGTCAAAATAAGGGTACCATACTCTTAGAAAATCGTCTTCCTTTGTATCGTGAAAGATTAAATCCTTGCCGTTCCATTCTAAATTAACAGCTAAGTCCTTTACGACGCCGAACCAATTATTACCGTTAACCTGTTTCCACCTAAAGCATTGACCACATTCAAAGGTGTGAATTGGATCAAAATGTTTAAAATCTTTAATAATAATGCAGTTTTTCTCACGTTTCCACTTATTCATTTTACGTTTCCTTCCGATATATATGGTATTACAGGCTCTCCGACAGAAAAATCGTTAGACTCCGGTACTAATATTATATAGTAACTTGATTGCTCCTGCTCATTTGTAAACATTTACATTATTCTTTCGCGATTTATTATTTTAATTTTACGTTAAATTGCAGTAATATGGTGGAAAATATATATTAATATTTTGAGGGGTGTTTTGTAACTAATGGCTTTACTGCTTTATAAAAATGATTACATTGAAATACTAAAGGAAAAAGAAATCTTTTATATTAAGTCAACTAACCGTGGTTTTACAATGGATATGGTCAATGACTTGTTAAAGAGCTTTCCAATTATTAAAGTAACCAGCTTTATGAATCTAAGAAATGTTATCAATTACGCCCCAAGAGGTCCTGAGCCCTTTGGGGAGGAACGCGATAGGGTCAACTTGAGAATTTCAGATGATGGTCTAAAAGCTTACATGATTCTTTATGTGAACAATGAAGATCTCGCCTCAAATAATAGAATAGCCCTTGTAAAAGAAATCTTTGATGCCCTTAATAAAGCAGGAATTGTATTTGGTATTAATTCTAAACTCTTGGCCAGAGCTTTGGAATCAGGTGTCGAATACATAATTGCAGAGGGTTTTCCGCCTGTAAACGGAACCGATGCAGAAGTAAAACTTTATGAAGTCTCTAATTTAAAACCTCAGATAATAGATTCTAATAATGTTAATCACTATGAGTTAAATCTAATAAATCATGTAAAATCCGGGGATTGGCTTGGAGAGCGCAAAGACCCTACTCCCGGATTCCCGGGAAAAAGCGTAAGAGGCGTTGAAATCCCTAGCATACCCGGACGCAATCTTCCTCTGTTATATGATCGCTTATCTGTCCGAGAGAATTATGAAAATGGCATTACAACTCTTTTGGCTAAAAAGAATGGTGCAGTATACTATAAAGGCGATTCCATAGGGGTTTACGACTATCTTGAAATTAAAGGTGATATTGATTTTTCGACAGGTAATATTGATTTTGATGGGTACATGTCTGTTAAAGGCACCGTAGAGGATAATTTCAGTGTAGTTGCCAGTAATGATCTTGAAATCCTTGGCGATTATGGGGTTGGTGCCGCAGATAAAATCTCCAGTCTCGAAGGCAATATTTATATAAAAGGCGGAATAGCAGGCAAGAACAAGGCCGTTGTGCGCTGTAAAAAGAATCTTTATGTTAAATTCTTATCTGATATTACAGTTGAATGCGAGGGTAGCATATATGTCGGATTTTATTGTATGAATTCAAATGTCCGTGCAAAGCAGTTAATCGTCGAGTCTCCGAAGGGAAGAATAACAGGCGGAAAAATTGATGCTGAAATTCAAGTATCTGCTGCAAAAATTGGAAACAAATCTGAGTCCCGTACCCTTATCAGAGTTAGGGGATTTGATCGTAATACTTTAAAAATAGAGCTTGATCGAACTATTAATGAGATTGATGAGAATAAAACAGAGATTACACGAATAAAACAACATCTCCAAGTTTACAGCAATTCTTCTAATCTTACACCAGAACAGTTCAACAACTATGAGAATTTAAAGAATTTATATGCCGATAAGAAAGAGATCCTTAAAGAGCTGGAATATCAGTATAAAAGTATTAACGAATACCTCAAAACCCCCGGCGAGGGAGCAATCACAGCCAAATCCCGCATATACCCGAAGGTAAAGGTTGAAATAAAAAATCTTAGCGAAGAAATTTTAGAATCGGTTCCCATGGTAACCTATTACATCAAAGACAACGAACTAAAAACCATGTAGCATGGAGGATAGCATGCAGTATAATGATATATTAAAGAAAATAGAACAGGATTTTCATAATGATAACAGGACAGATTTGTATAGATATAATGGTCTTTTAGAGGCTATCAGGTTTTTTTCAAATCGCCTTACACCCGAACAAATTACCGACGCCGCATTTGATTTTGTAAATGAATTACTTACTGTAGAAAAGTCTTCCTTATACCTTTTTGAGAATAACAGATTTGAGCTGAGGAAACAGCGTGGTTTTAAATCTGAGAGTAAGTATATTGCTGTTACACCTGAACTATCTAATTTTATCCTATATGTGGGGAATGTGGTAAAAGGACGAGATGCTTTGGAGCAATATTTTGACGCTTCGATCTTAGAAGAGGTTAATGCGACGGTAATGTTACCGCTTGCTCTAGAAAATGATTTATATGGTTTTTTCCTCTTATCAAGAAGGATTTCTGCCGATTTTAACGAAAGTGATATACTGGTTTGTGAAACCTTAATGTATCTTTTTAATAATTCCCTTGAAAACTGTAATCGCCTTGAAAGGCTTCAAATCAGCAATCAGGAACTTGATGAAAAAATATTTAATTTGTTTGCTATTAATCAGTCAGCCAAGGCAATGCTCTCAGAATATAATCTTCACGAACTATATTTCCTTTCTGTAGACGTTTTTTCAGAGCTTACCCAGAGTGCGCATACCGGGTTTATACTCTATGATAACTCCTCAGAAAAATATGTTCTACGGGCATATAGGAATGTTTTTGACAATTCCTCCAGAGAGACAGAAAAAATATCTGTAAGCCACAATAATAAAATAATTCCCGATAAGCAGATTTTAGATTTGACAGACGATAACCAGAAGGAATTATTTTGCAGAATGTTTAAAGACGGAAATCAGCTTTTATCATACTTACACGCCAAATATGTGGTGTTTATTTTTGGTGAGAACAGAAAAATCCTGGGCTTTGTTACTCTTGGGCAAACAGTTACAGGTAATTCCTATAAAAAGGGCGCTTTTGAGCTTGTAGACAGCCTTGCCTCCTATACATACATAGCCCTTTCAAATGCTATGCTGATTGACGAGGTAAATGACCAGAAAAAGCTTCTCCAGGAAAAGCTTGAACGAATGATAACCCTGAATCGCATTTCTAAAAATATAAATTCGGCTTTGGA
>CAYMLJ010000013.1:11997-18038 GCA_964391395.1 uncultured Ruminiclostridium sp. | reverse complement strand
TTGCCATAAAATAAATATGAAAAAACGTCATTCTGAATGGAACGCAGTGTAATGAAGAATCTTTTTGTTAACTAAGAAGATCCTTCGCTTTGCTCAGGATGACCCCTCACTTTAAGGCATCTCCACTATTTTTTTGACGCTTTTCTCAAACTTTGTCCTTGGGATCATAAGTGAATGTTTGCAACCCTGGCATTCAATTCTGAAATCAGCTCCTGTTCTTAAAATCTTCCAAAGTTTGCTTCCGCAAGGGTGCTCTTTTTTTAGTTCCACAATATATCCAATATTAAAAACTCCACCTGCCATGCCAACACCACCAAAAAATTTATTTGATAAGCTAACTTACCTAATACATAAATTAGTTCTTAAGACTTTGCAGAGGAGCCGGTATACGGCCTCCACGATTTATAAATGTCTCGGAGGAAAATGGGTTAACTCTCATAATAGGTGCTTTTCCGAAAAGACCGCCATACTCAACCACATCCCCTTCCTTCATTCCCGGAACAGGGATTATCCTGACAGCGGTGGTTTTACTGTTGACCATTCCTATAGCGGCCTCATCGGCAATAATAGCCGATATGGCAGATGCCGGTGTGTCCCCGGGTACAGCTATCATGTCCAGTCCAACAGAACATACACAGGTCATGGCCTCTAGCTTTTCAATAGAAAGAGCCCCACACATTACAGCTTCAATCATACCTGCATCCTCACTGACAGGAATAAAGGCTCCGCTTAAGCCTCCTACATAGGAGCTGGCCATAACCCCGCCTTTTTTAACGGCATCATTTAATAGGGCTAAAGCTGCCGTGGTTCCATGGGCACCACATCTCTCCAGTCCCATGGCCTCAAGAATGCGGGCAACGCTATCTCCTACAGCAGGAGTCGGTGCTAATGATAAATCTACAATACCGAAGGGAACCTTAAGACGATTGGAGGCTTCTTGTGCCACCAGTTGACCCATTCTGGTAATTTTGAACGCTGTTTTCTTAATTGTCTCCGATACCATTCCAAAATCAGCACCATTTAGTTTCTTCAACGCATGGGCTACAACACCCGGACCGCTTACTCCCACATTAATTACGCATTCAGGCTCCCCAATACCATGGAAAGCCCCAGCCATAAACGGATTGTCCTCCGGGACATTAGAAAACACTACAAGCTTTGAGCAAGCAACAGCACCTTTATCCTTGGTCCTTTCTGCACATTCCTTAATAA
This sequence comes from uncultured Ruminiclostridium sp., assembly GCA_964391395.1. GTDB lineage: Bacteria > Bacillota > Clostridia > DSM-8532 > DSM-8532 > DTU059. Next base: position 16,826 of record CAYMLJ010000013.1, on the reverse strand, counting down.
TTAAGCCCATTTCTCTTACGGCATCCATATTTATACCCGCCTTGGTAGTGGCAAGATTAACAGATGCGCATACTCTCTCTGTTTCAGAAAGAGCTTGGGGTATAGCTTTAATAAGAAGCCTGTCCCCCTTAGTGTAGCCTTTATGAACCAATGCTGAAAAGCCGCCGATAAAATTTACCCCAACCGCCTTGGCCGTATCATCCAAAACCTTGGCAAACACGGCATAATTCTCTTCATCGCTGCTTTCGGCCACTAATGCAATCGGGGTAACAGATATTCTTTTATTTATTATCGGAATACCAAAATCTCTTTCGATATCCTCACCGGTTTTGACTAGATTGTGCGCATAACGAACTATTTTTTCATATATTTTCTGTCGGGTTATCTTGCTGCTTTCGGCTGCGCAATCTCTCAACGATATCCCCATTGTAATTGTGCGTATATCAAGATTTTCCTGTGAAATCATATTTATGGTTTCAAGTATCTCATTTCCGTTAAACATCTTACTCTCCCCTATATGCGATGCATGCTGGTGAAAATCTCTTCTCTCTGGAATCTTATTTCCACACCCAGCTCGTTTCCTGTTTGTTTTAAAAGATCGCTCAGCTCTGAAAATTCACAGTTCATATTTGTAAAATCAACCAGCATAATCATACTGAATATGCTCTGCATAATAGTTTGGGATATGTCCAGAATATTCACATTTGCCTTTGCCAAAACACCTGTGATAGATGCAATTATACCAATCCTGTCACAACCTATAACCGTAATTACTGCTTTCATAGGAAGTCCTCCAGTCTCTGTTCTCTATGATTTATCCCGTTACAACTTATTATAGTATATAGTAAAGCAATTTTATAGCAAATTTATATGACCGGTAAAGTAAATATTTCAATTTTTTAAAACAATCAGTAATTATAAAATTGTCCCTTCGCATATTGTATGGTAAAGAAATAAGTATGTATCAGAAAGGATTTCGGACCCACTATCTTACTACATTTTGCAATTTTAATAAACAGTGGACGCAGTTTAAAATCCTGTCCCAAATATGCCAGGACAGGTTAGGCGGAGTTGTTAATAAATGAGAAACACTCCGCCTATTTTTATTTTAACGAGTAATGGGGACGGTGACTTTTACTCATTCAGGAGAGTAAAAATCACCGTCCCTTTTTACTCCTTTTACTCAAAAGGGCGGAAAATCCGCCCTTTCGTGTATGAATTATTCGACTGGTGTTTCAGCTTTTGCCTCTGTTTTTTCGAGAACTTCAGGTGCTTCTGCTCCCTTGTTATCCTTACCTAGATATTCAGGTAGCTCCATGCCTGCCATTTTGAACATTTCGTTCATCGGAGGTATGGACTTAAGCATTCCGGAAAGGAAGTTCGCAGTTGCCGGTGCGCCTTCTTTGCCTCCCATGCTGTCCCATACAGTGACCTTATCAATCTTGATGCCCTTGATTGCTTCAACTTGAACCTTCATGAGCTCTTCCATCTTGTCGGCCAGCATCATACGTGTCGCATTAAGCGCGTCGCCACCGGCTGACTCTACTAACTTGCCGTAACCCAGCGCTTGTTTTGTCAAGAGTTCCTGCATACCTCGGGCTTCAGCTTCCATCTTCAAGTAAATAGCATCGGCCTGACCCTTTGCAATTCTTCTGGTCTGTTCGGCTTGGGCTTCAGCATCAAGTTCAAGCTTTCTCTTCTGAATTTCTGCTTTAACCAGAACGTCGGCTTCTTGTGTTGCCTTTTCACGGGCAGCACGGGCTGCTTCTGCTTCCTGTTCAGCTGAATATGCTTCCTGCAACGATTTCGCCGAAGCTATCTTCTCGGCGGCAGTCGCTCTTCTCAATGATTCTGCGTCAAGCTCACGACGGGTCGCATTAGATTGAGAAATCTGAGCGAGAGATTCGTTTTCTCCTTTTATTGCCTCGGCATCTGCGGAAGCTACCTGTATCCTCTGATCGCGTCTCGCATTTGCTTCGCCTATGGAACCATCTCTGTCTCGCTCGGCAACAGATTTCTTTGCATCATTTATAGCCTTTGCGGCAGCTTCTTTACCTAGAGCCACTATGTAACCCGACTCATCAGTTATATCTGTTACATTTACGTTAATTAGACGAAGACCAATTTTCTTAAGCTCGGATTCCACATTGCCTGATACTGCTTCCAAAAACTTATCACGGTCAGTATTGATTTCCTCAATATCCATTGTTGCAATTACTAAACGCAATTGTCCGAAAATTATGTCCTTAGCCAGTTCCTGGATCTGTACCAGCTTTAGTCCGAGCAGCCGCTCAGCGGCATTCTGCATGACACCGTGCTCTGTTGATATGCCAACGGTGAAACTGGACGGCACATCAATACGGATATTCTGTCGGCTCAAAGCATTTCTCAAATCCACACTGATTGACATTGGTGTCAAATCCATGTATTGATAAGCTTGAAATACGGGCCAGATAAAAGCGGCACCGCCATGAATGCACTTGGCAGATATCGCTGTCCCATCCTTGGATGTTCCTACCTTACCGTAGATTACCATGATTCTATCAGAGGGGCACCTGCGGTATCTGGATACAATGAACATGAGTACAGATAAGACCAGAATAACAATGACACTAATAAGAATAAAACTTGGATCAAATGGCATAACTTAACCTCCTTGAAAATTTTTATATAGGAACCCCGCCCATCACGCAATCAAAGATTGCTGTTGGGTCCCGGGAACCTTGTTACTTTGTAATAATAATCCCTTCAGAGGAATTATTCTGCGGTAAAACCATTGGTACCACCAATAGCACTCCCCCAGGTTCAACATTAATAACTGTAATCTTTTCACCTGTCTTTATGGTGCGTTCTGCATCTGTGACTGCATTAACCTCAGATAATCTATCTTGAATAACAATGTTTACTTTACCTACTCCGCTCTTTAACGGCGGTATAGGTATATACACTTCGCCTATTACTCCTATTGCGTTATCCAAAACAATATTACCGCTTTGCTGGAGACGCAGTACCGCTCTTAATGACCACGCTACAAAATAGAGCGCCATCCAGCCTGCAAAAAGGGCCAGTAAGACAGCTCCCGGTATAGGTATTCCCCAGCTGATGGCAGCCACACCCATCCAACCACCGATTGAAAGGAACCCTATAATACCCCTAAAGGTAAATAGTTTCAGAGAGTCTGCCTTGCTTGCGGCATCATCTCCGTGCTCATCAATAGTATTACTAAGATGATCCTCGTAAATGCCGTGGGGCTGGTCATCTGCTAAATCCCCGGGTACCCCGTCGTCAAAGTCTGCGTCCATATCACCGTCAGCAAAATCATCTGCGCTGTCAAAGCCATCAGCTCCGCCTTCTTGGACAAATCCGAAAAATGACATTATTAATTGAAAAATCATTATCAATGTTGCAGGCATGGCAATATAGGCAAAAGCCTGCTGTAGCCCCGTTAATTCATTTAACCAGTTCATAATGACCTCCTTTCTATGCCTGAATTTTTCCTATCAAATGGTCAGCGTATTTTTTGAAATATGCCGATTCCCATGCGCATATAATAATTTTCAAAACTAACTCCAATCTATCTTTTGCACCTGGGCAAGGTTCTTCGTAATGGTTTAAATATTTATCTGTTCTTATGAAAAGCTCTCTGATGTCTATTACCTCATTTTTTTCAGCCGGTATAAGTATGTCGCATAAGCAATTATATATATCACTGTCGTCCATTATGTCGTCAGATTTATCCAAAAGGTCCCCGTTAGCATGACTGAGTACTTTCGCTATTTTCTCAAGTGCCAGCGTTTCTCGTAACATATTAATCAATATAATACGGGCCACCTGACTTTTTGAATACTTACGTCCTATCGGCGGATTTACATATCCCCGTTTTATCCAGTTATGAACAGCCCCTGCTTCCAATCCTGTTATTTCACATACCTGTGACAGGGTAATCCCTCCGGTTACAGAAAAAATTCCTTGTAGCAAAGGTACCTCGGATACAGGAACCTGTGTCCCCGGAAACTTTTTTTGTATAATCATACTAACGTCCCCCCGATGCTATTAATTATTTCTTAATATCATGATTATATTATATAATCATATGATTGTAAAGTACCATCTTATGATTTTTTCGTTTCTGTATATTACTCTGTAGCCTAATAATTCAAATTAGCTCGCTATTGCTTATGTTTTTATGTGTTATCTTCGTATATCTAATTATTTTATTTTCTGTAACAATATTTTTTACCTTTTTAAAGAAACTATGGTAGGCTTTCTGTCGAGAAAGACTCAAAGGGAGACAGATGATATTAAAGGCTTGAAGTATTGATTTGCCCTAATAAGAAAGACCAGCTATACAAAGTTTTATGCTAATATAGCTGGTCTGGTTGATTTAGGCTATACCTCAGAAATCTACTAAGCTTTGTGAATTTTTGAGTCGTGCCCATAAAAGTATTCTGTTGTAATTAACCGTTTTTTTGCTTAGCTCTTTTGGTGTCATGTCCTGTTCCCGGAACCGATTCACCTCTGTTATCCTTTGGCGGATCGGTATCCGGAAATCTCTTTTCATTGTACTTGTGCTTTTTTGCAGACATAATATACCTCCCTTGTTTTTATGTAATTCTTAATATTAATTATTAAAGCAGTATGATAAACTTATATAGGATTAGATTAGGAGGCACTATGAAAAATTTTTTAAAGGGAATAGGTGCTGCAATAGGTTACTTCCTTTTATATTTTGTCATAAATATCCTCGTTATATTCATAGGAAGTATATTTTTGGGCATAAAAGAAGGGCTTAAAACGATAGATGACCCCGGTTTATCAGCATCACTTCC
>CAYMLJ010000013.1:10494-11897 GCA_964391395.1 uncultured Ruminiclostridium sp. | reverse complement strand
AGAATATGCCGAGGCCACAAATATTTTAGGAGATGAGATTACTATGGTACAGATATTATCTGTTGTACTGGTAGCGCCCATCTTGGAAGAGATACTATATAGAGGTCTTATTATGAAGAGTCTGCAAAGAGGTATGCCGGTAAGCATTGCTCTTTTTATACAAGCTGTATCGTTTGGTCTTATGCATGGCCAGCTCATCTGGGTATGCTATGCTACTTTTTTAGGGGTTTTGTTGGCTATTATAAAACTAAAATACAAATCCCTGTATCCTGCTATACTCCTGCATTTATCTTTTAATGCCGCAAACTATATTCTTATACCTTTTTACAATAAAATACCCAATAATGTTTACCTCGATATTTTGATAATTATCATAGCGTTAATTATATCTGTTTTTATGGTTAGAATAATTTTTAGAAAAACGATTGGAATTTCGGCGCCTTTTGAGATAGATACCAATAATTCCTCTAAATATTCCTATGAGGAAACAACAGAACTGTATTTTGACAAGTAAATATGAAATCGGTGAAACAAAGTCTTGCACGTTTTGGGTTATTCTGAATAAGACTTTTGTTTTAATATTGTCTTGAAATCTTTATTTTTAACGCCATTAGCCCTGGAATGTATGTTTTTTAATACATTCCGCAAATATAAATATGAAATATTTCATTATTACTATTTCAAATTTTACCCGCTTATTGTATAATAGGAGTAATCGCGCAAAATTGGCATAATAATACCAATTTAAATAAAATGCAAAATGTATTAATCGAAGGGAGAATGATAATGAACAAAAAACTTGATGCTTGGATTAAAGAAATGGCTGATCTGTGTAAACCTGACCAAATATATTGGTGTGACGGTTCAGAAGAAGAAAACAGTCGTTTATTAAAAGAAATGGTTGATTCCGGTGCGGCCGAACCTTTGGCTAAACGTCCCGGTAGCTACCTTTTCCGCAGCGATCCGTCGGACGTTGCCCGTGTTGAAAACAGAACCTATATTGCGTCAAAATCTCAGGAGGATGCAGGCCCAACAAACAATTGGATCGACCCTGCAGAACTGAAAAAGACCATGACCGGTCTTTATGACGGATGCATGAAAGGTCGTACAATGTATGTTATACCTTTCTCTATGGGTCCCGTAGGTTCACCTGCTTCAAAGATTGGAATCGAAATAACTGACAGCCCTTATGTTGTAGTTAATATGCGTATTATGACTCGTATGGGTAAGCAGGTATTAGATGTATTGGGTGATGATGGTGAATTTGTACCATGTCTTCACTCCATCGGCGCTCCTTTGGCAGAAGGGCAAGAGGATGTTCCGTGGCCTTGCGCTCCTATTGAGCAGAAATATATTAGCCATTTCCCTGAAGAAAGGACAATTTGGTCCTATGGCTCCGGATA
>CAYMLJ010000013.1:0-10394 GCA_964391395.1 uncultured Ruminiclostridium sp. | reverse complement strand
TGGTTAAGATTCGGAAAAGACGGACGTCTTTACGCTATTAATCCAGAAGCAGGCTTCTTTGGAGTTGCTCCGGGTACATCAATGGATTCTAACCCTAATGCTATGCACAGTATCGAAAAGAATACAATATTTACAAACGTTGCTTTAACCGATGATGGAAATGTCTGGTGGGAAGGAATTGGAGAACCCGCTCCTAAACATGCTATAGACTGGCATGGAAAAGATTGGACTCCTGAGTCTGGCACAAATGCTGCTCATCCTAATGCACGCTTTACTGCTCCTGCAAGCCAATGTCCCGTTATAGCTCCCGAATGGGAAGATCCAAACGGTGTACCCATTTCAGCTATTCTTGTCGGCGGTCGTCGTCCTAGCACTATTCCGCTGGTACATGAAAGCTTTGATTGGAAGCATGGTGTATTCCTTGGCTCCATTATGGGTTCTGAAATTACAGCTGCCGCAATCTCCGATAAAATCGGTCAGGTTCGTCGTGACCCATTTGCAATGTTGCCGTTTATAGGCTACCATGTCTGTGATTATTTACAGCATTGGTTTGATATCGGTGAGAAATCCGACGACAGCAAACTCCCGAAATTATTCTATGTCAACTGGTTCCGCAAGAACGAACAAGGCAAGTTTATATGGCCTGGCTACGGCGAAAACAGCCGTGTTCTTAAGTGGATTTGTGAAAGAGTATCCGGTGAAGGCGATGCAGTTAAGACAGCAATCGGTTACATGCCTACTGCTGATGCTATCGATACCGATGGTCTTGATATTACAAAAGAGGCCTTGGAATCTATCTTGGATGTTAACAAAGACGAGTGGCTCAAAGAAGTTGAGTCTATTAAAGAGCATTACAATAATTACGGTCCTAAGCTTCCTAAGGAGCTTAACAACCAGCTCGCAGCTCTGGAGCAAAGACTAAAAGGCTAATATAATAAGAAAAACTACATGGGAACGGTCAACTGCCGTTCCCATTTTTTCTGTTAAAAGTATATTTATTTTGATTATTTAGAAACATAGTTATTGTTTATGTATATGATATAATCTTCATAAAGCCGGTTACCGGGAGGAAAAACATGCTTAGAATTCACTATTATCGCTATGATCAGGACTATACAGGCTGGGATCTCTGGGTGTGGGAAAAGGGACAAGATGGCTCTCTCTTTATGTTCAATAAGCAGGAGCTGTTAAATGGAGATGCCGGTAAAGTATCTAAAATTGCCGAAATCGATGTTTCAGGCTCTAATAGTAATGATATCGGTCTTATTGTACGCCGGGGAGGATGGCATGAACGAGATCTCCATATAGACCGGTATTATACATTTTCGGATAATGTAGAATTCTCGTCCGAAGATATTTACCTGGTCCAAGATACGGCTGAAATTTTTACCTCATTAGACGATCTTCATCTTTCGCCCGGTTTTGAAAAAGCTATCTTCCAAAATTTTAGGGAGATTTTTGTATCCCTTCAGGCACCGGCCTATTATAATCACGAGCAGGAACCATTTCAAGTTTTTGAAAACGGTCTAAATGTGGCTGTGCGGCATGTTACTCCTATCAGAGGAGCCCGGGAATACATCATATCCCTTGAGAAAGATATGATTCCCGGTTCCACATATATGCTCTATAAACCCGGCTTTAGAAACGGTTATGCGGATTATGGTATGATATATGACACACCGGAATTTGATAATTTATTTACCTATGGCAAAGACGACCTAGGAGCCAACTGGAATCCCGATTCTACCAGCTTCAAGGTATGGGCACCCACAGCATCTTCAATGTTTTTGAATCTTTATGAAACCGGCTCAGGCCCAAGCATGACCGATGTACTTGAAATGGAACGCAAAGAAAACGGTGTTTGGGAAATTCACATTAAAGGCGATCTTTCTGGAATATATTATACTTTTAGCTCCATGATTATGGGGAAGATTTTTGAGATTGCCGACCCATATGCAAGATCCTCAGGAGTAAACGGAAGGCGAAGCATGGTGGTAAATCCAGCCCTGACTAATCCCGAAGGCTGGGATAAATTGTATCACAAAGAACTGTTAAGCCCTACCGATGCAATTCTTTACGAAGTCCATGTAAGGGACATTACTATACACCCCAGCTCCGGGGCTCAATATCCAGGCAAATTCCTTGGTCTGGCTCAAAACGATACCCGCTCCTTTGAAAATATGCCGACAGGCTTGTCCCATCTGGTTGATCTAGGTATAACTCATGTCCATCTTCTACCTATTTTTGACTTTTTTACGGTGGACGAGACAAAGCCTACTGACAACCAATATAATTGGGGCTATGACCCGACCAATTTCAATGTTCCCGATGGTTCATATGCAACTGATGCCCAAGACGGATACACTCGCATTATTGAGCTGAAACAAATGATTAAAGCATTAAAAAAGGCCAATATCGGTGTTGTTATGGATGTGGTCTACAACCATACTTATAAAACCCTTGATTCTGATTTAAATAAGCTTGTGCCGGGATACTACTACCGTCAAGACCACCAAGGTAATTTTTCTAACGGTTCCGGATGTGGAAATGAGATTGCCACAGAACGTTCAATGGTCCGAAATTTTATTATTTCATCGGTGAAAATGTGGGCACAAGAGTATAAGATAGATGGTTTTAGGTTTGACCTTATGGGATTAATAAATATTGAAACTATGAATGATATAAGGTTAGCCCTTGATAAAATAAGTCCGTCAATTCTGCTCTACGGTGAAGGCTGGACAGGCGGCCATTCACTCCTTAAGGGCTATGATTCTTCCTCCAAAGCCAATGCATCCAAGCTTAACAAAATAGGCTTCTTTAATGATAACACCCGAGACGCCATAAAAGGCGATGCCTTTCACCAGGATGGCACCGGATTCATAACCGGTAACTATAAGTATAAAGAAGGGGTAAAATTTGGTGTTGTGGGTGCTGTACACCACTCGGGCATTGACTATTCAAAGGTTAATTACTCTGGGTATGCATGGGCGGCCTATCCATGGCATTGTGTAAATTACGCGGCTTCTCATGATAACCTAACCCTTTATGATAAGCTAATGGCAAGCAGGCCTGATTTAAAAGAGTCTGATTATATTCGCCTTGTAAATCTCGCTGCCGCCATTGTTCTAACTTCTCAAGGCATACCTTTCTTTATGCTGGGAACCGATATGATGAGAACAAAGAACGGCGAACACAATTCATATAATCTTCCTGACGAGATCAACCAAATTGATTGGTCACTAAAACACCGTTATCAACAGGTGTTTAATTATCATAAGGGACTGATTAACCTCAGAAAAGGCCATCCGGCATTCCGCATGATACAGGCTGAGGAAATTCGAAAAAACCTTACTTTTTATTCTTGCCCCGAATATACTGTGGCTTTTTCTCTAAATAACTATGCCTTTCAAGATTCGTGGAAGACTATTTTTGTAGCCTATAACGCCGGATTCCATCAACAGAGCTTTTCTTTGCCCCAAACCGGACATTGGAATGTAGTAGTTGATGAAAACACAGCCGGCCTTAATACCTTATACGATTTTAAGGGAGATACTGTTGATGTTCCGGCCATGTCGGCCATGGTCATATATCTTTCAAATTAAGTATATGAATTGCAATATATTATGATAGAATATTTTAAAGATAAAACAGAGTAGGAGAAAAACTGATGAAAAAAAATAACTTGATTCTTTACATCACTTCTTTTTTATCGGGCATGACCGTAATGGCTGTGGAACTTTCATGCTCAAGACTCTTAGCTCCGTATTTCAGTTCATCGCAAATTGTATGGTCGGTTATAATCGGGCTTATTATGATTTGTATGAGTATCGGTAATGTTTTAGGTGGAAGAAGCGCCGATAAGCATAAGAGTCTCGGACGACTATATTTTTATATCTGGATTGCTTCAGTGTGGATTGCAATAATTCCGTTTGTAAGTAAATATTTAATAGCACTGATAGCAGGTCTACTCATGCTGGCTTTTCCGGGAAGCAATCTGGTTGTAATGGGCTCGGCTATTTCATGTCTGGTAATATTCTCACTTCCGATGATACTGTTGGGAATGGTATCCCCTTACTTAGTCAAGCTTGGTGTTGAGGACACTGATAACAAGGGACGTATCGCGGGCCAAATATATGCCATGGGAACTATAGGAAGTATTATCGGAACATTTGCCCCCACCTTCTTTACCATCCCTTATATTGGCACAAGCAAAACCTTTTTACTCTTTGCGCTTCTGTTAAATATAGTATGTGCCCTTTACTTTCTCTTTACCAAAAAAAATGCATTGCGTAATACCATAACCGCAATTTTAATACTGGTTTTTATGTTACTCCCCCTCAATGACTCCTATGCTTTCTGGAAAAGCAATATAATATATGAGGGGGAGTCCTTATATAATTATCTCCAGGTTGAAGAAACAGAGGATTCTGTAATCTTATCAACCAATGTCGCTTTTGGAGTTCAGTCCATTTACAAAAAGGATGGTTCTCTTTCCGGGTACTATTATGAATATGCCCTTATGGCGCCTTATTTCATAAATGACATGTCCCCCGAAAAGGAATTGGATGTTTTGGTACTGGGGTTGGGAACCGGTACATTTCCAAAACAGCTAAAAAAGTATATTCCAAATGTAAATATTGACGCGGTAGAAATAGATGCTAAAATCGCCGAGTTAGCCACAGAATACTTCAATTTGAAGGAAGATGAGGCCAATGTATTCATTAATGACGGACGCAGTTTTTTCCAAACTCCTGACGCAAAGCAATATGACATTATCCTTGCCGACGCTTATCAGGATATAACCGTGCCTTTTCATATGGCTACCACAGAATTTTTCGAGATTGTTAAGGATCATTTAAAGCCCGGCGGCGTCCTTATTGTTAACGTAAACATGAAATCAGGAAGTTTTACAGGTGTTCCCGAGTATCTTGCCAATACTGTTAAAAGTATCTTTAACAAGGTTTACAGGGCCGATCTTTCACAGGTCACAAATTCACTTCTTTTTGTCAGCGATGATGAACAGATGCTTGAAAACTATAAAAATAATACTTATGCCCAGATAAATAAGAATCATGATTTATATTATATTTCAAAATACATCGATGAAAATCTTGTGGAAATGACAGATGAAAGCTTAATTCTCACCGATGATCTTGCCCCGGTAGAGCTTCTGGGACAAAAGGCCTTAGCCGAGATTGTCAACGAAGAGGTTGCCAACGTAAGAAAACTCATCGAAGGAAAGAGTTTGAAAGAGATTTTTGAATATCTGACCGAATAAAACACATATAGAACTATGTCATCCTGAACATAGTGAAGGATCTTTTTGTTAACAAGGAAGATCCTTATACTCCGTTGCAGCCTACAGCCGCTAAAGCATATATTAATTTTAAAAGGGGCAGTCTCTAAAGTCTGCCCCTTTCGATATTATCTTGTATATTCTGTTTAGTTGAACGATTACAATATACCTGATAGCTTATCATTAGATCAATAAAATCACCTATCAGTGTCATTAAAGCCCCAATCAACAATAGCTTATTAATGTCAAAATTGTAGTTGCGGTTAACCATAACATCCCTCAGAAGTCTTTGTTAATATACTATTCTCAAGGCTAACCTCTTGTTCTGATAATTGCTATTCGGCTAAAACAAAGGGTTTGCTTGCCAGGTTGTCCTTCTTTGCCTTAATACTTAAGGGCTCTCCGGTCAATAGCTGAGTTAAAATATTTGTAACCACTTGTCCGTTTGCATCGGTCTGCCAGAAAGGGTAAGAAAGATCATTCAAATAAATTCCTACACCTGCAACAGGCTGTCCGTTTCTGTCGGTCACTGTTATGGTGGTAGTTTCACCCGGTTTAATCCCATCCGCCTTCAGTATTAACGGAAAATCTCTGCTTACCTTCATATCAGGCAGTACGAATCGCTGACTTTGCACGCTGTCCCCTACAATCATTGCACCTAGATGAAGCTTTATCTGAGCTTCATCCCCAAAAGCAGGCTTTGTTTTAAAGGTTATGGTACCCAATTTTGATAAATCCGCGGTTGATAGATTTGTTAGGTTGTCTATTGATATTAGTATCCTGCCGTTTTTCTCATCAATCCGATTGGCAATGATGGTTCCCTTCTTAGCCCAAGGCTCTAAAGCTAACTGTATACCCGGGGTTGAACTGTCCTGATCCACCGGCTCAAGCTTTGTTGCATCGTACTCAAAATCAGCATAGATTTTTTTCAAATTCTTCGGATTTTTAATGTTCAAAGTAGTGGTAAAACTACCGCCTTCGATAACTGTAGCATCGGTCGTGGCTATCATTTGAGGGGCTCCTGCGTCCACCGTAAAGGTAATGGTATGCGTTCCCTTATTTCCGGATATATCGGAATAATTTACGGTAAGGCTGTGGTAACCGTCAGACAGATTAATATTTGTACCAAGCTCCCCTTTTATGAGAACGTTCCCCGCTCCCTCAGCCGAAATATTAGTTAACTCGGTCCCGTCAAGTATTACCTTCACACTATTTGCATCTATATTAGCTCCGTTTGTCCCCTTTATTATTTCAGCGGTAAGAGGAACCTTTCCTGCTTTAATTACGGCCTTATCTGCAGGGGATGTAATTTTAACTGAAGCTGCTTGAACTACATTTCCTTCGGTATACACGGCACGGATCTGGTCAAAATACAATGTTCCTTTTGTTCTCATATCATCTCTGGAGCACATGACTCTAATTGGTGTTTCAAGGGTAAACGGGCCTTTTCTCCCGCTGGGTATCTTTGCTTCGACATAATTCCAGCCGGTCCAATCAATTCCGCCTGTTCCATTAGCCGGGTTATAGTCAGCGGTATAATCAACATAGAAGCTCTGTCCGCTTCCGTCTTTAACACTCGACCGAAGCCATGTCTTGCTGTTATCACCATATACCCACATTCCAATAGCATTAGGTGATCCATTTATAGTAAGCTCGGTCTTGGCCTTTGTATTTGGATTTAGTGTATATGCATAAACACCTGCTACACCGCTTTGTACGCCTGCACCCAAAGTAAAGTCATAATCGAGCTTTAATAATCCACTGCCCGACCTTGCCATTTCCTTGTCCTGAATTACCGATACATTGGCTGATTTTGCTCTGACAGTTGAATATCCCCAGCCAATAGCGTTTTCAAAGTCTTCTATTGCATTTGGAGTGGCCGGAATTACTACATCTATATTAGCAGATATGTTTCCGTATTTAACAACTATACGGCCGTTTCCGGAGGCATTCTCGGCCATGGTAAATAAACCGTCTTGAGTAATTGTGCCAATGTTTCCCTCTACCTGCCAGTCAAAGGAGCTATCAGAACTATTTACTTTATTATTATAAAAGTAAGCTTCACAGCTTAAATCTATAACATCTCCCGGAAGAAGTGTTAAGACACTTTTGGATGGTTTAAGAGAGGTTACTCTATCTAAAACTACAACAGATGAGCTGCCAAATATCTGTTTATTTACAGCCATAACCGAATAGGTTCCGGTAGCAGATCCCACCTGTAGCAAACCGTTTTTATCTATAGTGCCTGTACCGCTCGTCCACTCTATTGAAGCAGGTAATTGCGCAGGTAGATAGTGCTTATTGGTTGCCAGAGCTGAATATTGTACAGTAGCCTTTGGCAGAGCATATGCTATTCCGGGGTAGACATGAAGATTATCTGCTACAGGACTGTTTATTTCAGTCCCTTCTTTTATTTCAACGCTTTTCTTTGAGATAAGAATAAGACCATTTGAATTTGCTCTTTCTCTTCCGTCTGAAGGATTGTTAAGAAGACCCGGGCTTGAATGGCCCGGCATCCTTGCTATAATTGCCGACGAGCCTCCGCCATCTAATTGTAAAGCTTTTACACAGCCTAATTTATGAAGAAACTGAGCCACTTCCGAATTCGAAACACCTTGGCTTAAGGTACTTCTTCCGTCAGCCTGATAAAATACCACTTCACCGTTGGCTTTTACACCCACTGCTGTAACAGGACTATAATTCGTTGTAGGCAATCCGCTTGTTATAATACCATTGTTAATAAGTATTTTTTCTCCGCCAACGGCTTGGCTTACATTAGTCCATTTATTTTCCGGATCATTGAATTGAAATACTACTTCGTCTCCTATCCTGAAATCGGCCATTGAACTAAAACCGCTTTTCCCGTTTCTCGCTGATAAAACAAGCTGATTTTCACCTATTGGAGTTGCTTTCGCATTGATTTTAATGCCGGTTATTTTAGCCTTTACCGTTCCGCCCACCTTAAGGTCGCCCTCTGTTATATCAAGGATGGTCTCTAAACTTGGCACACTACTGCCCGTGTTAGCCCCAAAGTCACTGCTATAAAGATAAGGCCCCCAATCGTTCTGCGGCTTGTTAAAATTACCGAAGGTATATTTCTTACCGTTTGCTGTATAGAACATTTCAAGATTAGGCATATCAATGATGACTGTGCCATCCTGATTAAATCCGACGGCATTCCATTTAGTATTACTATAGCTTATAAGCTTACCGTTTTGTACTGATAACCCTATTGGCACACCATTTTCTAAGTAATAAAAATCACCGTTAATTCCCCCGATTATCGAAACTTCCTGTTTTTGTTCCTCTATTTTTGACATGCTGCTTAAAGTTACGCGACTGGCAACACTATTTCCATAAGCCGCTATAACCATAGCATCAGATGTTTTTGGATTGAAGGTAATGGTTTGCCCGACCTTATTGGCATAACTGCTGGTAACACCGTTCCATCGGTTTAAAACAACACCTTCAGCTATTACCCTCTCTTCATTGTGGAAGACCGACGTATTACCAAAGTCAGAAACGTATGCCAGAGCAACATTTCCTGCCGTAGAAAATATCAACGCAAAGCAAAGAAACAAAGCCAGAAGTGATTTTTGTACTCTTAAAAATTTTTCTCTCATGTATGGACCTCCTGATTAATAAAAAGAGCTTCTAAGAAAAGCTTAACATAAACCCCTTACCTAATACAGTTTAATTGTATTAATTGTGTGTTTCTCTTTTGTTACGGTAAATCATTGACGTCTTTACGGTCACCATAAGAGGTCATAACCTTGTTTTTTCATATTATCAGGCAATAAAAAAAGCAGCCCAATAGGCCGCTTTTTTTATATTATGTTCTTATTTCTTCTTACCCTTGGTTGCAGCAACTTTTTCCTTCAGCTCTTTG
Source organism: uncultured Ruminiclostridium sp. (assembly GCA_964391395.1). GTDB lineage: Bacteria > Bacillota > Clostridia > DSM-8532 > DSM-8532 > DTU059. The sequence goes on along the minus strand of CAYMLJ010000013.1, from coordinate 1,209 downwards.
CCTGCTTTGAAAACAGGAGCCTTGGAAGCAGGAATCTTAATCTTTTCCTTCGTGCGAGGATTAACACCGGTACGTGCTTTACGGTCTCTAACATCAAATGTACCAAAGCCAACTAATGTTACCTTTTCGCCCTTTACTAATGATCCGCTGACGCTCTCGATGATTGCATCCAGTGCAACACCAGCGTCCTTCTTTGTCATTTCCGCCTTCTTGGCAATTGCATCAATAAGATCTGCCTTATTCATGTCAACTCTCCTTTCGGATATTTCTGGCACTATGTGCCAACTAATTTATACCCATATTATTTCATAAAGCAACATAAAAAGCCATCTTTTTTATAAAAATTATTAAACTTTTTTTCAAAGAAAGCCACTCATTAAGCAGTTTAGAACTCTTCCGATTGATGTAACCGTTTATTCATGCGGGTATTAGCCATCCAATTATAATTATCCAAAAAGAAAATTACCAATTTTTTTAGGGGTAGAAAAGCCTGTTCAGGGGAGTTACAAAAGAAATTTTAATAATACTAAGACCATTTTTAGTAATTAATGGGACGTAATCCTACGATAAAAATCTTTTGTAACATAATCACTTTTAATATAATTGGGCAGATTATATTATATAAATAAGAAATTAAAGAGAAACTACTATCATTTGAAGAAACAATCGGAAAGGCGTGATTATTTGTATAAATTAAGAAAATTATTGCTAGGGTTATTCGGTATATCTTTGCTTTCCTTTACAGCCTGTGGAAAAACCATCAGCTATACAAATATTTCTCCTAAGGATGCAGTGGATGTTATAAAGGGCGACAGTGAAGCAGTTCTCATAGATGTTCGCACCCCCGAAGAATTCCGGGTAGTACGTATACCTGGCAGCGTGCTAATACCCGATTATGAGATACAAGACAAAATCGCAGATGTGGTTCCAGATAAAGATACAACGGTAATAATCTATTGTAGAAGCGGAAACAGGAGCAGAAGTGCAGCAAACAAACTTATTGACATGGGTTATACCAAGGTTTTTGACCTCGGCGGTATTATCGATTGGCCATATGACACCGAAGGAGATGACGAGTTATGAGCATTAAAATCGTAACTCTGGCCTCCTTTTATATAGATTCAGAAACAGCTGGCATAAAATAATTGTGCGGGAATTCCCTCCTTAAGATAATCCCAGACAAGTTATAAGCAAGCTGTTTCTTTATGT
>CAYMLJ010000012.1:6341-22491 GCA_964391395.1 uncultured Ruminiclostridium sp. | reverse complement strand
CTAACAGAGGCTAAAGAAGCCGGTATTATACAAATAACGGTGAGGGATCCGTTAAATAATAACAAGGAACTTGCGGACACATTTTTAAGACGATTCAATCTTAACAATTGTGTTATTATACCAACCGCTGTTCAGGATGCAGACACTCTTAGAAAGCTGGTAGTGCAAAGAGCTGTTGAGGTTTTTAATAACGAGGTAGATGGCGGTACTGTCGGTCTGGCTTGGGGTCGAACCTGCTACCAATTTGTGGATTCATATAAGGCAAATGAGGAAAAAGCAGGCTTCAGTATTATTCCGCTTATTGGTGGGAGCAACCAGACGGCAGGGTACTTCCAACTAAATGAGATGGTCAGGTTATTTGCAAAAAAATTAAACGGAAACCCCTATTTTATTCATGCTCCCGCACTCACAGCATCTATTTCAGAAAAGGATCTGTATATGAATAGCTCAGGCATGAGACTGGTAAGTGAAAAATGGGAAAGTCTTGATGCGATAGTATGCAGTGTGGGAACTCTTCCCAAAAAAGATGCAAAGGACCGGGAAACTTACATCGGTGAATTTGAGATATTTAAAAAAGATAAAACCTTAGCTGTCGGTGATATGTGTGCAAGATATTTCAGCATTAATGGTGAGTTTGTAAAAGATGAATACTATGATCGCCTTATATCAATACCCATTGAATGTTTAAAAAGAGCCAAAAAAGTAATTTGTATGGCTTCAGGCTCAGAAAAGTCCGTAGCAATAGTTGGTGCTCTTAGAACAGGTATAGTTGGTACTTTCGTGTGTGATGAACAAACTGCGAGTGATGTAATTAAGTTTCTTGATGAAAAATAAACACTATTTTGGTAAGGTAAAATGAAAGCACATATACAGAATAACAACCCTGCATAATCAAATTATTTGATTGAAGGGAACCCTATGAAACAAGGGAGTTTTAACCAATTTATTCAAGATGTAATTTTAAATGCCAGTCAAATGGCATATCTTGAAGACGCACAAAAAACTCATACTATGCTTCTAAGGTTCAATGAGTTATTTCGATACTTAAATAAATTAGGGGACTCTGTAACTTTAGCCGAAGAAATGAATGGTTTGAAAAACTATATTGACATACAAATTATGCGTTATGGTGACCGCTTTAATGTGGAGTATCCAGAAGAAAGCTATGATAATATAACCGTCAAACATCTTGAAGTAATTAGTTTTTTTGATAATTTATTGAATAATGCGCTGGCTCAATATGAAAACAGTATAAGAATTGTTTTTAAGATAATTAATCAAAGCAATGCATATCTCAGAATATTACTTAATTCTGATAATAGTTATGAGGATTTTAGTATTGTATTAACGAAAGAAGGGAGAAGCGTTGTATAGATTATTAATTGTGGATGATGAATATCTTTCAAGATATGCTTTGCGCACTCTTCTACAGAAAAAATTCAATAATATCGAGATTGTGGGCGAAGCCGAGAACGGAAGACAAGCGTTGGAGCTAAACTCACAATTAAAGCCCGACATTATAATAATGGATATAAAAATGCCGGTTTTAAACGGCATTGATGCCTCAGCACAAATAATAAACGAGTATCCTGAGACAAATATCCTAATACTAACAGCATATGACAGCTTCGATTATATAAAAAGTGCTCTGGATATTGGTGTCTTGGGTTATATTCTTAAACCCATAAAAGAATCCGAAGTGGTTGAAAAAATAAATAAAGTTATAAATCAGATGATTGAAAAAACAAATCATACCGATTTCATGGGCATGGTCGAGTCAAAAATAAATGTAGTAAAGCCTTTTATTGAGGACGAGTTGGTTACCTCATTTATTACAGGGAACTTTGATAAGGAAAAAACACAGAGCTATGTTGATTTCCTGCAGGAGGATATCAAGGCGGGCTATTTCCTTCTGGTTTCCACAGAGCAATATGACCTTAATGGAATCAACGATTACTTGAGAAGCAGAATAGTGAAGGAAAAGACAATGAGTATACTTAAGCGGCATCTCCCTCTTATGAAAAAGTCCTTTTTCGGTAAGATTCAGGGTAATTCCATTGTTGTTTTCATACCTGTAGATATCAAGCACTCGGTTAATGAGATAGTAAGAGAAGCAATAATTATTGGTCAGGAAATAAACAGAAAGCTTGAAATCATTGGGGATATTGATGCAACGGTGGGAATTGGAGGAGTTTATTCCGAGATAGATTGTTTTTGCAAGTCATATTGTGAAGCGGTTGTGGCTTTAAGAAAGGCTACAAAAGAAAATAAAACCGTACATTTCAATCATCTTGATTCTAATGATGTTGATGTTCAGCCTTGGCAATATCCGACAGATTTGGAGGATAAGCTTATAGAGCAACTTAAAGTAGGCAATATCTGCGATGCAAAAAAATATTCCGATGAGCTTTTAAACCATATACTTTGCAGAAATGATAAGCCCGAAAAAGTAAAAGAATATGTATTAGAATACATAACAATGTTGAAAAGAGCTATATCAAAACTGACCTTATGTGAATACCCATGTAAATTTTCAGAATTATACACACTGACCACTCCCGAGGAAATGAAAATTTGGGTTAAATGCAATACCTATGAGCTTATTGAGCAGGTGGAGAATAATTGTCCGAAAAAAAGCGATGTAATGAATAGAATTATTGATTATATAAATAGGAACTTCAATAAGAATATAACCCTCGATTTGGTTGCTCTGGAGATAGGATTGAGTCCCCAGTACCTGAGTAAGATTTTCAAGGAACAATACGGGTCCACCTTTATTGAGTTTATCACCCTAAAACGCCTGAAGTATGCTGAGGAGCTTTTAAGCAAAGGTAATAGAAATATTAAGGAAATAAGTAAACTTATCGGATATGAGGATTCCAATTATTTCTGTAGGGTCTTCAAAAAAGAAACGGGTAAGAGTCCCAAGCAATTCAGAAATGCCGCAACAACGGGGGTACGATGATGCAAGAAAAGTCTAAGAAAAGTACGCTAATGCGAAAGATTATTACATATTTTTTAATAATTATTTTTTCTATGAGTTTTCTTAATGCTTACATTTCCTTCAGTTTCAAGTATTTCTTCAATAATGTCTTTCGGATGCTAAAAAGCCTTACAGATATCTATTCAATAACCATGCAAGTTGACAAAATTTATCAGACTGTTTATGACTATTCTCATAGCGGAACACAAAAATACTTAAGCTCATATGAAACAGAGCTTGAAACACTCCTAAACCTTACAGGAAAAGTCAAGGAAGCAAATAGGGGTGAAGCTTATTACATGCTTTCAGATTTACAAAACATGATACATACTTATGACGAAAAGAGCAGGGCAATATTCAGTGATTATAATATGAAAATGCAACAGGTTTATATAGACAAATCAATTGCAGAGCTTAGAATGCTCAAGGGCGATATCAACGACGAAGCGAAGGATATATTATTGAACCAATTAAGCCCGATTATTGAGTATTATGAAGGCTTTTCAGATGAAATTATAAAGCAAGAGAGATTGGTCTATATAATTACCGGAATACTAACACTTGCTTGTATCTTTTTTGCCTTTAGATTCTCAATGGGAATATCTACTCCAATTCGGCAGCTTGCGTTAAGGCTTCAAAGGGTAGCTAAGGGGAAATTTGATACTGATCGCATTGATATGAGAACTAATGATGAAATAAACGTACTCATTGAATCCTTTAATTTTATGATTGTTAAAATCAAGGATCAAATAGAGGAAATAAAGGTTAAGGCAGATATAGAAAAGGAGCTTAAGGAGCAACAGATAAAGAATCTGGAGATGCGAAATCTTTTAAATCAGTCTGAGCTTATGTTTCTGCAGTCACAGATAAATCCGCACTTTTTATATAATACCATGAATTCCATAGCGGCACTGGCAACCATTGAGAATGCCGATAGAACCAAGAAAATGATTGAGTGTGTTTCAGATATGCTGAAATACAATGTTAAAAAAATAAATGAAAATGTAACACTCAAGGAAGAGTACAGGATAATAGAAGATTATTTGCACATCCAAAAGGAGCGTTTTGGAAACAGAATCAAGTTTAAACTGTATTTTGATGAGGCAGTAATGGACTTTATTGTACCCAGTATGATTCTTCAACCCTTTGTAGAAAACGCTATAATTCACGGTCTGGAGCCAAAAGAGGATGATGGTCTCTTGGAGGTAAAAATACAGGACGATGACGATAACATACTGATATTGATAATGGATAATGGAATTGGCATGGAGAAGGAAAAGCTCTTAGACCTCTCCAAATATGACGAAAGTGGGCAAAACAATTTGTTTGGTACAGGAGTTGCTAATGTTGTCAGAAGGCTTGAAATTAAGTATGAGAAGAATGTTGTAGAAATAAAGAGTGTTTCCGGTCAAGGAACAGAGGTTAAGATCAGACTTCCAAAGCAAAAACTAGCTTATCAATTTACGGAGGGATGTTAATTTGAATAAATGGTCAAAAATTATAACCGGTTCAGTTATTATATTGCTTATTTTATCGGTTTTGTTAAATCTGTCACAGGCCGGATATATTCCTGCTATTAATAAACCGGGAAATTCTGCCATCGATCCGAATAATGGCACACCGACCCCTACAGTAAAAACCCCGACAAACGGAGAGCATTTTGCAGGTTCAATGGAGGATTCATATTTTATTTGTGTTTTCAGAAAAGATGCCGATTACTGGAAAGGAGTATATAAAGGATTCAAGGCTGCCGGAGATCAACTTGGAGTGCGAACCATATTTGAAGGTTGTGAGGAGTATGATGCCAATGCCCAATTGCGCCTTTTTGAACAAATTGTAGCAAAAAAGCCTAAGGGTATAGCACTGCACCCAATAAGTGCCGAGGTTTTTAGAGAACCAATCAACAAGGCTGTAGAAGCCGGAATAAAGGTGGTGTGTTTTGCCGCCGATTCGCCCGATAGCAAAAGATCGACCATCATTACTTCGGATAACGTAAAAGAAGCAACTGCAGCAGCGGACTTTATTGCCAAAGAACTCGGAGGTTCGGGTGAAATTGGTATTATCGAGAGGCCTTCACAATCCAATCATATAATAAGGGTAAATTCCTTTATTGACAGAATAGCAAAAAGGTATCCCGAAATAAAGGTCGTTGCCAGGGGCGCAGCCGACGGTGATGAATCTAAAGCGGCTAAGATCGCATTGGATATGATTTCAGAACACCCTAATCTCTCATTTATTTATTGTGTTGCGGGAATTGAAGGAAGGGGTGCAGGTGCAGGTGTAAAGGAATCGGGTAAGCCTGTCAAGGTATTCTGCTACGATGCGGATCCCCCTGTTATTGATATGCTCAAGGATGGAACCATTTTTGCGGTCATACAACCTAATGCGGTTAATCAGGGTTATTGGTCGTTATTGAGCCTGTTTGTAGAAGCCAACGGCCTTGTTGATCCTGTAAGTGATTGGAAACAGTCCGGAAAACCTCCTCTTCCGGCGCTTATAGATAATGGATTTGATTTTGTCACAAAGGAAAACGGAGATTATTTTTATGTTTATGATAATGTTGAATAAAAAAAAGAGGAGTGTAAAAAATGGACATTAGTGTAATTCAAAAGGTAGCAAAAGAGGTAGTGCAAGATTTTTCAAAGGAATATGATAAAAACCTAGCTTCTAAAATGGAGCATTCTATGATCAGGCCGGACGCTACACCCGCCATGGTCCAACAATTCTGCGAAGAAGCGGTAAAATACGGGTTCAGGAATGTAGCTCTGGCTCCGTGTTTTGTGAAGATGGCTGCACTGCTTTTAAAAGATACCGGAGTAAAGGTTTCGACAGCGGTTGGTTTCCCAATGGGTATCGGATCAACAGCCATTAAGGTTGCGGAAGCACTTGACGTTATTAAAAACGGTGCCACTGAGATTGATTTGCCGGTTAACATCGGAATGGTAAAAGCAGGGGAATACCAAAGCATTAGATTCGAGCTAGATGAAATTGCGGCAGCGGTAAAGGGAAAGGCTATTTTAAAGGTTGTTGTCGATCTTGGAACACTTAATGAAGAAGAGCAAATAAAAGTGGCAACAATTGCAAAACTAGCAGGAGCAGAATTCCTGAAAATTGCCGCCACGACAAGACCAGTGGGAGTAAATGCCGAGGACATGGCTTTTTTCCGTAAGGTTGTTGGTCAGACAATGGGATTAAAAGCTGATGGAGGAATCAAGGATTACAAATCTGCAGTTTCTGTAATCGAGGCAGGCGGTACAACAATAGGAGCAAGCGGATCGGTAAAGATTGTTACTAAGACATGATTTTTAAGTTTAAAGCGGTACTAAGCTTTCTATAATTATAGTTTTAATGTTGCACTATCTAGTTGGATAGTGCTTTTTCTATGCAATAGTATTTATAGAAGTATATGAAGTTTGGTGGTTAACACCTGGATTTCTTCATGATTAGAACACATAATAATCACAAACGTAAAAAATATAAAAATAAACAAAAGAAAAAGAAGGATTTTTCGAAACTATATAGAATATATCTATATATAACCGGAGCTGCAGCAATGGATTATGAATTTGAAAAATAAGGAGAGAATTAGATGAATAAGCTATTAAGAACTAAAACCATTACAATTCTATTGCTTCTTGTAATTCTAGTTTCTTTAACAGCATGTGGAACGCAAACTACAACTGCTTCTAATACTCCGGCACAAAGCCAGCAAAGTGCAGTACAAAGCGACACCCCAGCCCAGCCCAAAGGCAGTGAGCCTGCGGCTGAAGTAGAAAAATCAGTAGGTGGAGAGATTGCACTTGTTCCTCCCGGTATGACAAGTCCATATTATGATGCACTTGTAAAGGGTGCCAGACCTGTTGCCGAGAAAATGGGCTATAAGCTTACTGTTCTTTCACCTGAGAAGGAAAGTGATGCTGCAGGCCAGGTTAAAATAGTAGAAGACCTGATAACTAAAAAAGTTAAAGCAATAGGGCTATGCTCCATTAATGATGATTCAATAGTATCGGCTGTTAAGAAAGCAAATGAGGCAGGAATACCTGTTATCTTTTTCAACTCTTCATTAAAAGAGCTTTCTGCTGGTGAAATATACTGTTATATAGGTTTCGAAGAAGTTCCCGGTGCAAAGAATATGGCTGAATACGTTAGTAATGTTAAGAATGGACAAGCAAATGTCGCAATAATTGAGGGTTTACCAAGTACTTATACAACAGCAAGAAAGGGCGGATTCTCTGAAAAGGCAGCTGAATACCCGGGATTTAAAATAGTTGATTCCCAAACAGGTGAATGGGAAAGAGAAAAAGCCATGAATGTTGCCACTAATATGCTTCAGGCACACCCTGAAATTGATGTATTCTTTGCGTGCAGCGATGAGATGGGCTTAGGAGCATCCAAGGCTTGCCAGGCTGCAGGAAGATCCGACATAGTCATTGTTTCTGTAGACGGTAATCCAAATGCTTTAGAAGCAATCATGAAGGATGAAATGACAGCGACATTGGGCGTTAACCCTAAACTTACGGGAGAAATAACAATTCAGGAAATGGATAACGCTATAAAAGGTATACCCGCTGCAAGCAAGATAATTAAAATTGACACCGTTGTAATAGATAAAAGCAATGCTGAGCAGTATATGAACTGATTTTCATCAATACCTCTTATATTTATGCCAAAGTTTAAGTCTTTAAGCGGCTTTAATAAGCTTATTAAAGACTTAAACTTAACTAAGAAAGATATTTCAACAAATTGGAAGGGGGAGATTATAGTATGACGGATTTAATCCTCCAGATGAAGTCTGTGTCGAAATGTTTTCCCGGTGTCCAGGCTTTGGATGATGCAAATCTAAATGTGAAAAAGGGCGAGGTACACTTACTTGTTGGGGAAAATGGGGCAGGTAAGTCAACACTGGTAAAAATACTGGCAGGTGCCTGTAAAAAGGATTCGGGAGAAATCATATATGAAGGACAGGTAATAGAAAATCAAAGCCCAAAACATGCAAGGGATATTGGAATCAGTATTATTTATCAAGAATTTAACCTTATTACAAGTCTTAGTGTAGCTGAAAACATTTTTTTGGGAAGAGAGATTCTATCTGACAAAATTCCTGGTAAACTAAATTGGTCTAAACTGTACAATCAAGCACAGAGTATTCTGGACGACTTGCATGTTGATATCAGTGCAAAATCAATTGTTAAAGATTTGGGAATTGCTCAGCAGCAGATGGTGGAGGTTGCGAAGGCACTATCCTGTAACTCTTCTGTAATTATTATGGACGAACCCACTGCTGCATTAACCAGTACAGAGATTGGGAATCTATTTGACATTATTAGAAAGGTCAAGCAAAAGGGAGTATCAATAATATATATAAGTCATAAATTAGAAGAGTTTGCACAAATAGGCGACAGAGTTACTGTAATGCGGGATGGGAAGACCATAAAGACTCTAAATATAGATGAAGCAACTACTAATGAGTTAATTAAGCTTATGGTTGGTCGCGAATTAAATGAAAAATTCCCAAAAATAAAAGTTGATAAAGGGGAAGAAATCCTTAGGATATCTGGTTTTACAACGAAAACAATAAAAAATATTGACTTAAATCTTCATGAAGGCGAAATCTTGGGTGTAGCAGGTCTCATGGGAGCTGGCAGAACTGAATTGGCAAGAGCAATTTTTGGATTGGACCATCTTTTCAGGGGAGAAATGTTTTTAAAAGGCTCTAAAATAAGAATAAGAAGCCCCAGAGAGGCAATAAAAGCCGGTATTGGATTTATTACCGAGGATCGAAAGACCCAGGGGCTTGTACTAACATTAGATGTAGGCAGCAATATCACTCTTGCTGCAATAGACAGGTTTACAAGAGGAATAAATATCAATCTTAAAAAGGAAGAAACAGTCGCAAATGAATATATCTCGAGGCTTAGCATAAAAACCTTTGGAAGTTCGCAAAAAACGTTGAATCTTAGCGGTGGAAATCAGCAAAAGGTTGTAATTGCAAAATGGCTGCTTTCTAAATCAAAAGTGTTCATATTTGATGAACCAACAAGGGGAATAGATATAGGTGCAAAAATTGAGGTCTATAATTTAATGAATGAGTTGGTCAAAAATGGTGCAGCAATTTTGTTGATATCGTCCGAATTGCCTGAAATACTCGGAATGAGCGATAGAGTAGCAGTCATGTGTAGAGGAGAGATAACATCGGTGTTATTGACTGAAGAGGCAACACAGGAAAAGATTTTGTACTTTGCCACAGGAGGAGGGAAATACATTGCTTAATGTACTTATAAAAGAAAAAACTGAGCATAATATCGAGAGGTTTAACAAAAAAAAGAGAAGTAACCAAAATGTATTTGGAGTACTATTAGCCTTTTTAATGCTATGTATTGCTATGAGTATTCTATCACCAATTTTCCTGACCCCAGCAAATATTATTAATGTATTGCAGCAAATATCAATCAATTCAATAATAGCGGTGGGTATGACTTTTGTAATATTACTTGCGGGCATCGATTTGTCAGTAGGTGCTATTGTTGCATTTACGGGCCTGATTATGGCCATTTTAATGAAAAGTTTTAGTGTAAGTGTATGGCTTGCATTAATTGCAGGGCTTGTAAGTGCCAGTATACTTGGTCTGGTAAATGGTATTTTAGTGACAAAGCTAAGGCTTCCGCCATTTATTGCAACCCTTGGTATGCTGTCTGTCGCCAGAGGTGCTGCTTTTACTGTATCAAACGGACAGCCTATTTATTCTTTTCCGGAAAGCTTTTTAAAGATTTCTGGAAGGATAGGAATAATACCTATTCCGGCAATAATTATGATAGTGGTATTTATTTTGGCATGGTATGTACTAAAATATACAAAACTTGGTCGATATACATATGCAATAGGCGGTAATGAGACTGCCAGTATTCTTTCGGGGATAAATGTTGATTTAAACAAGATTATTGTATATACATTATCAGGCTTTTTTTGCGGGATTTCGGCTATTCTTTTGACATCAAAGCTTGATGCTGCCGTACCGGTAGCTGCTGATGGATATGAATTAGATGCCATTGCCTCGGTTGTTATTGGTGGTACCAGTATGATGGGCGGAGAGGGAAATCTAATTGGAACTTTTCTTGGAGCTTTGATTATAGGTGTTGTGAGCAATGGATTAAATCTTTTATCTATTCCTCAGGGACCTCAAAGGATGGTTAAGGGAGCAATCATAGTAATAGCGGTTACAATCGATATGATCAGAAAAAGAAGAATTCAATCAAAATAATAATGCAAAATTCGATGTAATTAATCAAAAAAATTCAAACTAATGTGTGGTGTTGATTTATGTTATAAAATTATAATATAATATGATATGATATGATAGAATAAATAATTAATAATACAAATAAAATGCATTACAAAAGGTGAATTGAATGTTTGCTGTGGAGCGGATAAAAAAGATTAAGGAAATACTGTATGAAAGGAAAAAAGTAGATGTTATAACATTGAGCAATGAGCTATCGGTCTCTGATGTTACCATACGACGTGATCTGGAAAAACTTGAAAGTGAAAATTTTCTTACTCGTTCTCACGGTGGTGCTGTGCTTAATGAGCATCTTGAAAGCATAGATAATAGTATAATTCTACAGCTTGATACTACAAATACTGATGAAAAAAATATAATCGGAAAAATCTGCTCATATATGGTCAATGATAATGATACAATAGTTCTGGGACCGGGAAATACCTGCAGGTTTATTGCAAAGCACCTACAAGATAAGCGAAACATTAAGGTTGTAACAACTGATATACTGGTAGCTGCAGAACTTGCACAAAGTTCGAATACTGACATTAAGATTGTTTTAGTTGGTGGAGAGCTCCAGCTTCCAAATTACCAGCTTGTGGGGAAAATCACTGAAAACAGCCTAAAAAACTTTTATGTTAATCTTGCATTTATAGAAGTAGATGGTATAACCATTGACAGAGGCTATTCAGTTGAGAGTATGGAAAAGGAATCTATAATCAAGGAAATCGCTTCAATATCTAAGGAGTTAATTGCTGTTTGTGATTATAGCAAATTTGATAACATTTCATTTACACCTCTTGGACCAATTACAATGTTTAAAAAATTGGTCTCAAACGAGCAAACACCGGATGTATTTAAAAAGTTTTACTTTGATAATAATATTCAGCTAATCACAACATTTGATATTTATAAAGACCAGTAATTAAATATAAAATACAACGCGCATCGCATATTCTTATGCGTTTGCGCCTTTTTCAATTTACGATAAAAATCAACAATAATATAAAAATATAATTGACATATGTTATAAACTAATATAAAATATTTTATGACAGATGTTATAAAATATGTTAATGTGATTATGTAATTATCAGAGGCGATGGATTGCTATAGCACAAAAACTTTGTCACTGTTTGGGAGTGATTAAATGACTGATGTTATTTTGAAAATGAAGGGAATTACAAAGACCTTCAATAACAACATAGTTTTGAATGACATAGATTTTGAGCTTAAGAAAGCTGAAATACACGCTATAATCGGTGAAAACGGCTCTGGCAAATCAACCCTTGTAAAAATCATATCCGGGCTATACCAATATGATAGTGGAAGTATATATTTTGAATATAAACCCGTATACATAAAGAATCCTGCTGTCTCTATTAATCTGGGAATATCGGTGGTACAACAGGAACCATATCTTTTTGATCATTTCACAGTTGCCGAGAATATATTTTCAGAGAATCACCCTATTAGAAACCGTTTTTTAAGGACAATTGACAGAGCTTTAATGCATGCCAAAGCACAGGAAATACTTGATTCTATGGAATTTCCTGTTGCAAGTGATACAATTGTCGGATCACTTAATCTTGGTCAGAAAAGAATGGTTGAAATAGCAAAGGCCTTTTGCCAAAACTCAAAAGTAATTATTTTGGATGAGCCCACGGCATCTCTTGCGGCAATAGAGACCCAGGCTCTTTATACAGTCATGAAAAACCTTAAATCAAAGGGAGTATCGATTATTTATATCTCTCAAAGATTTGAAGAAATTGTGGGACTGGTTGACCGTATAACTGTTCTTCGAGATGGTAGGGTTATAGGTTGCACTGAGGCAAACTCCGCCAACTTCCAACAGCTTGTAAAGATGATGTCGGGAGACTGTTTGTATGATCGTTATCCTAAGCTGAGAGTTAAGCAAGGATATGAACTTTTTTCAGTAGAGGATCTTAATTCAGGCGGATATTTGAATAATGTCAGTTTTTCTCTTGCAAAAGGTGAAATTGTTGGAATAACAGGGCTAATAGGCTCAGGTAAAACAAAACTCGCTCGGGTTATTTTTGGTCTGGAGCAAAAAAGTAGTGGAGAAATATTTGTCGACAGATTAAAAGCATCCATAATGTCACCGAAGGACGCTATAGCACTGGGAATCGCATATGTAACTGAGGATAGGTTTTCCGAAGGTATGTTTGGCAATCTCAGCGTGCTGGATAATGTTTTTTCCATAGAGAACGCTGAAGATAACAGGCTATTATTGAATAACCGAATGGAAGACAAGCTTTTTAAAAGATACATCAAAAAGGCGAAAATTGACGTTAAATCACCGGCAAACAAAATATTTGAATTAAGCGGAGGAAACCAGCAAAAGGCGATTTTAGTGAGATGGTTCTTGACCAATGCTCGAATAATTATATTTGATGAGCCCACCCGAGGTGTTGATATAACATCTAAGGTAGATATTTATAACCTGATGAATGATCTTGTAAGAAAGGGTGCAGGTATAATAATGATTAGCTCGGACATCGAAGAGCTGATAGGTATGTGTGATAGGTTGTTGATAATGCATAATGGTTGTATAGTGGCAGACCTATATAAAAATGAGCTTAGCTATGAAAAAATATATCAGTTCGCTACAGGCAACTAATATATTTCTAATTTATTAATATAAAAATCAGATATCACTTCATTTATAGTATAAAAACAGACTATAATTCCGATTAAAAATCTTCCTTAAAAGCATTAGCAATCATAAACGGAACTAATATCGTAAATAAATAGAAAAATAAGTTCAAAAAAGAAGGAGTTTTAACTTCGATGTAGAATATATTTATTAATGGTATTGAATACTTTATATCAGTCTCTTTAATAAGAGGGGGTTAGATTACATGAATGGAGAATACATTCTAAAAGCTGAAGGCATTTCAAAAAGCTTTCCCGGTACCAAAGCCTTATCGGAGGTACACATAGAAGTTAAGGCCGGTGAGGTTCATGCCCTTGTAGGGGAGAATGGGGCGGGAAAATCCACTCTGATGAATATTATTTCCGGTGTGTTCCCGCCTGATGAAGGAAATATATGTTTTATGGGAAGGGATGTGATATTCGGCAGCCCCAGAGAAGCACAAAATGCAGGAATTGGATTTGTTCATCAAGAACTTGCTCTCTGTCAGCATATTTCAGTAGCGGAAAATTTATATATGGATAACCTACCTGTGAATTTTATGGGTATTGTAGATTGGAAAAAGTTACATGATGATACTGTAGCAAATCTGAAACCCTTCAAATGTGATATTAATCCCGGTGATCTGATTAAAAATCTTAATGTTGGGGAACAGCAGATAGTTGAGATAGCAAAATCTCTTTCTCTTGATTGTAAACTTATTATTCTTGATGAGCCGACATCATCCTTAAGTGACGCTGAAACCCAAAATCTCTTTAGAATAATAAGACAGCTAAAGGAAGAAGGCCTTGGGATTCTGTACATCAGTCACAGAATGGGAGAGATTTTTGAAGTGTGTGACAAGGTTACCGTATTTCGTGATGGAGTATATATTAATACATTTAACATATCAGAAACTAATCCTCGCCAGATAGTATCGTGTATGGTAGGCAGGAGTCTTGATAATCTATACCCAGACAAGAGTAAGAAAATTGGATCGGTTATGCTTGAAGTCAAGGGCTTAACAAAAAGGGGTTCTTTTAATGATATAAGTTTTTCATTGAGGCAAGGTGAAATTCTTGGGATTACCGGTCTGATTGGAGCGGGCAGAACAGAGGTAGCAAGAGCGATTTGCGGCATAGATTCAATAGATAAAGGTGAGATATATTTGGAGGGAAGGAAGGTAGTATTCAAGGACTATGGCAATGCAATAAAACAGGGTGTTTGCTATTTAACAGAGGACAGAAAACACCAGGGGATTTTTTATAATATGAATATAAAGGACAATATAAATGCAGCAAATGTCGATGGCATATCAAACAACTTTATTGTTACACAAGACATAGAAAATGAGTTGGCATCGGATTATGTTAAAAAGCTGAATATTAAAATTGTAGATTTAAAGCAAAAAATCAGTAGCCTCAGCGGAGGAAACCAACAAAAGGCAATGTTAGCTCGATGGCTTTCAGTTAATCCCAGATTAATTTTTATGGATGAACCGACAAGAGGAATAGATGTCGGAGCAAAGGCTGAAATTCATAATATGCTTAGAGAGCTTGCAAATGAAGGCATTGGTATTGTATTGATTTCGTCCGAGCTTCCTGAAATTATCGGTATGTGTGACAGAGTTATTGTCATGCATGAGGGACAAGTTTCGGGCCAGCTCGAGAGCGGAGAACTAAGTGAAAGAAAGCTAATACTCCTTGCATCAGGACAATAATTTCAAATAAAAAATAATCGATTTTAATTGGAGGGATTTTAATGAGTGAGGCAACAAACTTTAAGGCACACAGTATTAGGGGAACACAAGTTTTTAAAAAAATTATAAATGTTATGAAGAGTTTTAGAGAAGCTACTGTACTTACTATTATAATAACATTTTCATTTCTGCTTTCATTTTTTGCACCTAATTTTTTTACATTTGATAATTTAAGGACAACAGCTATAGGGATGTCCGCAGACGGAATAATTGCAATAGGAATGACTATTGCACTTGTTTCGGGAGGATTTGATCTTTCAGTTGGCTCTGTACTGGGATTTAGCAGCGTTATTGCAGGAGCTCTTTATCTGGCAGGAGTCAATATCTGGCTAGGTTGCCTTATTGCAATAATTGTTTCAACCTTATGCGGTTTCGTTAGTGGCATGTTCATTGGTAAGGTAGGAATAAATCCTTTTATTATGACACTTGGTATGATGGGTATCGCCAGAGGTGCAGCATATGTTGCCACTCAGGGCTCACCTCAATCTCTGTCTTCGGTACCGGATGCGTTCAAATTTCTTGGTAGAGGTAATGTTATAGGAATACCGATTATTGTTCTAGTCTTTTCAATTCTTGCAATAGTCGGCGATTATCTAATGAGGAATTCCTCACCAATGAGAAAAGTTTTCTTTACAGGAAGTAACGAAAAAGCTGCTAGTTTGTCCGGCATAAACGTAAGCAAAATTAAGATTGGTGTCTATACAATAACGGCATTATTATCAAGCGTGGCAGGACTTTTGACTTTGTCAAGGTTTGGTGTTGCAACACCAACGGCAGGTGCCGGCACAGAAATGAGAGTAATATCTGCGGCCGTCATAGGCGGATCAAGTTTAAATGGCGGAGAAGGTACAATTTTTGGAACTGTTTTGGGCGTAATACTTTTAAACCTTATAAATAATGCGCTTGTTCTATTAAAGGTTAGTGTTTACTGGCAGGATTTAATTAGCGGTGTGATTTTAATCACAGCTGTTACCATAGATCACATTAGTCACAATAGAAGTAAGGTGAAGTTAATAGCTAAATAGATTCATTATTTCAAAATGTATCAAAGTATATTTTACTTTGAAATATGTTATTAGTTGTTTAGGAGGATCAATGTATGAAAAGAGTGTTGTTCAAAAGTATCGTACTTGTTGTTGTTGCTTGCATGTTGTTTTCAGCATTACTAACCGGCTGTGGTACATCTAAAACTGCTGAAGCACCACAACCAGCGGGTGGGAAAACATTGCTTTCGGGGGATCCGGGAGAAGAGTACTACATGGTCACATTTTTATCAGGTATTGAGTACTGGAAGGGCTGCTACAAAGGATTTGAAGACGGTGGAAAGCTATATGGCGTAAAGACGGTTTATGAAGGGGCATCAGAATACGATGTCAATAAAGCTATTACTGTTCTTGAACAGGTTATTGCTAATAAACCCGCGGGTATAGCAGTAACCTGCATAAACCCTGATGCTTATATTGAGCCCCTAAAAAGAGC
>CAYMLJ010000012.1:0-6241 GCA_964391395.1 uncultured Ruminiclostridium sp. | reverse complement strand
GCTGCAATAAACGAAACAAATAGATCTGATATAAAGATTGTAAGCTTCGATACCGATAAAGGTACTCTGGATGCTATCAAAGAGGGTACCATAGCTGCCTCAATTGCTCAAGGAACATGGAATATGGGATTCTGGTCACTTCAATATCTAGTCCAGCTTAGGCGGGAGCTTATCAACCCGGTGGATGGATGGAAGGCGAAGGGTATAAACCCGTTACCCCCATATGTTGACACAGGTGTAAGCGTTGTAACCAAGGATAATGTTGATGCTTTCTATGTGAAGTAGCTAAATAATTATGCAAGGACGGTTTTGGTTCATATCGGGCCAGAACCGTTTTTGTCATTATAACGAGAATAGCGTTCATACTTATCTACGGAATGACAAGCATAGATATGCGAATTACTTCGAGTTTCAATGATTCGGGGTCTGTTCGAAATCTTTGATTTCGGTAACGGGTGATGTCATTATAACGAGAATAGCGTTCATACTTATCTAAAGTAAAAATTTAATATAATAGCATTATTTTAATCACTGCAGTTTTTTTAAAAATCAACACCTTATCATTTATTAAAAACTTCACACTTTTATTAAAACATTACAGAAAAACAATTGTCATAAACAATGTATCATGTAACTGTAAAACCAAAAATAAATGGGAGGGAAAGTTCATGAAAAAGTTTCTGTCAATTGTTCTCTGTATTATCTTTATCTTAAGTGTTTTTTCAGCGTGCGGACAGCCTCAGGCACCTGCTGCAGCACCAAGTACACCCGCACCCGCTGCACCTGTAAAGCCTGCAGATTCTCCGGCAGCAAGCGCACCTGAAGCTCCCGCAACAAAGGAAATTCCACAGGGATTGAAAATAGGATACGGTGTTTCCACATTAAATAACGGCTTCCATCAGGCTCATGCAACCTGGGCTGAAAAATACGCCAAGGAGCAATATGGCGCAGATGTTCAGGTTTTTGACGGCAATTCAGACGCAAATGTAATGGCTCAGAATTTTGATCAAGCTGTTGCACAAGGGCTGGATATGGTTTCGCTGCACATATGGGAGGGTGAATCCATCAAAGCGGCAGCAGTAGAAGCTGTTGATAATGGAATGGTCATCAGTACATACTTTGACAAGATTCCGGGTTTTGCAAATCCTCATGTTATGCCCGGTGAAGCAGAGATTTCAGAGCAGATGGGAAAAATCGCCGCAGAACAGTGGAAAAAAGCTTATCCTGATAAACCAATTGTATTTGTTATGATTGGCTGGCCTGATCATGAAGGCGTAACAGTCGGCCGTACAGATCCTTTCATAAAGGGTGTATTAAGCGTTGATCCTACAGCCAAGAACTTAGGATGTATGGATGCCAGCAAAGGTGCTGACGCAGCGTTTAAAGTAACTCAAGACTTAATTCAGGCAAATCCTGACATCAATATAATCTATTCGGAAGCTGCCGATCTGACAGTTGGCGTATTGCCCGCACTCCAGCAACTCGGAAGAGGAAAAATGGATAACGGTGTTCCGTTAACAGAAATCCTTTGTAGTGTGGATTGTCCTGAAAATGAGCTAATAGGTGCATTTGATCCTAACAGCTCTTTAAAAATGTCTATGGGTCTCCCGCCAAAAGAGACAGCAATGGTAAGAATCGATACTCTGATGAAGATTTATACCGGAGAGATAAAGCAACTCGACGAAAGTGCTGAGACTATCTACGTTCCTAATAAGCTTATCGGTTACTGGAGTCAGAAGGATGTAAAGGAAGCTGTTGATTGGTATAATGAGCAGTTTGGCGCTACTCTTGCCGTACCTACGTACAATTAATAGTTGAACTTGTATTAGATGGCATAAACCTATCGGGAGACAAATTGGCATTTTCTCCCGATAGGTTTTAAGAATGCGCTATGGTATTATGTTTGTCCACAAGAGGGGAGAAGAAACCATGAGCGACAATGTCTTGGAAATTAAAAATCTTGTCAAGGATTTTCCGGGTGTCCGTGCATTGGATAATGTAAGTTTTGAAATAAAAAGGAATACAATACACTGCCTTGTAGGAGAAAATGGTGCAGGTAAGTCAACTCTTATCAAGATTCTTACAGGAGCTTTTTTAAGAAATTCAGGGACCATTTATTTAAATGGCAAGGAATATGTTGCTAATAATCCCAAGGATGCAAAGCAAAAAGGTATAAGCACATTGTTCCAGGAACTTAATGTTGTGGATCAACTTACAGTTGAAGAAAACCTGACTTTGGGAATAGAGGATACCATCCTGGGATTTCTTAAAAAATCAAAAAAGATAAAAAAGATTTTAGAAGCGCTCCACAGTATAGAGCCCAGTATTGACCCAAAACAAAGTGTATCAAGGCTCAGCGTTGCAAAAAAACAAATTGTGGAGATAGCAAAGGCTGTTGCTTCGGAATCTGATATTATAATAATGGATGAGCCTACGGCTGCAATATCTGAGAGTGAAATCAAGCGTCTTTTTAAAATTATAAAGGGTCTTAAAGAAAAAAATGTCACCGTTATTTACATATCCCACAGGCTGGACGAGATTTTTGAATTGGGCGATTACGTAACAGTAATGCGAGACGGAAAGCATATTGAAACAAAGCCAGTCTCAGATGTAGAGGACAGAGCCGAGCTTATAAAGCTAATGATTGGAAAGACAGTAATTGAATCCTATACAAAAAAAGAAGAACAGTCATCAGAAATAATTCTTGAAGCGCATAATATTAATAACAGTAAACTGAAAAATATATCCTTTAATTTAAAAAAGGGTGAAATAATAGGGTTTTATGGCCTTGTCGGGGCAGGAAAAACCGAATTAGCCCGCGCCATTTTCGGAGCTGATAAATATCAAGGTGAAATAATATATAAAGGGAGTATCCTTGATAAATCGCCGGATAAATCAATCAAGTGCGGTATTTCATTGGTTCCGGAAGAAAGGCGGTCTCAGGGGATCTTCTCTATTCTTACAATCAGAAACAATATTCCTGTCATGAATATGAAAAGAATATCAGATAGGATTTTCATCAATAGGCAAAAAGAAATGAAAGCTGCTTCGGAGTTTATTAAAAAGCTCAATATTGTGACTCATAGTTGCGAAAAAGAAGTATCAAAGCTTTCAGGCGGGAACCAGCAAAAGGTGGTATTTGCGAAATGTCTTTTTGCAAATACAGATTTGTTAATTCTTGACGAGCCCACAAGGGGAATTGATGTCGGGGCTAAGAGTGAGATATACAGCATTATACGAAAACTATCGGAAGAAGGGAAATCCATCATAATGTTCTCCTCTGAGCTGCCGGAGATAATCAATAATTGTGACAGGATATTTCTGCTGCATGACGGAAGCTTGAAGGCTGAAATAGAAAACGGAACCGAAATTGACAGTGAAAATATTCTTCATTTAGTAACGGGGGGTGAGTAAGTATGCGGACAAAAATTGATTTGTGCAAACCGAAAGGCTCTAAAATAAGTAACCTGACATTTATAAACCTTTCAATGCTCGGTGTGCTTACTGTGGTGTTTATTGCGGCTTCTCTCATTGTTCCGAGGTTTTTTGATATAAATAACATATCAAACCTTATTGCTCAACAGGCAGAAATTATTATTCTTGGAATAGGCGTTTCCTTCCTGTTAATAACCGGCCATATTGATATGTCGGTAGGAGGAATTATTTCTCTGGGAGCGGTTTTATCGGCTTATCTCTGTCAGGCGAAAGTCCCCGGAGCATCAGGTCTTGCTTCGGGCATGGGAATGAATTATGGCGTAGCACTTGTTATTACTCTTCTCGTCTGTATGTTGATTGGAGCTATAAATGCCTTTTTTATTGTTAAGGTCAAGGTTAATTCAGTTGTTGTCACCTTGGGTACCATGGCTATTTCGCGGGGTATTGCTATGATAATAGCAAAGGGAGCGCAGCGTATCACAGGTCTTCCTCCCATATATAAGGAGATAGGTCAGTATACAATTATCGGTACAATAAATATTGCCGTGGTAATAATGATTGTTCTTCTCGTTATAGCACTGATTATAGAAAACAAAACCGCATTTGGTAGAAGAATATACCTGATAGGCGCAAACCAGGTAGCTGCAAAGCTATCAGGAATAAAGGTTGAAAGAGAAATCTCTTTGCTATACATAACAAGTGCATTTTTAGCGGGAGTGGCAGGAATTGTTATGGCATCACGATTTAATGCCGGGAACTGTGCTTTAGGTACAGGCTATGAATTTGATGCTCTGGTAGTTACAGTTTTAGGTGGAACCAGTATTTCGGGCGGCTTTGGATCAGTAGTCTGCGCCGTTGTCGGGGCATTTATTCTAGGTATACTGAGTACATCTGTCAACATGCTTGGTTTTCAGCCGGCAATGCAGATGTTGGTAAAAGGTTTCGTTATTATTGCTGCCATATTGGCTCAACGATTTGCCCTGGATAAAAGAAAGGTGTAATTCGGATAAGATTCAAACGAAAATATTAGCTGATAAGATGAGGAGTTGGGCAGAGATGAAAGCTCTAGGTAAGATTTCATGGAAAACTACAGTTATGACTATTTACGTCCTTGGCGTATTGGGATCCATTGTACTGATATTCAGCCTTATATCGGTTAAATTTATTGGTGTACCCAATATAGTAAATATACTTAGACAATCAGTTCCGGCATTGCTTGTTGGTACATCTGTAACATTGCTTATGATATCCGGAAATATTGATTTGTCAGTCGGAGGAATTGTTGGGCTCAGCTCAGTTATATTTGCCATTTGTATAAAATCCGGTATCGGGTACTTATGGGCTTCTGTACTGACACTGCTTTTAGGGCTGAGCGTCGGTCTAATAAATGGTTTCCTTGTTGTTAAAATGCGTATAGTTCCTGTTATTGCCACACTTGCAACAATGAGCTTATGTATTGGTCTTGGCAAGTTATTGTCTCCGGGAGGAATTGGATTAATAAAAGGTCTTCCTGAAGACGTGATAAAGTATGCACGCACCGGTTTTTTCTTAAAGCTTCCTATTGCGTTCTATGTTACTGTAATTGTTGTGGGTATACTGGTTGTTATTCAAAAGAAGACCGTGTTAGGCAAATATTCCGCGGCAATTGGCGGAAACAAAACAGCGGCCGAGCTATCGGGCATAAATACTAAAGCAGTTGTATGGCTTTTGTATGCCATTGTTGGTTTGTTTTCATCACTTGGGGGGATTTCTCGAGCAAGCTTGCTGAGCCTTGGAGATCCTACAACAGGTTCGGGCATGGAGATGGATGCAATGATAGCGGTTGTTCTTGGTGGTACCTGTTATACCGGCGGAGAAGGCTCAGTATTAAGAACAACAGTTGGCGTACTTATATTAACCTGCCTCACGGCCGGCATGCAAGTAATTGGGATTGCTCCTTACTGGCAATCATTAGTAAAAGGAATGGTTTTGATTTTCGCGGTAACCATTAATAGTCTTGTCAAGGAAAAGATTATTGAATAACTTCAAATGATTAGAAAAAAGAGGAGTTTTTTATGGATAAGCTATATGAGGTTTTGGTAAAGTATTCTGACAAAGAGGATGTCGCCCTGATTAAGCTGCCTAAAGAAGATATTGATGGAACAATACATAGCATAGTAGCATCGGGCAGGCATGGAAGACTTTTTGTGATTGAGATTGATACTTTGATTGGTACATCTTTGGTCAACAACGCTCAAAACGTAATATGCTATTATGATAAGCCGGATCTTGCAGATATTGTGGTGAAGAATAATAAGCTGGATATAGAGCCTCGGGATGCTACAACATTTTATATTGAGAGGACAATTCAAGAACGGGCATTTTAGTTATAAACTTTTTTCACATAATTTGATGTTTACATATTAATAGATTAAAGATGCTGTCTCAAAATAGGCAGTCATCCTGAGCGAAGCGAAGGATCTTAATCAAGTCTTTGCATGGTAGCTTGTTATTAAGATTCTTCGGCCATTTTATGGCCTCAGAATGACACATTCCGAATTTTGAGACAGCTCTTTTAGTCTTTGGAGTAATATTATACTGCTAGTATTATGGGGGGAAGCTTAACTTTATTAACATTAATACCTGAAAATGTTGATTATAAATTATTACATGACATTTGTCAACCAAGTTTTTAGCGTTTTCCATGACAAATGTTTATACAATAAAACCTAGTTCAGTACACCCTTTTTAATTGCTGTTACTGGCCGCATGCATTAAAGCTAACTCAGATTCTAAATATGCCGATATAAGACTTAGAACCAATCTA
>CAYMLJ010000011.1:18251-22711 GCA_964391395.1 uncultured Ruminiclostridium sp. | reverse complement strand
CGGGCCTAAAAATTGAAGCTATGCTCAGCAACGAAATGCTCCGGCACTGACAAAACATGTTTATCAGCAACAACATCTGCAACAACATCTGCTGCAGCATCTACAGCAACACCTGCAACAGCACCTGAAACAACATCTACAACAGCACCTGCTTCGCCCTCGGTTCCAGTTACCGAAAAACATAGCATTCTCCCTTTGTACAAGCTCCTAATACATTGTATTCATAATCGGACAATCATGCCACCACTCATCAATACAATTAGTATTAAGATAATTTTCAACAAAAAGGTTTTATTTTTGTGCAAATAGGTGCATAATTATATTGTATTGCAAATGCGAATCATTCGCACTTACAAAAGGAGTATTGTTCATATGAAAAAAATTGGAGTATTACTATTATCTTTTATGCTATCTCTGTCGCTTACAGCATGTGGCAGTACTGCTAAAAATATTGATCATGAGCAGGAAACATTAATTGTGACCTCTTTCTATCCGATGTTTATATTTACAAGCAACATAGCAGAAAACATAGAAGGTGTTAAAGTTGTCAATATGACCGAGCCTCAAACAGGATGTCTTCATGATTACCAGCTGGTTCCAGCAGATTTAAAGGTTCTGGAGAAAGCCGATATTTTTGTTATAAATGGAGCCGGAATGGAATCCTTTCTGGATAAAGTAATGAGTCAGCTTCCCAACATTACTATAATTGAAGGAGCAAAGGGCATGGCTCTGCTGGAGGATGAGAACGGAGAAGACAACCCCCATGTGTGGGTTAGTATAAGCGGGGCAATTGGGGAGGTGAAAAATATTACAGATGGGCTTGTTGAGGCTGATCCGGCAAATGAAGCCTCCTATAGAAAAAATAGCGAAGAATATATTAAAAAGCTTGAAACGCTTAAAAATAGCATGCATGAAGAGTTAAAAGATATTAGAACAAAGGATATAGTAACCTTTCACGAAGCTTTTCCCTATTTTGCTCACGAATTTGATATTAATATTATTTCGGTTATTGAGCGGGAGCCAGGATCAGAGCCTAGCGCCGGTGAATTGGCTGATACAATCAAATCTATTAATGATGCCCAGGTTAAAGTGCTTTTTGCAGAGCCTCAGTATTCGGCTAAGGCAGCGGAATCAATTGCCGCCCAAACAGGAGCTAAGATTTATATTCTTGATCCGGTGGTTACAGGACCAAAGGATGCAGAATTAGATAGCTATGAAAAGACAATGGAAGAAAATTTAAAGATATTGATAGAGGCGTTAAAATGAAGAATATTCATCCTTTTGAAAATGGCAGCCAACAACAGGGATGTGGGCTGTGTTGTACAAAAATTGAGAATTTCGGGGTGACTTTGGGAAACAACGTTATTCTTAAAGATATTAATCTTCATATTCATTGTGGTGAGTTGACCGCAATTATAGGTCCAAACGGTGCGGGTAAAAGTACCCTTATAAAGGCACTTCTCGGTGAAGTAGCTCATACCGGTTCTCTAAAATTTGTTCAGGCGCAAAAAAGTGCTTTTCAAACACCTATTATAGGATATGTACCGCAGAGCCTTAATCTTGATGCTACCTCCCCTACAAGCGTTCTGGATTTATTCCTTTCCTGCAGATCTCGCTTTCCTACTTGGGTAATACGAAGAAAAGAGGAAGTCAAAAAAGTAAAAGAGAGGCTTGCCGTGGTAAAGGCCGAACATCTTATAAACAGACGCCTCGGTGCTCTGTCCGGGGGAGAATTACAAAGAGTTCTCCTGGCTTTGGCACTGGATCCGGTACCGGATCTACTTCTTTTGGATGAGCCGGTATCGGGAATTGACCATAATGGAATGGAGTTATTTTACGAAACAGTTTCAGCCCTAAGAAAGGCCTATGATCTTACCATTATTTTAGTATCCCATGACCTTGATATGGTCCAAAGATACGCGGACAGAGTTGTATTGTTAAACCAATCTGTACTTAAAGTGGGTTCACCTGATGAGGTGCTTCAAAGCCAGAGTTTTTATGATACATTTTCATTAAGGTGGCAAATGCAAAAACATACAAAGGGGGAAAGGACATAATGGATTTTTGGTATAAGATTTTAGAAATACTACCCTTTGAATGGGCAAAAACCGGACAAATGATTTTTATGAAGAATGCCCTGTTGTCAATTATACTCTTGACTCCAATATTCGCCTTGTTGGGAACAATGGTGGTCAACAATAGGATGTCTTTTTTCTCTGATGCACTAGGCCACGGAGCTTTTACAGGTGTTGCTATCGGTGGGCTTTTGGGCTTTGTTCAGCCCATAGGTTCAGCGGTATTGTTCTCAATAGTTTTTGCTTTTCTGATAGCCTTTATTAAGTATAAGAGCAAGATGGCCAGCGATACTGTTATCGGAGTTTTTTCCTCTACGGCTATCGCATTGGGGATATTCCTCGCCACACTTGGAGGTAAGAATTTTGCTAAGCTTAATACTTATTTAATCGGAGACATATTAAGTATTACACCTAATGAAATATTATTGCTTGCAATTGTTCTACTTCTTGTAACAGTGTTTTGGCTTCTTGTCTTTAATAAATTACTAATTGTTAGCGTGAATCCGTCATTGGCCGGGAGTAGGGGCATACATACCTTCTGGTATGAGGTTATATTCAGCTGTGCCGTTGCCATTATTGTTACTGTTTCAATGTCCTGGATCGGTCTATTGGTAATAAATTCGTTTTTAGTTCTTCCTGCGGCATCAGCACGGAATATCGCGCAGAATCAGAGGCAATATCACCTTTTGGCTGTTATATTTTCTGTTTTTTCGGGAGTTTCCGGTCTTGTTCTTTCCTATTATATTGAAACGGCCACTGGCTCAACCATTGTAATTATTTCGGCAATTATTTTTTTCATAACATATGGAATGAGAAAGAAATTTGCCTAAAGGAGCTACAAAAATGGAATCCAATAAAAATTACGAGGATATATTAAAGAACGGAAACCTGAAGGCAACAAAGCACAGGTATGCTATATTGGAAGTGCTTGAAAGGAATGAATCGCCGGTAACCGCAGAGGATTTATACATTAAGCTTAAGGAGCAAGGTGTATCTATCAGTCTTTCCACTGTTTATAGAGGTCTGGAGACATTGCATGAAAAAGGCATTGTGATAAGAAGTAATTTGCCTGATTACCACAAAGCTGTTTATGAATTTAACCGTAATGAGCATCAACACCATCTGATATGTGTAAAATGTCGTAAAATGTTGCCGGTTAAAGGATGCCCTCTAGAAGAATACGAAAAGCACATTGCAAGTAAATTTGGCTTTAGAGTTAAAGGGCATAATTTAGAGGTATACGGATACTGTGATCATTGCGAAAGCATAGAATCAAAAACAGAAAATTAATGTAAGATTGCAGGACCTTTTATTGACAAATTTTTAGCCTTATTATATAGTTTTTCTTAAATCCTAAACAATACTAAGACGACTATATGGCACTTGAGAAGCATATCGCGAATAGGATATTAAATGGCAAATATGGGTGCAAATATAGTAAGGAGTAAGATATATGTTCTTGACGAATGATATGATTTTTAGTTTAAAGGAAAAATACGGGACACCTCTTTATGTATATTCCGAAGTTATTCTAAGGGAAAGATGCAGAGAGATGAAAAATCTTCTTCCAAATAAGAATTTGAGAGTAAACTACTCTGCCAAAGCAAATACAAATTTAGAGCTTCTGAAAATAATAAAAGATGAAGGCCTAGATGTTGATGCTATGTCCCCTGGAGAAATATACATTGAGCAGTTGGCTGGCTTTAAAAGTAATCAGATTTTTTTTATAAGCAATAATGTATCAGCCGAAGAAATGCGCTATGCAATTGATAGAGATATTTTAATTAGTGTAGATTCACTTTCTCAGCTTGAAATGTACGGGCAAATTAATCCAGGTGGTAAAGTAGCTGTGCGGTTCAACCCCGGGAAAGGCGCAGGGCACCACGAAAAGGTAATAACCGCCGGCGAGAAAACCAAATTTGGAGTGCAAAAGGAGCTAGCACCTCAGGTTAAGACTATTGTTGAAAAGTATAGTCTAACATTGGCGGGGATAAATCAACATATTGGTTCACTTTTCCTTGATTGGAATAATTATGTTGAAGGTGTTTGTTCGTTTTTAGAGATAGCTAAAGAATTTCCGAATCTATCCTTTATAGATATCGGGGGAGGCTTTGGCGTTCCTTACAAGCTTGAGGAAAGCAGACTGGATCTGAAGAAGCTAGGTGAAGAGTTAGACATTGTGCTAACAAGGTTTCTAGGAGAATACCCTAATAAGGAAGTAATATTTAAGATAGAACCCGGACGGTATATTGTGGCTGAGTGTGGGGTTTTGCTGGGCAGTGTAAACTCGGTGAAAAATAGCTACGATACAACCTACATTGGAACCGATATAGGCTTTAACGTTCTAGCTCGTCCTGTTATTTATGATTCGTATCATGAGGTGGA
>CAYMLJ010000011.1:14316-18151 GCA_964391395.1 uncultured Ruminiclostridium sp. | reverse complement strand
TGTTTGTCATAAAACTAATTGTAGGAACGCTTTTTAGTAGTATTGCCGTTACGGCTGATGCAGTAAATAACCTAACAGATGCTGGATCCTCAATAATTGTCCTCGTGGGTTTTAAATTATCAAGAAAACCGGCAGACGAGAAGCATCCCTATGGACATGCGCGGGCAGAGTATATTACCGGCTTTTTAGTATCGGTGGTCATTTTGCTATTAGGTATTGAGCTTATAAAAGCATCCTTTCATAAGGTTTTAAATCCAGATCCCATAAATTTCAGTTATCTGACTATAATTGTTCTTATTGTTTCTATACTGGTTAAGCTTTGGCAGGGGATTATAAACAAAAACCTAGGAAGACGTATAAATTCAACGGCCTTGATTGCCACCGGCCAAGATAGTATGAATGATGTTATATCAACCTCATCGGTTCTGGCCGCTACCATCTTTGCAAAAATTACAGACATTCAAATAGACGGATACATGGGTATTGCAGTTGCTCTATTTATTGTATATTCAGGAATTAAGCTGATTATAGAAACACTTAACCCTCTTATGGGGATTGCACCCGACCAAGAGCTTATCTCTGATATAGAAGAGGAAATACTAAGCTATGAGGGCGTTTTAGGTCTACATGATCTGGTAGTCCACAGCTATGGTCCGGATAAATACTTTGCCTCTGTTCATGTGGAAGTGGATGCAAACCATGATTTGCTTGAGAGCCATGATCTTATTGACGTTATTGAGAAAGATATAACTAACAAATTTAGTGTAAATACCGTCATCCATATGGATCCAATCGTAACTGATAATGAGAAAATAAATGATTTGCGCAGGAAAGTAGATGAAATAGTACGAAGCATCGATGCAAAACTGTCCATGCACGACTTTAGGGTTGTACTGGGGAAGACTCACAGTAATTTGATATTCGATATATTGTTACCGCCCTCTTATAATTCCTGTGAAACAGAGCTTAGAAAAAGCATTGATGAAGAAATCAAAAAAATTGATGCTACCTTCCACAGTGTAATTACCATTGACCGAAATTATACATCTACAACACATATTTAATGGAATATTACTTATAAATATTAGAGAAACTATGCTGAGAATGATGGGTATAGCCCTTATTAATTGAGGTAAAAATGGCTGTCGGTTTACGTATGATTACCCTTATTGCCGTAATCGGAATTATCGTATCAGGGCTTCAGATTATTATATGGAGATTGTCAAAAGGGAAGATATTTTTTAAGTATATCCCCACAATTGTTCTGCTTATTGTTGCCATAGTATGCGTTATAAAGGCCATATGGTTTTCTACCGGTATGGAGGATTTGGCATACTTTATAACAGCTCTGCTGACATTTGGAGTATTGGTGATTTCTCTTGTTACGGGAATTGTAATTGATATAGTAACAAAGTCAAAGAGGCAAAACTATACAAGTTGAGAGGGGCTGCCTCAAAATAGACAGTCATCCTGAGGGAAGCGAAGGATCTTTATCAAATCTGTGCTTAACAGCTTGATTTTAAAGATTCTTCGGCCATTTTATGGCCTCAGAATGGCACCTTTCGTATTTTGAGGCAGCCCCCTCGATTTTTGATAAAACCGATTTAATAATAGAACTTTATAAACTTCATTGAATAGAAGTCACAAAGGAGTATGTCGTCAGTTTCCACCTCATTTATCAATATGTAATTTGCTCCGACAGCCAATAGTGTACCTGTTCTGTCTGTAAGGGTGTTTGTTCCTATCAAAAATTCAATAGTTACCCTACGCCCAATCTGTGTACGCATAAAACCGTTCATGTATTGGAGACTTTCAACAGTGACAGGCATGGGCTGATTCCAGGGAAAAATCGGTGTCGTATCGTGTGTTTGCATACCAGGGACCATTCCTGGCTGTGGTTGCATACCGGGAACCATTCCCGGCTGTTGTTGCGCCATTCTCTGTTGAAACGGAGGAGCGGTTCCTAAGGAAGGACCACCCGGAATCCCTGTAGGCATTTGATTTAACAGATTCATATACGGGGGTACCATTGGAGGTGATCCCTGGGGTACATTCATTGGCACTCCTCCCTGACCCGGCATGGCACCCGGAGTGCATCCGGGACAGGATGGGACGTTGAAGGGAGTCTGGCCTGCAGGTTGGTTTGTAAAACTATTCATATCCATGAACCTCTTTTCTTGCTATAAATTAATTTCAGGTTTGAGCATAATATTGGGTGGGTGTGTAAAAACAGTGCTGTACTACTCGATTATGGTACACTCCGGATTGATTAACAGGAAAATATACGGCACAATCGGGGCTAAAGGGGTTATAGTACCAAAGACAATCATCTACAGCTAAAGATTTATTGCCTGATAGAGCCCAATCAGCAATATCATAGTGAACCTGTTCAGGTGTCATATTGTAGATATTTTGGGCATTGTACTCTCCCGCAATGGTTTCTTTAACACATGTGAATTGATTAGGCTGCATGATAACACAGCGCAAATCCCCTTGGCATAATCTTTGATACTCACCATAAGGAATATGAACTCTATTCATAACGACTGTGGCAACGGACTTCATGCCGTTGTCTCCCTCGCCTTCTGCCTCGCATCTAATAATCCTGGCAAATATCTCTCTTGCTGATAAGGGCATGATGTATCACCTTTTTCCATTAACTTGGAGCTTGTTTCATATCTCCAATAGCATTATATTAAGGAAATGGACTAGGTGTTACCGAATCAGGATTAATATCTGAGTCCTGTGGAACTGAAGGATCTTTGATATCATAGACTCTGAAATAATCATTAAGTTCGGTATTTTTTATGACCTGCGAACGATTTTTTTGAAGAAGATTGACAATTTCATAAACATCAACCCAAATTTCATTATCACTTTCTTTT
Organism: uncultured Ruminiclostridium sp.; assembly: GCA_964391395.1. Taxonomy (GTDB): domain Bacteria; phylum Bacillota; class Clostridia; order DSM-8532; family DSM-8532; genus DTU059. The sequence goes on along the minus strand of CAYMLJ010000011.1, from coordinate 15,266 downwards.
TGGCTTTCATCAAATATAAGTTGCATGCCGAAATGAAGATGTGGAGTTTTTATATTATTCACATTCATTTTTGTACTGTACCCGGTCATTCCAAGATACCCTATGACATCTCCCGCATTAACTACCTGCCCCTCAACCAAAGTATTATTATAAGGGTGATTTTTGCGCATATGGGCGTAGTAGTAATATCTTTTACCGTCAAAGCTCCTTATTCCTATCCGCCAGCCACCATATTGATTCCAGCCCATTGCTTCAACTATACCCGATTCTACTGCTATTATCGGAGTTCCTACACTTCCCATAAGGTCGTTTCCCAGATGCCTTCGGCGAAACCCATAAGACCGGCTGTTTCCGAAGTCATCATAGTGGGAGAAGCCATATCCTCTTGCAATGGGAGAAAAGGCTTTGAGACCGTATTTTTTTACATAGATTTTTTGTCCGGGATTATCCTTATCATCAACTTCAATTTCGAATTCCCCCACAAAGCCGCCCAAAGCTGCCGAATATGCCTCGTAATAGTAAGGGTAGTGTTTCATATCAGCGGTAAGCTTGGACATTGCACAGCCTTCATTTAAGCTTTTTACAAGTTTATCGAGAGTGGAGCTCTTATAATTCTTAAAATTACCGCCGTTTTTTGCCGCAAGATAGGCCACAAGCTCAATCCAGTTTAACTTTATCTCTTTTCCGTAAGATTTTATATCAAGAGCTAAGGTTTTTTCCAACACCGAATAGGGCACGTTAAAATCCACCCATTTGATGAATTTTTTTTCTTCATCGATATTTATGGTGTAGAGTGATGAAGTGTCTTTAACAATCAAAGGAAAAATACTGACTGCCATGATAAGACATATAAATATTACACCTGTAATAAGAAGAGTCTTCTTTTTGATAATAAAAAGCAAGAAATCACCTCATATATGAGCGCCACTAAAAGAATATGGTAAAAAGAT
>CAYMLJ010000011.1:12232-14216 GCA_964391395.1 uncultured Ruminiclostridium sp. | reverse complement strand
GGAAATGATTGTACTAATTTTTGCAGTCAATGTGTCTGGGCAGCATATGGAGGCTGGACTCAGGGTATTGATGATATCACAGTATATGAAAACAAGGAGCGAATAAAGAAGCAAATACGGATGATATCGTCGATTTGGCACGGATCATTGTTTTTCAGTGGATCAAATAAGTGGTGTCGGGTTGTTGAATTCTATGACTACTCTATTGTCGCAAAAAACTCTGGACCTTCGGCATATAAGATTTATGAGGGAGACTGGCAAAGCTTTAATCCATCAAGTGTAAGAGAAGGAGATATCATACAGCTTATAGTAAAAACATATTCTCCATATCGGTACGGACATTGCCTGTATGTCACCAAAAAGGGTAACTATAATCACGATATAAAAATCTGCTGTCATAGCTATGACAGATTAGATGCTCCATTAAGCGAATTTTCCGACTTTCCTGATATGTATACAAAACTCCGGGTTATGCGATATAAAAGCGCCGAATTCCCTAAATAGTCTGGATATTTGGCAGACTCTCAAAGTGTTGGTTTTGGCCTACCGCTGCCATTGAATGTGCCAGAACGCTCTCGCTTAGTTTTGTCCCTGCATAAAGTGCATAACGGATATCATTAACATCGGATGCTTTTCTAGTTATATATGAATGGTTGTTATCCATTATAAAGGACATTAAATCTCTCTGCTTTAAATCAGAATCATGCTCCTTTAATAAGTTGCGAAAAGCTTTTAAACCCTTTCTATAGCGGGCAATCATCATGAATTCGTAATAACCATGATGAGCTTTAGACCCTTTATAGCCCTCTGTATGAGGAAGGCAAAAGAAGTCGGATAAATAATGATTCATTGCCCCAAGCTTCTTAGCAAAGCGATATGAATAGAAGGGTTCGCTATTTTTAAACAAGAGATTATCCTTAGATTTTACTACATAGGAAAGCGCATCCTTCATATAATGAGGATGCTCGCCATATTTTCTGCTTATATCGGGCAGAATATTTCCAAATAAGAAGCCGCGAAGATTTAAAGATATACCCATCTTCTTCTTAACCTGACTTCTTAAAGTAACAGCAAACATAAGATGTACAATTATGTTCATAAGTCCTCCTATGATGTAAGCCATGATGCTCATTTCGATTGGTTACTATATTGCAATAGTTGAGTCGAAAATTGCACCTTTCAATTATACTGCTATATTACAGCTAAGACAATGCTTTTTTACCGGAATGAAATGGAATTTTATATTGAATTTACTATGGTATAAGAAGAACCCCACCCATTACGGCAATCAAAGATTGCCAATGGGTACCCGGGAACCTTGTTATACCATGATTGTTGCTGCCGCAACAATCATGGTATAATTAAAATCGATAAAAATATTTGAATCAGCGGGGAATAAGCTTTGCGAATTTTAGTAGATGCGGATGCATGCCCGGTAAAGGATATAATAATAAGAATAGGCAGAGAAAAAGATGTTCCTGTTATTATGTTTATGGATACAAGCCATGCTTGGAAAAATGAGGATAACGTAGAGGTTATAACTGTAGATAAATCCAGAGACGGTGTTGATATAGCTCTTATAAATATGACAAATAAGAATGATATAGTAGTTACTCAAGATTATGGAGTTGCAGCACTGGCACTAGGAAAAGGTGCAAAAGCCCTAAACCAAAACGGAATGGTTTTTTCTTCGGAAAATATGGATAAACTGTTATTCGAACGTCATTTAGGGCAAAAGGTCAGAAGAGCCGGTGGGCGCACAAAAGGCATACGTAAGCGAACATATCAGGATGATGATAAGTTTGAGCGGATACTCAGACATTTGCTTGAACAAGCTTAAGTTTTGCATAAGTAGTTCAAAAATTAAAGACTATGTTCAATAAGGGCTCCGCCCGGCATTCAACGTTTTCAGTATGATTGTACTCTCAATGGAAAAAATAATTGACACACGCCTTCTATAGCGGCGGGGGACATCTTTATTTTA
>CAYMLJ010000011.1:9644-12132 GCA_964391395.1 uncultured Ruminiclostridium sp. | reverse complement strand
TAAGATACGCATACTAATACTTCTGCATATATTGTATAGAATGAGCCATATGAATGGTGGTGAGTCAGTTGGTTGTCCATCCATTTGAACCTGTATATCATAGTCATTCCAGAGTTTTGATACTGGGGACATTTCCTTCAGTAAAGTCCAGGGAAGAAAACTTTTATTACGGGCACCCTCAAAATCGTTTCTGGAGGGTATTATCATGCCTTACAGGACACACTTTACCGGAGAGCATAGAAGAAAAGAAGGGGTTTTTGGCCTGTGAAGGAATTGCTCTTTGGGATGTATTAAAGAGCTGTGAAATTGAAAAATCTAAGGATAGCACAATAATGAATCCTATAGCCAATGATCTTTCTATAATATTTGATAATTGCCACATTGAGGCTGTTTTTACAAACGGTAAAAAGGCCGGAGAGTTATATAGAAAATACTGCTACCCTATTACGCATATAAAAAGCCATACCCTTCCTTCTACAAGCCCTGCAAACGGCCGTTATAGCCTTGAAAAGCTAATGTGGGAGTGGAGTGATATATTGAAATATTTAAGATGAAATAAGCTATACATTTCCCAAGTATACGTTTTTAAGATGATGATTCGCTATTTCTGCGAGTTTTACCAAAGTTGCCTTAGGTGTTCGTTCCTTATCCGTCATTTTATATCTGGGGAAAAACCGGGTGAGATGAAGGGGTATTTCAGGGGAGAGATTTGAAAGCCATAATGACATATCTTCAATTTCTTTGGGAGAATCGTTAAGACCCGGTATAACAAGACAGGTTATTTCAACGTGGCAGGCATTTGCAGCCAGCTCTATGGTATTTTTAACATACTCTACATCACCATTACATATTTTTTTGTAAAAGTCCTGAGAAAAGCTCTTAAGGTCAATATTCATGGCATCAATATAAGGGAGAATCTCCAATAATGGGGCTTCCTGAACGTATCCGTTGGTTATAAGTACGTTTTTCATGCCCTTCTTTCTAATAAGCTTGCAGCAGTCCAGGACGTATTCGTAGCTCATAAAGGGTTCATTGTAAGTATATGCCAGACCAATATTATCTGAATCCTTCAAACTAAAGGCTTTGTTTACAAGATTCTCGGGAGATATATAGGAAGTCTCAGGAATGCCGAATGAGATACTATTATTCTGGCAAAAAGAGCAGGAAAAATTGCATCCGTAACTGCCGACAGAAAGGATATAGGAGCCTGGATAATAGTTATAAAGAGGTTTCTTTTCAATAGGATCTAAGGCAAATGAGGATATTTGACCATAGCTTTCGGCAAAGAGGTCTCCGTCTTGATTGATACGTACTTTGCAAATTCCCTTCTTATTGTTTTTAATATGACAATTATGAGGACAAAGCAAACAATGGACTATTCCATTTTCTTTCTTTATATAATGTTGAGCGTATATTCCTGGCATTTTTCACCTACCTATGACGAATAACTTCAAAACGTTCCATGGAAAAATTTTCACCTTTACTGATACCCGCCTTGGATAATGCTATCTCAACCTGCTGGGCAGGGGTATCCACAGATTCAAGGTTTGGGAGTAATAAACCTCTTTTATAGCCCGAACTTACAATAACTCCATAGCGCAAAACATCAAGTTCATCGATGCTCATAATGGGTTCAGGATTTTCAAGGACATCAACACTATATACAAGATCCTTCATTTCAAATTCCTTGACAGGGTTGAATCTTGGGTCACGAGTGCCGGAACTGACGGCGTTTTGTATTATCTCTTCGGCAATACTGTTTGTTACTGGTGATATTGTCCCGATACAACCTCTGAGCTGACCATGCTTTTTTATAGTAACGAATACACCCTTACTCTGATTAGTCATTTCAGCAGGAAGATAATCGGGAACATCAAGGATTTTTCCTCTTTTTATATAGTATTCGAGGGATTTACGGGCAAGTGCTACGTAAGGATCCTCGGCTTTACGAATAACGTCAATATCTGATTTATGCATACTTTCAATGAAAGAAAACAAATCACGAGAAAGATCCTGACAGCCGAGAGTAAGCTCTGCTACCATATATCCTACTCCGAAAGGGCCTTCATAGGATAAGACATTTGATTTAACACAGAAACCGTTTAATGCCCCCGCAATAATGGCAAATGACCTAAGTCCGCATTCTCCTGCCTTATAGCTAAGATGGTTGTCAATACTGATTAGTTTTTTAAAATCAGCAGCTTTTATTGTTTCAACCAAGTACTTATCAAAGACCGGCCCTTCGGGCGCAAATCCGTAAGGTCCTTCTTTAGTAAGCTTGTGAGATAAATCACCGCTGCCTATAAGGACAACCTTCTTGCCGTACGCTAACACAGCCTTTTGAATACAATAGCCAAAGGTGTACAGTTGTTTCAAGGACAAACCAGCAATTGAAATACGAATGAGATTAAAGTTAGTATAATATTGCGATATAAAATAAAGAGGTACTAAAGCACCATGATCCAAGGCATCACCGTCCGAACCGTCT
>CAYMLJ010000011.1:5555-9544 GCA_964391395.1 uncultured Ruminiclostridium sp. | reverse complement strand
CAGTAGATTCTTCACCCTTTCCGATATCAGGAATAATAATCGGCGGATGAGGTACAAAATAGGCTTTTAATATTTCTCCCATGGTTACTACCCCCAAAACGTATTTATATATTAAGTATATTTGGAAAAAGCATGCAGAGCAACTCCAAAATAGAAAAGGTCGATTATAAGCTAACTTTAAGTATTCTTCATTTACATTTGTTTATTCCTTTTTTAATAAAATCCTGGTTTTTGGTTGGAAGCAAAATTAAAGTGGTAATTATATTTAAGGCTAGACCGGGTATCTTGTCATAAGATATTATTTCGGTGCTTAAAATTAATTGATTATATTTATGGAGGTACGGTATGAAAAAACAACCAGATTTCTACAGATGCAGCATTTGCGGAAACTTAGTGGGCAAGATAGAAGATAGCGGTATAGATTTAATATGCTGCGGACAGCCAATGGATAAACTTGTTGCGAATACAGTTGATGCGTCAAAGGAGAAGCATGTACCGGTTGCTGAAGTTGACGGCGATAAAATAACCGTTAGAGTTGGGTCGGTTGATCATCCTATGATTCCCGAACATTATATTCAATGGATTTGTGTTATGAGCGGGAATCGCGTACAAAGAGTAAGTCTTTCACCAGGTCAGGAACCGACGGCTACTTTCGTAGTCCCAGAATCCGGCGAAGTAGATGTCTATGAATACTGCAATCTGCATGGACTTTGGAAGGCGACCATAAACAAATAGAGTTATTACTTAAAAGATGAAAAATAGTACATGCATTCAGCCCCTGATTTTTCGGGGGCTTTGTTTTTTGAATCGGCCATGAAAAATTTTGAAAGGTTAAAACATTATGGTAGAATTAGTGCAAGACTATAATTAAGCTCATTCGTCATAGAAAGGAGAATTGAATTATGACACCAGAAATATCAGTTCCTTTGGGTCTTAGCATCTTTCCTATTATAAATATTATATTGTATATTGCTTTTTTAGCGGCTTGTATTTATGGATTTGTTCTATTTGTTAAATTAGCGCATTTAGGGATTGAAGCATTAAGAATATATATCAGTAAAAATAAATTCTAATAAAATACTCCTGAACCGAAAAGTTATTTAGATAACGTATAGTTGAGTTATGGAGGTATTTAATATGGAACAGAATGTAATCGCAGTTATCTGGGATTTTGACAAAACTCTGGTAAACGGCTATATGCAAAAGCCCATTTTTACAAAGTATGAAGTTGATGAATCTGCTTTTTGGGCTGAGGTAAATAGTCTTGAAGCGCAGTATAAAGCTCTGGGTATCAGGGTAAACCGTGATACGATATATCTCAATCACTTTATTACATGCGTGCAGCAAGGTATTTTTAAAGGTTTAAATAATGAGACCCTACGTAGCTTTGGTAAGGATCTAACCTTCTATCCGGGAGTGCCTGAAATTTTTAAGGAGCTTTGCTCTGTAGTGTCAACGGACGAAAAATATAAAGCATTCAATATTTCTGTTGAACACTATATAGTTAGTACCGGTTTATCGGAAATAATTAAAGGTTCAATTGTAAATGAATATGTAAAGGGAATTTGGGGTTGTGAATTTATCGAGAAGCCGATTAAATCAGCTCTTGAAATAAGGGAATACACAAAAGCAAAGGATTGTGCCGATAATGAGATATCTCAAATAGCATATGCAATTGACAATACATCTAAGACACGCGCCATATTTGAAATAAATAAAGGTACAAATTTATTTGAAGAAATTGATGTGAATTCTAGAATTTCTCCTGAAGACAGGCGTGTACCTTTTGAAAACATGATTTATATTGCTGATGGGCCTAGTGATGTTCCTGCCTTTTCAGTTGTAAAATCCAATGGGGGAAAGACTTATGCAATATACCCGAAAGGAAACCAGGAAGCATTTAAGCAAGTAAATGCTCTTATTGCTGACGGGAGAATCGATATGTTAGGAGAAGCCGATTACTCCAAAGATACTACAACTTATTTATGGCTAAGAAATCAAGTAATTAATATTGCAAACAGAATTTATGAAAAAAAGAGGGAACATATTTCAAAAAGCGCATCAAAGGCCCCTAAACATATATAGTTGTTAGACTAATAGCAAGGGAGGAAAATAATATGAATTTCAATCCCAACGACGGCTTCATGTACATACTTGCGGTTATTGTCATTTTGTTCATAATTGCCCAATCCTTATTCTTTCTGATCAGAGCCTACAGGCGTGGAAAAGAATTAGGAATGGACATGAAGAGAATTAGAAAAACCATATCTTCATCTGCTATTTTCACCATTGCACCGGCCGTTTCAATACTATTAGGCGTATTAACGCTGTCAAAGTTCCTAGGGCTGCCGCTGCCATGGATACGATTAAGCGTTATAGGTGCAATCACCTATGAGCTGCCTGCGGCCACATCAACAGCTTCGGCTTTGGGCGTATCCCTCTCCGAGACATTAAAAGATCCAAAAGCATTTTCTGCCATAGCCTGGGTAATGACTCTTGGCATCATACCCAGTATCGTACTGGTTCCCATCCTTTTAAGACGAATACAGAAGGGTCTCACCACCATAAAAAGCAAGGATAGCAAATGGGGAGATTTGTTTATTACAGCCATGTTCCTAGGCATGATATCAGCCTTTATGGGCATGGTTTTTTCAAATATAAGAAGCGGTTTGGTAGGTTGGATACCCATCTTTGTTCTTGTTTTCTCTGCTCTACTGATGGGAATCTGTGGCATTCTGCTTAAGGTTTTTAAGATTAAATGGATACAGGATTATGCCCTCCCCATAAGTATGTTGGGTGCCATGGCTTTTGCTGTCCTTATTACACCTTTGATTGTATAGGAGGATTTAATATGAATACAAAAACCTATGATGATATGACACATCTGTACGGAAAGATTTGGATATGGACTGCCGTTGTAATAATCCTTTTAGTGCCTGTGGCAATGTGTGTTTACTACAATGCCTGGCCTCCTATGCAATCGGTATTGAAAGGGCTATTGGGAGTAGCTCCTATATTTTGGACTGTCGGTGTTATTGAAGTAATTACCTTTTGCCCTATGCTGGGAACAGCCGGGTCTTATCTTGGATTTGTGACAGGGAACCTTACAAACCTTAAAGTTCCGTGTGCTTTAAATGCTATGGAGATTAATAATGTCAAATCGGGGACAGAAGAAGGCGAAGTTGTTTCAACTATTGCAATTGCTACTTCTTCTATTGTCACAACCATAATCATTTCCATAGGAGTACTTCTTATAGGTCAATTGACTCCAATTCTAAACTCGCCTGAGCTAAAGCCGGCTTTTGACAATATTCTACCGGCACTATTCGGAGGTCTGGGCGTAGTGTATATCAGTAAAAACTGGAAGATATCAATCGCTCCATTGCTGTTCATGGTTGTTTTATTCTTATTAGTACCTTCTTTAGCTAGCTCAGTAGGCATATTGGTTCCGGTAGGAGCTGCTATATCCATTGGTGTAGCAAGAGTTTTGTACAAAAAAGGTTTGCTGTAAAATACTCATTGTAAGAGGGAAAAGGGGAATACTAATGGCTTTATATGTAGGGATTACAATACTATTTGCGATCATAGTTTTCTTAGCTGTCATATTTATAAGAGCGGCTGTTTTTAAGCCTATAGAAGAAAGCGCAGAGAAAAATGAAATGCCTGCAATTGACAAAGATAAGGTTGTACGTGATTTGGCTGATATGATTCGCTGTAAAACAATCTCAAATATTGATGATGGACTAATTGATGAAAATGAATTTGAAAGGTTTAGAAATCTGATTATTGAAAGGTTTCCGGAATTTCATAAAGCATGCCTCCGCAAGCTAATAGGAAAGTCTGGAATGCTATATCATTGGAAAGGAAAAGCCGACGATAAGCCTGTTGTGCTTATGGCACATTATGATGTGGTTCCGGTAGATGAAAATAACTGGGTTAAACCTGCTTTTGAGGGGATTATTGAAAACCATGAAATATGGGGAAGAGGA
>CAYMLJ010000011.1:0-5455 GCA_964391395.1 uncultured Ruminiclostridium sp. | reverse complement strand
CATACCATTGTGGGGTTACTGGCAAAGGCAGTCGTAGAAATTGAAAGAAATCCTTTTAAGTCTCAACTTACAAAACCCGTTAAGGAGATGTTTGATACACTCGGAAGACACTCAAGCTTTTTGTACAGAATCTTGTTTGCTAACCTTTGGTGTTTTAGACCGCTAATTAGTTTCATCAGTAAAATATCGGGTGGAGAACTAAACGCCATGATGAGGACTACATCTGCTGTTACCAGAATGGAAGGCAGCAAGGCCTTTAATGTAATTCCATCGAGTGCAAAAATTGGAGCCAATCTTCGTCTTTTGGGAGCCGACACTATGGAATCAGCCATAGCAAGACTGAAGAAAATTATTAATAATGATGAGATTGATATTAGCATTGTAAGCGGTATGAATCCATCCATTTATTCTGATACAGATTGTGATGAGTGGTGCAATCTAAAGAAAGTAATAAAGAGCGTTTGGCCCGAGGCAATAGTATCCCCCTATCTTATGCTGGGGTGCAGTGATTCAAGGCATTATTGCAGAATTACAGACCGTGTATATCGCTTTTCGGCAATGAAGCTGTCAAAAGAGGAAAGAGAGATGATCCACGGGCATAATGAGAGAATTCCCATAAGCACACTCCTAAAAGTTGTAGAATTTTATATAAGATTGATAAGAGAGTGTTAATGCCCTTGATTTTCGTGTGGAGTGATATGTGACTGTTATGATATGCTATTTGTTTGATTTCTCACTTGCTGGTATTATATTAGTATCGACAGCGAAGGATTATGTTGCTTATGAAAAAGATGGTTATAGGAATACTAGCACATGTAGATGCAGGCAAAACAACATTGTCAGAGAGTTTACTATATTTGAGCGGTAAGATACGAAAATTAGGACGTGTGGACAACAAGGACGCATATCTTGATACCTTTGAGCTTGAAAGAGCCAGAGGAATTACTATATTCTCCAAACAGGCCATGCTTGAAATTGGTGATACTCAGATTACCCTATTGGATACCCCCGGGCACGTGGATTTTTCCAGTGAAATGGAAAGGACGCTCCAAGTGCTGGATTATGCCATTTTAGTAATAAGTGGTGCAGATGGTATTCAGGGGCACACCAAAACTTTATGGCATCTGCTTTCGGTATATAACATTCCGGTTTTTATATTTATTAATAAAATGGATCAAGAGGGCACCAATCAATTAAAACTCATCAGTGAATTAAAAAGGCAGTTGGGTGACGGATGTATTGACTTTGGACAAGCAGGTACAGACAAGTTTTTTGACCAACTTGCAATGTGTGACGAAGGCTTAATGGAAGCCTATCTAGAATCAAATCATATCGGTATAAAAAGGATTATCGAGGTCATTAAAACACGAAAAGTATTCCCTTGCTTCTTTGGATCAGCTTTAAAGCTTGAAGGCGTTGAGGATTTTATGGGGGGTATTGTGAAATACACCTCAATTCCTACCTATCCTGAAAAATTCGGTGCGAAAATATTTAAGATAAGCAGGGATGAACAAGGAAATCGTCTTTCACATATGAAGATTACCGGTGGGCGGCTTAAAGTAAGGGATGTCATAAATTATGGAGAATTTGAAGAAAAGATTAATCAGATACGGATTTATTCCGGTCAAAAATTCGAGGCGGTGAATGAGGCAGCAGTAGGCACTATTTGTGCTGTCACAGGACTCAGTCAGACAAGACCGGGAGAAGGATTAGGGGAAAACAAAGCTTTAAATACACCGATTTTGGAACCGGTGTTAACATATCAGATTAAGCTTCCACAAGGTGTTGACCCACGAATGATGATGCCCAAGCTGCGACTTCTCGAGGAGGAGGATCCTGAGCTTCGAATCATGTGGGATGAGCAGCTTCAGGAAATTCAAGCACAAATTATGGGTGAGGTACAAATTGAAGTATTGCAAAGTCTTATACAAAGCCGGTTTGATATTGAGGTATCCTTTGATTCAGGCAGCATTGTCTACAAAGAGACCATTGGGAATATTGTAGAAGGGGTTGGGCACTTCGAACCCCTGAGACATTATGCTGAAGTTCACCTGCTATTGGAGCCAAAGGAGCGGGGAAGCGGGCTTGAGTTCGCAGTAGAATGCAGCGATGATGTATTGGCCAAAAGCTGGAAAAACCTTATTTTGTCTCATCTGAGAGAAAAGGTTCATAAGGGAGTTCTAACGGGTTCAGTAATTACAGATATGAAGATAACTCTGGTATCGGGCAGAGCTCACAATAAGCATACCGAAGGCGGAGATTTCAGACAGGCAACCTATCGCGCGGTTCGGCAAGGTTTAAAAGAAGCAGAATCTATATTGTTAGAGCCGTTTTATTCCTTTCAAATAGAGCTACCCGAGAATATGGTGGGACGCGCCATGACCGACATAGAAAAAATGTGCGGGAGTTGCCAAATTTCACATATTGAGAACGGAACAACGGTGTTGATAGGAAGTGCCCCGGTTGTTACAATGAGAAATTACCAGAAAGAACTCACGGCCTACACTAAAGGTCAAGGTAGGTTATTTTGCAGTCTTAAAGGTCATGAACCATGTCATAATACAGATGAGGTTATTGAAGAAATAGGCTATGATTCCGAAAGAGATGTGGCAAATCCGACGAGCTCGGTATTTTGTGCCAATGGCTCCGGCTTTTTAGTAAGCTGGGATGAAGTAAAAGATTATATGCACCTTGAAAGCTATTTTAAAAACAGGGACGAGCATTTGGAGGCGGCTATAGGCAACCAGCTAACCAATTCAGAGGAGCGATGGCTCGATGCTGAGGAGGTGGACCGCATTCTTAATCAGACCTATTACGCTAATCAAGGTAAAAAGGCTGTTTGGCAAAAACGAAAAACAGCAGCCGAAAGCTTTTACAAACCAACAATCTATAGAGGCACGCCCATAGAGAAAAAAGAAGAATACCTGCTTGTAGATGCCTATAATATTATTTTTGCATGGCCTGAATTGAAAGCACTAGCCGAGGATAATATGGATAGCGCTAGGTCAAGATTACTTGATACCCTGTGTAAATATCAAGGTATCCGTAAAAATCATATTATTGCAGTGTTTGATGCCTACCGGGTTGAGAGACATAAGGAAGAATTTATTGACTATGAGAATATACATTTGGTATATACAAGAGAGGCACAAACAGCAGACCATTATATTGAAAGGTTTGCACATGATAACCAGAAAAAATATGACATCACCGTTGCTACGTCAGATAATTTGCAGCAGATTATTATACGAGGAACGGGCTCTGCAGTTATGTCCGCCCGTGAACTCAAAGAAGAAATAGAAAGAGCTAATGAGCAAGTGATGCAAGCCTACCGACAAAAGCAGACAGTTAATCGAAATTATCTGGGAGAAGCGCTATCTAAAGAAGTTAAATCTCAGATGGAAGAACTACTTAATGAAGAAAAGTAATAGTAAGATTATGTAAATCATTGCAGGCTATGGCCGCTATACACAGCATAGTTTTCATGTAGTCTGTATTATATAATTTTAAAAAGGAAGAAATGAGGTGCTATTATGTTTGATGTAGTGGCAATAGGTGAATTACTTATAGATTTTACTCCAGGGGGAGTAACACCCGAAGGTACCGAATTATTTGAAAGAAATCCCGGCGGGGCACCGGGGAACGTGCTGGCTATTCTCTCTAAAATGGGAAAGAAGACAGCTTTAATCAGCAAAGTAGGCGATGATCAGTTTGGTAGGTTCCTTATATCTACAATAAAGGATATAGGGGTGGATACACAGGGAATAGTCGTTACTGACCAAGCCAATACCACCCTTGCATTTGTACACCTAGATAGCGGTGGAGACAGAAGTTTCAGCTTCTACAGAAAACCCGGAGCTGATATGCTTCTTTGCGAGGATGAAATAGATTTAGAGTTAATAAAGAATTGCAGTATATTCCACTTTGGTACTGTGTCAATGACAAAGGGACCGTCGAGAGATGCGACTTTATATGCAGTGAAGACAGCAAAGAAACACAAAAAGCTCATCTCTTTTGACCCTAACTTAAGGCCTCCTCTCTGGGATGACCTGAACCAAGCAAAAAAGATGATGGAAGCAGGATTGGATTACACAGATATCTTAAAGGTATCGGGTGAGGAGCTTGAGTTTATAACAGGAGAAAAAAATCTTGAGAAGGGCTCAGGGTATATTCAAGATAAGTATGGAACAAAGCTTATTTTAGTGACACTTGGAGCAGAAGGTTGTTTTTACAGACATAGAAACAAAACCGGGCAACTAGCCACTTATGATGTGAGCACAGTAGATACTACCGGTGCCGGAGATGCCTTCTTGGGAGCCGTGCTATATAAGCTTCTTAACACCGATAAATCACTTGAGTTGCTGGATAAGGATGAGTTGGAATCCATAATAGGATTTTCCAATGCCGCCGGCTCTCTGACTACTACAAGAAAAGGAGCAATTCCGGCCATGCCGTCAGTTTGGGATGTAGAGAATTGTATGGCAACAGCTAAACTTAAAGTATAAATTATAATAGTCCCGAAATATCTCCGGAGTAGAAGGAGTGAGCAGTTGAAGGTATCATCATTTTTAAGGTTTGGGTTATTTGGAATAAGTACAATATTATTTAAAAGAAAAAAACCTATTTTAGGCACCATTATTTTGACCGATAAATGTAATCTATCCTGTAAGCACTGTGCAGTAAACAATATCACTGCCGTGATACATCCCTATAGTCAGATTAAAAGCGAAATGGAGCAGTTGTATGCTCAAGGAATCAGGATATTATTTTTTTGCGGCGGAGAGACCTTTTTATGGTCGGATAATGGTAAGAATATTGGGGATTTGGTGGCAGAGGCGAAAAACCTTGGGTTTCTGATTGTAAATGTTGTTACTAACGGAACATATAAAATCGATGTGCCGCAGGCTGATTTAATACTGTTAAGTCTTGATGGCGGCAAGGAAAAACATAATTATATAAGGGGCGAAACCTATGACACAATTATAAGCAACGTCAGAAATGCAACGGCCTCGAATATATGCTTTTATATGGCTATCAACAAGTCTAATAAAGATGATATTAAAAAGGTATGTCAGACAGCCAAGGATGAACCGAATGTCAGAGCAGTATCATTTAATTTTCATACACCATATCCGGGAACCGAAGATTTATCTTTAACAATCAAGGAAAAGCAAGAATGCTGTGATGAAATTGAACAATGTATCAAGGAAGGTTTCCCTATTTTTAATCTAAAAACCGCTTTTCCGGATATAGTACATAATACTTTTCCAACTCCATGTTACCAGTGTATAGTCATGGAGAACGGCAAGCAATCCATTTGCGGAAGATGTGTTGATATTCCGGGACTGTGTAAAGAATGCGGCTACTTTTTTGCTGCAGAATATGCCTTGGTATTCCGAGGAAGAGTGAATGTAATAATTGATATGCTAAAAACATACCTGAAATACATCTAGAG
>CAYMLJ010000010.1:6394-22726 GCA_964391395.1 uncultured Ruminiclostridium sp. | reverse complement strand
AGATTATAAACGGTACTTGAGCTACCACTTCTTAAGCTGTCCAATGCCAGGCTATGAGCTCTTGCAAGGTCCGAAACATGGACGTAATCCCGTATACATGTTCCATCGGGTGTTGCATAATCATCCCCGAAAATTTGAATATTGTCCCGTTTACCTAAAGCCACATCCAAAATAATGGGGATTAAATGGCTCTCCGGCTTGTGATCCTCTCCTATTTTACCGCTTTTATGAGCTCCCGCTGCATTAAAATACCTAAGGGCAACTGACTTTATTCCATATGCCGTATCGCACCATTTCAGCATTTTTTCAATGGCAAGCTTGGTTTCTCCGTAAGGATTTGTCGGAAAAGTTCTGTCGCTTTCAAGAATTGGAGTATTTTCAGGTTCTCCATATGTTGCGGCAGTTGACGAAAAAACTATGTACTTAACATTGTATGTCTTCATTTTTTCCAAAAGGCATTGAGTTCCGTATACATTGTTATAGTAGTATTTAAGAGGTATAACTACGCTTTCGCCCACAAGAGAATCAGCGGCAAAATGAATAACCGCTTCAATACTGTTCTCGGTAAATACCCTGTCCATAAACTCACCGTCACGGATATCACCCTGATAGAGCTTGCCTCCTAGAACAGCTCTTTTGTGGCCTTTTTGAAGATTATCAACCACTACGACATTTTCATTTTTTTCAAGCAGCTCGGCTACCATATGGCTTCCGATATAACCTGCTCCGCCTGTTACTAATATGCTCATAGAATTACCTCTACTTCCCGGCCACCGTCTCCTATATCTGAAATGTAGAAGCTGGCTTCATATCCTATTTTTTCTTTATAAGCCTTTCCTACTTTTTCAATAAACCCGTCTATGGCTTTGTTTGCGACCAGATTTACAGTACTGCCGCCAAACCCGGCACCGGTCATACGAGCTCCTAGAACGCCTTTAATTTTTCTTGCTTCTTCAACCAGGGTATCCAGCTCGATTCCCGTTACCTCGTATAAATCTCTAAGGGAATTGTGGGATTGGTTCATCAGCTCTCCAAATAACTCTAAATCCCCTTCTTTTAGGGCTTTCACAGAATCGACAACCCTTTGATTTTCATAAATGATATGCTCAACACGTTTCTTTATGATATCATCGGCCAGCATAGCTTTATGCTCTTCATAGTCTGAAGCTGATATATCTCTTAAAAAATCAGCTTCGGGAAATTCTTTTTTGAGGACGCTTAAACCCTCTTCACACTGGGCTCTACGCTCGTTGTATTTACCTTCGCCCAGGCTTCGTTTCTTATTTGTGTTGCCTATAACGAGAGAGTATCCTTCAAGCTTAATGGGAACAAGCTCATAGCTTAAATCCTTGCAATCCAGAAAAATCGCATGATCCTTTTTTCCCATTGCCGAGGCGAATTGATCCATTATTCCGCACATAACACCAACATAATTGTGTTCGGCTTTTTGGGATATCAAAGCCATTTGCACCATATCTATTTCTTTTGTTTTACCGTATGAGTTGTCTCCCAAGCTCACCAACGCAATGGCTGTTGCAACTTCTATTGCTGCCGAAGATGACAATCCGCTTCCTAGTGGTACTTTGTCATCATACATAAGGTCACAGCCCTTAATATTAAATCCCGCTTTCTTAAGCTCGTCTGCCACACCCAGCTGATAATTTCCCCACTTAAGGTTTTTATATATCGATAAATTGTCCAAATCAGCCTCTACCATAACCTCAAGGTCGTTTGCTAATAATCTTATCTTGTTGTCATCACGGGGTCTTGCAATAATTGTTGTAGCCAATGTAAGTGCGGCGGGAAATACAAAGCCACCGTTATAATCGGTGTGTTCGCCTATTAAATTGACTCGCCCCGGTGAGGTGAAAATTCTAATTCCCTCGTTACTTCCGCCAAAATATCCTAAAAAGCTTTGGATTAGTTTTTCCTGATTCATAATGTTTCCTCCCTGACAATGTTAATAAAACAACTTTAGTCATTTGCCATGAACTTTTTGTATGCTGCTCTAAGCTCTTCTGCCTTTTCCTCAGGTGCGGTAGGATTACAATGTGCCCATGCACCGGTTTCGCTGGAGGCATTAAATTTTTGCTTTACATCCGAACGCATAGGCGGAAAAAATTCTATGTGGAAATGATAAGCGTCAGAATAATCGCCACTGTTTACAGGGTCCTGATGCATGCACATCATATAGGGAAAAGGTTTATCAAACAAAGCGTCCAGCATGCCCACAGTCTGACGTATTATCTTTGCCAGATTATCTTTTTCCCTTTCATTAAACTGGGTGATATTCTGCTTGTGATTCCTGTTTATAATGTATACTCCGTAAGGATACTCAGTAAAGAAGGGTAAAAACACGGTGAAATCTTCATTTTCAAAAATAACTCTATCCTTGAAGGCTCTTTCCTCAGCCAGCATTTTGCAAATCAAGCATTCACCTGTACTATCATGATATTCTCTGCAGGCTTCTAACTCCAGCTCTATTTTTTTCGGAATAAAAGAATAACCGTAAATTTGCCCGTGAGGATGGGGCATGGTTACTCCCACAACCTCTCCCCGGTTTTCAAAAATAAAAATATATTTAATTTTTTCATCTTTTTTTAGCTCCAAAAAGCGTTCAGTCCATAAATCCACAAGCTTTCTAACATGACTGTCAGACAATTGGGGCAAGGTTATAGTGTGCTTTGGAGAATAAAGAATAACTTCACATTTGCCATATGCAGGCTCCACCTTGAAAAAATCGTTAGCAACGTCATCCGGCTCAGGCGGATTTTGCATGAGTGCAGGGAAGTCATTATCATACTTCATTACCTCATAATCATCAACATTGCCGCTTGACGGGCAAAAAGGGCACCAGTCCTTAGGCATTTGCGGTCTGTTCTGTCTGTGGGAGGCAATCATGACCCAGTCCTTAATCAGCGGGTGCCATCTTAGCTCAGCCATTTTTATCATCCTTTCAAATATCAATATATTGAATACTTTATATCATTAAACTTCCTCACTCTAATTATAAATTTACATATAGCATAGGTAAATGTTATAATGTGTGTACTATATGGGTTTTCGTTAACTGGAAGGATGATCGGGTTGCTTGAGAAATATTATATTTCTAGGAAAGACAACACAGATTTAAATGTCTATAGATGTGGTATTGAAGAATGTTTGCCTGATTATTCATGGGGTCCCGGTGTCCGAGATCACTATATCATTCATTTAATAATCTCGGGCAAAGGTTGTTTTACCGTTAACGGTAATACTTATATTCTTGAAGATGGTCAGGGTTTTTTAATTTGTCCCGGCCAGATTGTCAGCTATAAAGCCGATAGTATTACGCCTTGGAAATACTCTTGGGTAGGCTTTCATGGTCTTAAGGCTGAACAGGTTTTGAAAAGGGCCGGCCTTTCTCTTGACTGCCCAATATTTTTCTATTATGAAAACGATCTTCTTGTTGAAAGTCTTGATAGAATGATTACCGAAGCTAGGAGCCCACAGGCCTCGGATTTAATGCTATCGGGTCTTTTATATCAATTCTTGGCACGCTTAGTTCACAGAATTCAATCCCGAGAGCCAATTACTGATAAGACCTCAGATTCCACCCTATATGTTTCAAAAGCAGCCGAATATATTGAAAAAAACTTTTCGGGACCCCTTTTGGTTAGTAAAATTGCAGGCTATCTAAAAATAGACCGGAGCTATCTCTCAACATTGTTTTCACGACATCTAGGTATTTCTCCCAGGGATTATATTATAAATTACCGTATTAACAAGGCCTGTGAGCTTTTAGCAAATCCCTTGCTAAGTATAGGCGATGTTGCAAGATCGGTAGGATATGAGGACCCTCTACAATTTTCAAAAACCTTTAAAAATCAAAAAGGGGTATCCCCCTCTGGTTTTAGAACCGAAATTCTAAGTAAAACAATTTAATATGCTCTGTCGTTAAACTTGCCTTAACCATGGTAACGCATGTGGCGAAAACTCTTCATACTACGATTTCCCCGGATTTCAGGCTTACATAAACCAACCAGTATCCACCCATATCACGTATGGAATTATCCTGTGCCGGCACCCACCTACAAGCATTGTCAAAGGGTTTATTATCTTTTTCATTCTTGGCCGGAACACCGATGACATAATACTTTGAGCCATTGTCTCCGCGATAGAGTCCGGCGAGAATGTGTTTATGCTTGAATAATCCAACTAAAATTTTGGGATTGGCAAACAAGGGCACATTTATTCCTGACATATACATAATATTGCTGAGCTTTGCCAAATCTGAGACTCGATACCATGTGTATCCTCTGCTGGAACGCTTAAAGGGATAATGAACTTCGAAATTATTATTAAGAAGACCTTCCAGCTTGCCCATATCACAAATTTTCGTAGAATAATCATTCCTGCTTGTTTTTTTAGCCTCATTGTATGGCTTGGAATAATCAGAGTCCGGATATATTTTTGAGGAATAATTAATTGCATCGGTCACAGCGTCTTTATCAGAAGTTTGCCCTTGCTCCGAAGAAGCAAATTCCGTTTCTTCCTTCATTGCCGGCTGTGTTTCAGGTAAGGCAGCAGTTTTCCCGACAAAAGAAATTTCCGATTCGGGAGTTATTTCAGTTTTTTCTTCTTTATCGGTACTCATCAGAATAGATTGTCTGATACTCTCGTCCCATTTATGGCTTTTCTCAAAGCTTGCAAAAAGCGGAATCCATTTCTTGTTCTGGCTTTCAGCTGTCAGGGCCGCAAATCGTATAGAATCGGGCTTTATATAATTATTTTTTAATGTATCTGCTTCTATTTCAAGCCCGCTTTGCATGCCGCTATAAGATATATTTACATTACCGACCATTATAGGAATAAGCTTATCATTCCTTACAAAGATCAAATAGAGAACATATTTAAAAGGTCCCTGTTTCAGACCTTTAACATGAATGGAAGCCTGAATTCTACCTTCCCAGCAATCTAAACGGACAAATGCCTCAGGCGTACTTCCTGCACTGAATCCTCCGTCGAGCTCTTCCATTATGGCATATTTTCTTGCGAACCCTGCCTGCATAATACCACCTGATTAGACCCTTTCATGAAAGTATACGCATCTAATCAGGCCGATATAACATTTCCCTCTTAATTCTAGGCAGATTATTTTTCAAGTTCCCGGCTAAGACGGGCAAAATCCTCTATGGTCAGCTCCTCGGCGCGGGTAGCTTCCTTTATGCCAAGTTTAACAAGAACATCCCTGAGGCGTTCCTTTCCCCCATCCAACCAGCCTTGTGAACCCAAGGAGTTAAGAAGAGTTTTGCGTCTTTGACCAAAGGATGCCCTTACAACTTTAAAAAACAGTTCTTTGTTAATGTCTTGAACACATTCAAGATTACGTTTTTTGAGTTTGACCACAGCTGAGTCAACATCGGGCTTGGGAATAAAGCAATTCTTGGATACCGTAAATGCAAGCTTGGGATCAGAATAGTAGCGCACTGCTATTGATATTGCGCTGTAATTCTTTGTAGACGGGGTGCCTGCAAGTCTGAGTGCAACTTCCTTTTGCACCATAAAAACCAGCGTGTCCCAGGCTATATCCCCTTCTAAAAGCATCATAATAATAGGGGTGGTAATATAGTAGGGCAAATTTGATATAACTTTTAACGGGCCTGTCCAGCCATTAATCAGCTCTCTGATGTCGGCTTTCATAATATCTTGATTAATAATCGAAACATTCGGAAATGAGATAAGATTTTCGTTTAGTGCAGGTATCAGGTTTTTATCGATTTCCACGGCTATAACCTTTCCTGCTTTTTTTGCAATCTCCGCAGTCATGGAGCCTATACCCGGACCTATTTCCACAACCAAATCAGAGGAGCTTACCTCTCCTGCTTCAACTATTTTTTTTATAATATTGATGTCGGTGAGAAAATTCTGTCCCAAAGATTTCGTGAGCTTTAGTCCATGTTTTTTTAAAACCTCGTTTGTATTAATCATAGGTAATTCCCTCATAGGCTTAGTTATAATTCTTTTCCATCATACCATATAAAATGGGCGGTATTAACCGCCCAAAAATAATTTTATCAAATACCTTATTTTATTTACATGGTTCTACATTGTCCTTCCAACGGCTGTCGCTTTGTTCGTTTAGGATGTACACGACTACTTTTCTTCTTCCCCACCGATATACTTCGGATAAGGTGTCAAAATATAAGTCAATGTTTTTTCCTTTTATAGCGCTTCCAATATCACCTGCTATAGCAAAGCCGTAATCGGGAGCTGATCCGGGAATCTCAACATATAGCTTGGTTCCGAGAGGAATCACTTTAGGATCAACTGCAATTACACCTTCTCTTGCCTTCATCCCCGTATATGTTATTCCAAACGCAGGGTGATCCGGATGCTTTCCGGTATCTTCGAAGGATGATGTATATGCCGTGGCCCTCATGTCCAGAACATTGGAATATCTAACAAGTTCGCCGCGTGAGTTTCTAAAATTCATCACTGTTCCGTACTCAACTACCTGATCCACAGGGGCTTTTACAACATCTTCATTTACAAACAACCTATCTACAGGCTTTCCGTCTTCATAGGTAATCTTATAATATTTCTCTCTTGTTCCGTTTTCCCCATTTACAACTATCTTGTTATCACCGTCGTTCATTGTATTATTAGGCTTTTCAACTACGGTAAATGGTATATCCGTTTTTTCGGCAATGATTTCTTCATCTACACGAACTACACGTATAACCATGTCAGCTGAAACCTGGCTTGTAGGCGTCAATCCTTCATATCGATCCAACGGATCTAAAATAATGCCGTTTTCTCCTATTACTTCTTCAACCGTGTCCTTGTAGGACCATACCTCCCTAAGCTGTCCGTCGATCATGATGCTAACCGGTACTGCCCGTTTAATATTGATAACATTCATGGAATCATTATCTAGACTTGCACCAAGGGGCATGCTAATGTAATCGGCAGGTTTGATTGAGATACCCAATCTTTCAAGAGCCTGTTCTACACTAGTACCCATAGTTTTCACGACGATTGGCTTTCCGTTGTCAATAACCTTAACATCGTTACTGATGTTATTGTATAATTTAATACCAGCGGTTACAGCAAATGCCGACAGAATCAACATCATAGCCAATTGCTTAAGGGGAAGCGTACGTTTGATGAAAGTAAAGTATAAACCGTTCATTCAAACTTCCTCTCCTTATTAAATTAGATTTCTAACAACATATTGTTGCTTTTTATGTGTGTATCTTCATATTATGGCATCATCAGCCGTTCTTTTGTAAATTCAGGGCAAAAATAACCCTCTACTATTTATTGTTATTCAAGGCTTTTACATTTTATATAGGTTTATTTTTTTTGTCAAGGCTTTCCGTTATTTTTTGGTAATTACATACATTATTACCCATGTTTTTGACTCTGAATTGTAAATAAAACCTACCTCCAAAGTGTTAATTCCGTTAACAAGATGAGGCAGGTTTTTTTGAGCGTTTTCTGTAATATATACTTCGACTAGTAGATTGGCTTGTACGATATGCGGCTCTCCACCATAAATAATAGTAAATACACCCTCTTTGGTTGAATTGCTTTCTTTCGCAATAGATATTGATTGTATATTTGAAATGAATTCTATGTATTCATTTTCTTCATAGAGTTGATTCCAGAGTGTAAAATCTTCATCAAGGAATGTCAGTGAATCAGTATAACTCTTTTGAGTTATACTTAAAAACCATTTTTCAGTAACTCGTTTTACATCCTCTTCCATAATGCTCTTAAAAGTATTCAATGCTTCTGTTTGTTTCTGCATTTCTTGCAGATTGTTTGTTTCCTTTTGTCTTGCAGAACGTAGCTTCAATTCTAAATCACTTATCTCTTCTTTTTTAGATGAAATTTCGCTTTCCAGCTTTTTATTTGCTTGTTCCAATTCATTGACTGAGGTTGAAAGAGTTCGATTCTGCCCCCTTAGCCAATCCTGTTCAAGTTTGTCACTCTCTCGTTGATTTTGCAGATTTTCTTTGTCCCACACAAGATAATTAAGCATGAGAAATAAAAAGAGAACAATAGCAGCGATCATAACTATTACAAATTTTTTCATAGCCAACTCCCCCGAAAATTCTAGTAATTGGATTGCAATTTGAATAGATGAATTGCGTTATTTGATGTAGCCTCCTCGGCTAAAATGTAATCTATTTCCTTTACCTCAGATATTTTTTTCAAAACAAGCTCAATATAGCCTGACCAGTTTCTCTTTCCCCTATGGGGTTCAGGGGCCATGTATGGGCAATCAGTCTCAACTAAAAGCATATCAAGAGGCACATAGCGTAACACCTCAACAGGCTTCTTGGCATTTTTAAATGTTATAGCTCCCCCAAGTCCAATCATAAAGCCTAAATCTAAAACCTCTCGCGCCATTTCCTGAGACCCGGAAAAACAATGAAATACTCCTCCTACTTCATTGCCTTTTTCACTTTTTACTATATCTAAAATGTCTTTGTGAGATTCTCTGTCGTGTATTATTATGGGCAGCTTCAGCTCCCGTGCAAGAGCTATTTGTTTGGCAAACCACTCTCTTTGCACCTCTCTGGGCGAAAAGTCATAGTGATAATCCAGCCCAATTTCCCCTATAGCAACAACTTTGTCTTCCCCAGATAGAGATTTAAGTGTATCAATTGTGTTTTTATCGCATTCCAACGCATCATGGGGGTGAACGCCCACAGCTGCGTATACAAAGGGATATTTTTTCGCAAGTCCAATGGACTTTTTCGAGCTTTCAATATTGCTGCCTGCGTTAACTATATGTGTAACACCGTGAGAAATACAGTCTTGCAGGACTTGATCACGGTCCATATCAAATTTTTCATCGTCGTAATGGGCATGTGAGTCAATCAAAGCATACTCTCCGTTCTTTAGCTAACCTTACTGCCTGAAGGTATATCTTTATCAACAGTGACCAATACCAGTTTTTCCACATCAGATGCTGCGAGAATCATTCCCTGGCTTTCAATACCACGCAGCTTTGCGGGTTTTAAATTGGCCACGAAAATTAATGACTTCCCCACCATTTCTTCGGGTGAATAGTATTTTGCAATACCTGACACAACCTGCTTTTCCTCGGCTCCACAACTAATTATTAGTTTTAAAAGCTTATCGCTCTTTTCAACCTTCTCGCAAGAAATTACCTTCGCCACTCTTAAGTCCACTTTTGCGAAGTCGTCTATCCCTATTAAGGCAACCCCTTCGGGTTTTTCTTGGATTTCTGTTTTCTCGGAAGCAGGCGGCTCGGTTTTATTCTCACCGGGTGTCAAAGCAGAAAGTGCTTCCATTTCCTTTTCTAGATCAATACGGGGAAATATAATCTCTCCGGTTGTTACAGCTGAAGCCTGTTCATAAACTCCCCATTGGCCTGCACTTTCCCATGTTCTTTGACTTTCGGGAATGGCAAGCTGACCCCAAATGAGCTCCGGTGTTTCGGGCATAAATGGCTGTATTAGGATCGAAATAATACGTATGCTCTCAGCAAGATTATACATAACTTCTGCCAGTCTTGCTTTATTCTCCTCTTTTTTGGCAAGAGCCCAGGGCATGGTTTCGTCAATGTACTTATTTGTGCGGGAAATTGCTTTCCATATTTCTGTAAGAGCAGTGCTGAACTGAAGCTTATCCAGATATTCTTCAGCTCTTGCCTTTGTATTTACAACAACACTTCTTAATTCCTCATCGAATTCGCCTTTTTCCCTTTCTTTAGGGATAACTCCGCCAAAATATTTCTTAATCATAGCCGTCGTACGACTGATTAAATTACCCAAATCATTTGCCAAATCGGAATTAATCCGGGTGATAAGAGCTTCATTTGAAAAAACACCATCGGCTCCAAAAGGAACTTCTCTTAATAGGAAATACCTGATGGCGTCAAGGCCGTACTTTTCAATCAAAACAACGGGATCTACCACATTGCCCTTGGATTTGGACATTTTCCCGCCCTCGAGAACAAGCCAACCGTGGCCGAAAACCTGTTTAGGCAGAGGTAAATCCAAAGCCATAAGCATTGCCGGCCAGATAATGGTATGAAATCTGACAATTTCCTTACCCACAAGATGTACATCGGCTGGCCAATATTTTTTAAAGTTTTCATGGTTTTCCGACAAGTATCCAAGTGCTGTAATATAGTTGGAAAGAGCATCAATCCATACATAAACCACATGCTTTTCGTCAAAGGTCACCGGAATTCCCCAATTAAAGGATGTTCTCGATACGCAAAGATCGTCAAGACCGGGCCTTAAGAAGTTATTCAACATCTCATTTCGGCGTGAGCTTGGCTGAATAAAGTCCGGATTCTCCTCTAAGAGCTTTATAAGCCTATCCTGGTATTTTGAAATTCTAAAGAAATAGCTTTCTTCCCTTGTTTTCTCAACAGCCCTCCCGCAATCGGGACATTTACCGTCAACAAGTTGAGTTTCTGTCCAGAAAGATTCACATGGAGTACAGTACAAACCTTCATACTCGCTCTTATAAATATCACCTTTATCGTAAAGGGTCTTAAATATTTTTTGAACCGTTTCTATATGATATTCATCAGTGGTTCTTATAAATTTATCGTTGGTAATTTTCATAAGGCTCCACAGCTTCTTTATACCATCGACTATATTATCAACATATTCTTTAGGGGTCACGTTGTTTTCTGCGGCTACTCTCTGAATTTTTTGCCCGTGCTCATCGGTACCCGTCAAAAACATAACATCATAGCCCTGCAGCCTCTTATACCTTGCCATGGCATCTGCGGCAACAGTAGTATATGAGTGCCCTATATGGAGCTTTCCGCTCGGATAATATATAGGTGTTGTAATATAGAATGTTTTTTTACTCACTGTAGTGGTCCCTCCAAAATATAAAGAATATAGGCAATAAAATAATTGCTAATTATTGTTCCCAATAAATGAATTATATCATAAACATACTGCAAAATGGGGAATCCCATTTTGCACGGGATAAATCCCGGCAGATGCTGATGAAATCAGCATCTGCAGTTTATGATGTAACATGACCACATCCGTATTTTGCAATGCAAAATACTTTTGCTCGGCAAAGCCGAGCTTATTCAAAGCAAAGCTTTGAATAGGCTTGTGGTCATATTATATCACAAGTTCTGCTCATGGCAATGATATGATGATTCGTAAATAGATGTTGTCAGTTTAATGCGGGAGGACTGTATAGACCTCTCAGCTCTCACATTCTGCTTCTCTTGTAGTAATGATTGCGGTGCAAAAAATTCCATTTCCTTTCCCGAATTCGGTAAGGCCCTCTCCGGAGGTAGCGGTTATTCCCACGCTGCTTATATCGATATCAAGCATGGTCGAAATGCTTTGCCGCATAGAATCAATATAAGGAGATAGCTTTGGTATAAGGGCTTCGATTGAAACCGATATGTGAATTATTTTATTGTTCCCCAGAGTCGCAATAGCTTCTTTAAGAAACACCGCGCTGTCAGTGATTCCTTCATTCAGGCAAAGATCATCAGCTCTTTTTCCCAGGATATTTACACATGAAATGCCGGAAATCGCATTAGTAATAGCATGAAGCACTACGTCAGCGTCACTGTTCCCCATTAATCCCGGATACCCCTCAATAACGATACCGCCTAAAATAAGCTTCTTATTGTCATTAGGCTCTGTAAATCTATGACTGTCCTGTCCTATCGCTACCCTGAACAAAAAATCAACTCACTTCTTTTTACTATTCTATTTTGCATATTTTTAAGTATAATAGAATTTCACATATAAATCCATTAGTTGTTCGTATTTGAATAAGGTAATAAAAAAAGAAACCCTAGAGTTTCTTTTTTCTAAATTTAAAAAGTTATAATATTTTGTGTTTTTATGTTTTTTTACTTTAGCTTATTAAATCAGTTCTCGTTTTCCCGCAACCTATATCCTAAAACCATCAAGCTGTCGCTTAAATGGACATTCTCCACAACAATTCCTTCACCTAGCCTCAAATCTGTAGGAGAGAAATTCCATATAGCTTTAATGCCTAAATTGGTTATTTGTGTGGCGGTGTCAATTATTTTTTTATTGGGAACTGTTAAAATTGCTATATCAATTTTATTATTGGCTACAAACTCAGGAAGCGCATCAGTGCTGTATACCTCAATATCATTAATCTTTTTTCCGATCTTTTCTTCGTCAACGTCAAAAATAGCTAACATGTCAAACCCTCTTCTTTTAAAGTTCTCATAGTTAGCCAGAGCATTCCCCATGTTTCCCGCCCCGAGGATTATACAATTAAATCTTCTATCTGTACCAAGAATTTTGCCTATTTCGTTATATAGATATTCAACGTTGTAGCCATATCCCTGTTGACCAAAACCACCGAAGCAGTTCAAATCCTGGCGGATTTGTGATGCGGTAATATGCATCCTCTCACTTAGCTCCTTCGATGAAACGCGCTTAATGTCAAGATTCATCAGATCGTAAAGATAGCGGAAATACCGTGGTAGCCTTCTTGTAACAGCCATTGAAATTTTCTTGTCTTCAACCATTATTACTCCCTACCTTATCAATATGTATCGTTATTAGATTTTTATTATTCTATCATATTTGTTATTTTTTTGTCAATTTAATATCTTACAGGAATCCCATTGCTTCTTAAATATTCTTTTAACTCCCATATTTTTATTTGTCCAAAATGAAACAGAGAAGCTGCTAGAACCGCATCTGCCTTACCCTCGGTTATTGCAATTTTAAAGTGCTCGAATTCCCCTGCGCCTCCCGAAGCAATAACAGGTATTTTTACTGCTTCGGATACCGCTCTTGTTAGCTCAATATCATAGCCCGATTTGGTGCCGTCCCGATCCATGCTGGTAAGTAAAACTTCACCGGCACCTAATTTTTCAGCCTCATAAGCCCACTCCACCGCATCTTTTCCCGTATTAATACGACCTCCGTTTAAATAAACATCCCAACCCGATTGGTCTTGGCGCTTCTTTGCATCAATTGCCACTACAACACACTGAGAACCGAAACGAAGAGCAGCCTCGCTTATGAACTCAGGCCTTTTCAAGGCTGCTGAATTGACTCCGATTTTATCTGCTCCGGCAAGTAATATTTTATGAAAATCCTCAACAGTCCTTACTCCTCCTCCTACAGTAAAAGGAATTGAAACCTGTTCGGCAACCTTTGATACCATATCCAGCATGATATCCCTTGATTCCGAAGAGGCTGTAATATCAAGAAAAGTAATTTCGTCTGCTCCGGCCTTATCGTAAATGCTTGCACATTCTACCGGATCTCCCGCATCTATAAGATTTATAAATTGTACGCCTTTAACTACTCTACCCTTATAAACATCCAGGCAGGGAATTATTCGTTTTGTAAGCATTCATATCGCTCCTTCTTGGCTTTAGCGGAATAAAAATTTATAATAGACACCATCATATAAGTTCCAATGCTTTTTTTAAGTCTACATCGCCTGTGTAAATCGCCTTGCCCACAATTACTCCGGCTACTCCGACCTCTTTCAAATGTCTTATATCTTTTAAACTGGATACGCCGCCTGACGCAATAACCTCCATCTTAACCTTTTTAACCATTTCCGACATTGCTAACATGTTGGGACCAGATAACATCCCGTCTGTGGCAATATCTGTATAGATTATAGTTTGTACTCCCAAAGCTTCCATGTTTTTGGCATGTTCAACCGCTTTAATCCCGCTTGTTTTTTCCCAGCCCTCAATGGCCACAAAGCCATTCTTAGCATCGATCCCGACTGCGATACGGTTTTTATATTTTTTAACTGCCTCACTCACTATTTCCGGGTTTCTTACCGCCGAGGTGCCGAGTATTACCCGTGAAATGCCAAACTCCAATACAGCCTCAATATCGGCCATTGTTCTTATTCCGCCTCCGGTTTGAACCGGAATACTAAGCTCTTTGGCTATACGGCGTATTATTTCACGATTATCATTGTCTCCTCTGGCGCCGTCCAAATCAACCACATGAAGATATTTAGCTCCTGCCTTTTGGAATTGTAATGCCATGTTGACAGGATCATCGGAAAAGATAGTTATATCATCATATCGCCCTTGGGTTAACCGGACACACTTGCCGCCTCTAATATCAATAGCAGGATATATTATCATACCCTTTGCACCACCTTTAGAAAGTTATTTATTATAGCCAGCCCTACTTTTCCGCTTTTTTCGGGATGGAATTGGGTCGCATATACATTGTCCTTTGATATGGCAGCATCGAAGGACAAGCCGTATTGTGAGATTGCTGACACCATGCTTCTGTCGGCCACCTCCACATAATATGAATGGACAAAGTAAAAATATGATTCCTCGCTTTGCTTATACTCCGATAAAGAAGAATCGTCTCCTAAAACGGTAAAGAGCTTCCCGGGAAGATTTTCAAACAACGGGCAAGGTTTGGGAAAGCTAAGACTGTTCCAGCCCATATGAGGAATTTTTAAACCTTTATCGGCAGGGAATTTTTTCACCCTTCCCTTAAAAACTCCCAGACCTTTGGCATCGATATGCTCATTAGGATTCTCTTCACTGTATTC
Organism: uncultured Ruminiclostridium sp.; assembly: GCA_964391395.1. Classification (GTDB taxonomy): domain Bacteria; phylum Bacillota; class Clostridia; order DSM-8532; family DSM-8532; genus DTU059. Next base: position 8,179 of record CAYMLJ010000010.1, on the reverse strand, counting down.
AAACAACAATTGGTAGCCAAGGCATATCCCTAAAAATGGTTTACCCATATCTATGCAAACCTTGACCACCCTGTCCATACCCTTTTTCACAAGGCTTTCCATGCAATCGGCAAAAGCTCCGACTCCGGGAAGCACCACTGCCTCACTGTCAAGAATAGTTCTTTCATCGCAGGTTATCAAGGGATCTGCTCCTACCTTTTTAAAGGCATTTTCAACATTTTTAAGATTCCCTGCATCATAATCTATAATTGCAATCATGCAGTAAACTTCTTTCCCGTGATTCTCTCGTACGCCTCGATATATTTTGCCCTGGTTTTCTCAATTACCTCTTGTGGAAGTTTGGGTGCTGGGGGTGTTTTATCCCAATCAAGAGATTCAAGGTATTCTCGCAAGTATTGCTTATCAAAGCTTTTTTGTGCTCTGCCGGGCTCATAATCTGCCAATTCCCAGAACCTTGATGAGTCAGGTGTGAACATTTCATCGGCTATAACAAGTTCACCGTCCAACATACCAAACTCAAACTTTGTGTCAGCCAGAATTATTCCTCTGCTCAATGCGTATTCTTCTGCTTTTTTATAAAGATTTATGGTTTTTTCTTTAAGCATAGAGGCCAGTTCTTGGCCTATCTGTTCTTTAACAAATTCATAGCTTACATTGATATCGTGGCCTTCCTTGGCCTTTGTGGAAGGAGTAAAAATCGGTTCGGGAAGTTTATCTGCCTGCTTCAAACCCTTAGGCAGCTTAATCCCGCTGATTTCACCTGTAGCTCTGTAATCCTTAAGGCCGGAACCTTCAAGATATCCACGAACTATGCATTCGGCCTCAACCATCTCAACCCTTCTAACAAGCATGGAGCGGCCTTGAAGCTCCTCTTTGAATTTTGATAATCCCATGGGATACTCTGACACATCAGTTGTTATCACATGGTTTCCGATTATATCCTTACAAAAATCAAACCAGAACTCGGAAATACCGTTGAGAACACAGCCCTTATCAGGGATGAGGTCATCAAAAACTACATCAAAGGCTGATATGCGATCGGTAACAATCATTAACAGCTTGTCGGCTCCTACCTCATATACATCTCTTACTTTTCCTTTAATAAAAACAGGTAAATCAATAAAATTAGTATCCTTAATTAGCATTAATGTCTCCTCCGTTGATATTTATATATCGTATTCTACAATAAGCCCTTTGTAGACAGTACCCCTTGGATTGAGGAATCAATGTTGACTGCCTCTTTCAAAGCTCTTGCAAAGGCTTTAAACACGGCTTCTATTATATGGTGATTATTTTTTCCGTGTATCAGCTTGATATGCAATGTCATACCGCCATTAACAGCAAGAGCCCGAAAGAATTCTTCGAACATCTCAGTTTCCATTTCACCAACCATATCAGTTGAAAAAGGTACTTCAAAATGTAGAAACGGTCTGTTGGAAAGGTCAAGGCTTACCAGAGCCAAGGATTCGTCCATAGGAACAAAGCTTGTTCCGAATCTTTTTATAGATTCCCTCTTACCTAAAGCATCTGAAATTGACTTTCCCAGGACTATTCCAATATCCTCAACCGTATGATGACCGTCAACAAACAGGTCTCCTTTACACTCAAGTGTAAGATCGAATTGCCCATGGCCCGAAAAAAGGCATAACATGTGATCCAAGAAGCCCACTCCGGTCGAAATAGTATTTTCTCCATTTCCATCTAAATTTAGCTTAATAGAAATCTCAGTTTCTTTAGTTTTTCTAGCCAATTCAGCGCATCTCATCACAATACCTCCGTGACCAA
>CAYMLJ010000010.1:3897-6294 GCA_964391395.1 uncultured Ruminiclostridium sp. | reverse complement strand
CCGGCTAATGCCCTTGATTTAGAGAGAGTTTGAACAACAATAAGATTATCATACTTTGAAATCAGCGGTACACAGGATTCTCCGCCGAAATCAACATATGCCTCGTCAACAATAATGAGAGTATCCGGCCTACTTTTAAGAAATCCTTCAATCTCATCAGGTGGCATATATATACCGGTTGGAGCGTTAGGATTAGCAAAAATTATACCCTTTAAGTCCTCAGGGTATTGTGATAAGTCAATGGAAAAATCGCTCCCGACAGGCACCTTTATAAAGGGAATTTCAAAGAGTGTGCTATACACAGGATAAAAGCTGTAGGTTATATCGGGAAACCCGATTTTATCAGTATAGTCAAAATAGGCTTTAAAGATAAATGCTAAAACCTCATCGGACCCATTACCTGCAAAAACCTCCTCCTCGGATATGCCATAATACTTTGACACTGCTTGTTTTACTATAGCTCCCTCACTGTTGGGATAGAGGCGTAGGTCCTCTAAAACAAAACTTCTTATCCTTTCTATAACCAAAGGTGAAGGTGGATACGGATTCTCGTTTGTATTGAGCTTAATGAATTTTTTATCCTTTGGTTGCTCACCCGGCACATAGGGAGTAAGCTCTCTTGTATTAAGACTTAAAAAACGACTCATTTTTGACCTCCGTTGCCTTGTCTTATTCGTATTGCCTCAGCGTGGGCTGTTAACCCTTCAGCTTGTGCAAAGGCAGCCACATCGGAAGCAACAGCATTAAATGCATCGCGGCTATATGAAATTACACTCTGACGTTTTATAAAATCATATACTCCCAAGGGAGAGAAAAATCTTGCCGTGCCCGATGTAGGCAAGGTATGATTAGGCCCCGCAAAATAATCCCCGAGAGGTTCCGGAGAATAGTTTCCTAGAAATATTGCTCCGGCATTTTTTATTGATGGTAATATATCGAACGGATTCAGTGTGCATACCTCAAGATGCTCGGGGGCAATTAAATTACTTATTTTTACTGCCTCATAAATTGTGTCGGTTACAATTATAGCACCGTATTTCTCCAAAGATTCAGAAGCAATTTCTGCTCTTGTTAACTTTAAAAGCTGTTTTTCAAGCTCCTGTGAAACATTTTGGGCAAGCTCTTTTGATGTAGTTATTAAAATTGATGATGCCAGCTTATCATGTTCTGCCTGTGAAAGAAGATCCGCCGCTACATAAGCCGGATTCGCCGTTTCATCGGCAATAATCAATATCTCACTTGGTCCGGCTATCATGTCAATTCCGCAGGTACCGAACACCATTTTTTTAGCTGTTGCAACATAGATATTACCCGGCCCCACAATTTTATCGACTTTGGGAATGGTTTGGGTTCCATAAGCCATAGCTGCAATAGCCTGCGCTCCTCCAACCATAAATACTCTGTCGACTTCGGCAAGCTCTGCACAAGCTAAAATTACCGGATCAACCTTCCCGCCTTTACTCGGCGGTGAGCAAAGAATAATCTCCTCGACCCCGGCTACCTTTGCCGGTATTACATCCATTAAAACCGTTGACGGCAATGGAGCGCTTCCCGCGGGAGCATATACACCGACTCTGGAAAGAGGAGTAATCTTTTGCCCCAGAAGGATTCCGTTTTCATTAGTGGTAAACCATGAATTTTCTTTCTGTTTCTCGTGAAAAGTTCGTATATTCTCGGCTGCCTTTTGAATAACCCTTAATAAATCTCTGTCAATTAAGTTTAAGGCACTTACCAATTCATTCTGGGGAACTTCTATAGTGTCTAAAGTAAGCTCCACTCTGTCAAACTTTTTGCTGTATTCAATAAGGGCCTCATCTTTGCGTTCTTTTACATTTCTGATAATATCAGCTGTGGCTCTTTCAACTTCAAGCTGACCTTCGGGGCTTCGCTTGTTCAAGGCATCGAGCAATGTTTCTAAACTATCATTTTTATATTCATAAATCTTCATCATAGCAACCTCTTTAGAATGTTTTAGAGCTGTTTTCTTATATCCTCTATAATTTTTGTAATTCGTTGGTTTTCCATTTTCATGCTGACACGGTTTACAACCATTCTTGCACTTATTTCGGAAATTGTATCTAAAACCACAAGACCATTTTCCTTTAAAGTACGTCCGGTTTCAACCAAATCCACAATAACCTCCGAAAGCCCTACTAACGGTGCCAGTTCTACTGACCCGCTTAGTTTTATAATCTCAACAGACTCACGCCTTTTATGTCGAAAATACGTTCTGGCAACCTCAGGGTATTTGGTGGCCACCCGAGTAATAGAAACTGAGTCCATTTTCCCTTCCAACTCTTTAGGGCCGGCAACGCACATTTTACATTCTGCAAATCCAAGATCCAAAACCTCGTATAAATCTCTGCCCTCTTCAATTAATGTGTCTTTCCCCACAAT
>CAYMLJ010000010.1:2508-3797 GCA_964391395.1 uncultured Ruminiclostridium sp. | reverse complement strand
AGCATACTTTTTACTTTCTTCGATTCCCATTTGCATAATATCCAGTTCCGCAATGCAATTGTTTCGGATTAATTGCCTGCAATAGTCACCGGCAAGCTTACGTGCATTCTTTTCATAGGTTACAAAAACTCCTCCGGATTCTTGTTCGGATTGCTTTCTTTGTCTTTCTAATGCCATCATTACCATATTTATTCCAAGGGAAAAGCCTGTTGCTTCACAGTCTCTGCCGAATTTTGAAACCAGCCTATCATAGCGCCCCCCACTTAAAATCGGGAATCCCACTCCATACGTATAGCCTCTGAAAACAATCCCGGTATAATAATTCAGGCTCTGCACCATACCAAAATCCAATGACACATATTGAGCAAGGTTTCGATCCTCAAGTATTTCAAGAACTGCTTTAATGTTCTCTATTGCCTTAGTTGCAACGATACCTATATCCCCAGAATTGATTTTTTGTAGAATATCTTTAGATCCAAAAAGCTTGGGAAGGTCCAGAATAATTCTCTTTAATGGATCCTTTACCTTGTGTCTAACCATAACCTGCTCTACGCCCACAAGGTTTTTCTGGTCAATTAACTCCCTGACCTCTTCTATTTCTTCATCCGAAAGGCCGGATTCCTCCATAAGTCCCTTAAAAAAACCTACCTGCCCTATATCAATTTGAAATTCATCTATCCCTGTTGCCTTTACAGTTTCAATTGCCATGGCAACCACCTCGGCATCGGCTTCGGGAGAATTAATACCAAGCAGCTCACAGCCTGCCTGGGTAAATTCATTCTGCCTTCCTCCACCCAATTCATCAAAACTAAATGTATTACCAATATAGCAGCATTTCAAAGGAAGCACTTCATCCTTAAGCTTGGTTGCTGCTAAACGAGCTACAGGAACTGTAAGATCAGGTCTCAACACCAATAGCCTACCTTTGGAATCACAGAATTTATACATACTTTCCTGGTTAATCAGGCCTCTTTCCCCTCCAAATGTGTCGTAGAATTCTATGGTTGGGGTTTCTATTTCCTTATATCCGTTGAGTTTAAAGGTTTCTCTTATCTTGCCCTCCAGCAACCTCTTTTGGCGGCATGATTCAAACAATATATCTTGGACTCCTTCCGGCGTATAAATATTCCACTTTTTCATGTTTCAGACCTCACTTCATTACTTTATCACGTTAATGTGGTGAATTGTTTTCTTTATTTTATATATTTTTGCTTGGTCTGTCAATAGGGATATTAAAAAATACCGGTCATGTCAATATATATTTTCCTTCTATGCGTGTAACGGCTCCG
>CAYMLJ010000010.1:0-2408 GCA_964391395.1 uncultured Ruminiclostridium sp. | reverse complement strand
ACTGCTTTCTTCAAAGTTCTTCTTAGTGCTCCTTAATAGAGGATAAACCGAACAGACTACCGGCCATCCCAAGAATAATACTGACACCCATAAGGACAAAAGTAACGCCTAGAATAAGATTAGCCTCGGTCGGCAGAGGAATAAACGGTATTGAACCTCCCATGGCTATATATCCCTGATGAATTAAAAGTGCCATAATAAGTGAGGTCAACATCCCTGCCACAACGGTAATCAGCAAACCTACGCATATAAAGGGAAAACCGATAAACACGCGTGATGCACCTAACAACCGTAGTGTTTTGATTTGATCTCTGTTATTGTAAATTCCCTGCCGAATCATATGTGAAATAATGATAACCGTTGTTATTCCGACGGCAAATATAATAAGGCTACCAATAACATTTATGCCCTTGATTATGCTGTTAATGCTCTCTAAAACCCCCCTGTTGTCGCGGACAAAATCCACCTCTTTAAATCCTTGTATGTCTTCTATTACCGAATTTAAATAACCGGGATTAATCCGGATTTCTATGTAAGCCTTAAAGGGATTCTCATCAAAAAGCTCCAAAATACCTGCATCATTTGCAAGAATTTCTTCCATCCTGCCATAGGCTTCTGATTCATCAACCACTCTGGCGCTCCAAACACCGTCGAGTTTACCCAGATTTTCGGCCAAGGCAAGCACCTTTTTTTCTTCCAGGTCTTCATGAAAAAATGCACTGACTTCGGCCTCCTCCTGCAGCATTGTTACCAAGCGGGAGGCAATACTCCAGCCTGTTACCACCGTTGCAAGCATCAGCAAAATTAGAACAGTCCCTATAAAAGTAAAAATGTTCGAGAGAGTATTGGAAAATATAATCCTTCCGGCTTCTTTAAAAAAATAGCCTAGATTTGCCATGAAGTTTTTCATTCCTCATCACCTCGCTTTTCGACCGAAATACTGCCCTGATCCATACGTATGATAGTGATATTTCTTTGGTTTTCAATTAAATGAGTTGCATGAGTTGCCACAATGACCGACATGTTTCTTTGCCTAAAAGAAGCCAAAATATTAAGAATATTAATGGCGTTGTCCTGATCAAGATTACCCGTAGGTTCATCAGCTAATATTAATCTCGGTTTCCTGGCAATAGCCCTTGCAATTGCCACCCTTTGAGCTTCACCCCATGATAGGTTCTCCACCATAGAATAAGCTTTATGAGAAAGACCTACCTTTCTAATGGCATCTGCTGCATTTTCCTTGATTTCCTGCCGGGTAAAATCGAGAAATCGAATTCCCATTAAAACATTTTCCATGGCACTTCTTCCCGGGACGAGCTTCAATTCCTGAAACACCGGTCCAATTCTTTTTCGCATACTTCTTAAATCCTCGGATTTTTCCCCGGAAATTACTTGCCCCATTACTTTCACTGTGCCTAAGGTTGGGTATTCCATCCCCATAATAAGTTTTAACAGGCTGGTTTTCCCTGATCCGCTGGGGCCGGTAAGATAAACAAGCTCACTATCCCCTATGGTTAGATCAATATTATCTAGTGCCAATGTTCCGTCACGGTATCTCAAGGATACCTTTTTTACTTCAATCATTCCGGTTTCCTCACTGATTCCTAAAAGAAAGGACTCACTTTAAACTCTATAAATCCATCCTTCATATTTACTTGCTTAAGAGTGATATCCCCTATCAGCTCTTTAAAATCTATTACTAAATAACCATCCCTAAATAATTCTTCTATAGATGGTTTCTCTAACTTCATATCATAGAAAGTCCCATCTGTAACATTAAATCTTATTGCACTTCCGCTTTCAATGACAATTGTACCGCTTAGCAACAAATGTTTATCGGGAATTTCTATTTGGATTACTTCAGGCCTGATATCAAAAATCATTTTAGGAAGTTTTTTATCCTTTTCAATAATTCCATTCATTCTGTCATCTGTAATAGAGCCTTTTACAGAAAGAAATGCTATTTCAAGATTGAAATCATCTATTGAAAGGTCAGATTCATTAAATACTCTTGAAAACTCTGTTGCTATATTTGAAAATAAATCTTTAACTTCGCTCCACGATTGATCCAGCTTGTTTAATTGATCCCGGTAATGCTCTTTTTCTTCGGAAAGAGAGTCGAGGTAATCCTCCTGATCCTGTTTTAAATTCATCTTTTGTGTGATTGCATTATTTAACTCGGCCCTATTATTTTCTAACAGAGTCTTATTGGATATGAGCTTTTCTCGTTCAGTTATTAATGCGGCCTTTTCTTCTTCCATTGAATTAAGCATTTCCCCTGTATTACGGGAAAGTTCTTGTATGACATTCAGCCTTTTTAAAAAATCAGTAAAACTTTGGGCCGACAATAGAGTCTCAAGATATGAGGTCATACCGTTTTTCTGATAAGATACCAACACCTTTTCCAA